>CAUVIG010000027.1:0-17260 GCA_963551745.1 uncultured Actinomyces sp.
GCGGGGGATATGCACGGGGCGCTCGGGTCGTCTTACGATGTCCCCGTGAGCGACTCGATCACCAGCCCTGACGCCTTTGCCCCTACCGGACTCACCTACGACGACGTGCTCCTGCTGCCCAGGCTGACCGACGTCATCCCCTCTGAGGTCGATACGACCTCCAGACTGACGCCGCGGATCAACCTGGCCACTCCGTTGCTCTCAGCCGCTATGGACACCGTCACCGAGTCGGACATGGCCATCGCCATGGCCCGTCAGGGCGGCATCGGCATCCTTCACCGCAATCTGTCCATCGAGGAGCAGGCCCAGCAGGTCAGGCGCGTCAAGCGCTCAGAGTCCGGCATGGTCTCCGACCCGGTGACCGTCGGGCCCGAGGCCACCATCGCCCAGCTCGACGAGCTCTGCGGCCACTACAAGGTCTCGGGACTGCCGGTCGTCGACGCGGCCGGCAACCTTCAGGGCATCATCACCAACCGCGATCTGCGTTTCGTCCCGCCGGAGCGCTGGGCGCGACTGACCGTACGTGAGTGCATGACGCCGCGCGAGCGCCTCATCACCGGAGCCACCGGAATCTCGCGGGAGGACGCCAAGGCTCTCCTGGCCGAGCACCGCATCGAGAAGCTCCCCCTCGTCGACCCCGAGGGGCGCCTGACCGGCCTCATCACCGTCAAGGACTTCGTCAAGACCGAGCAGTACCCCAACGCCACCAAGGACTCGCGTGGCCGCCTCATCGTCGGCGCGGCCGTCGGCTACTGGGGCGACACCTGGGAACGCGCCACCGCCCTGGCCGAGGCTGGCGTGGACGTCCTCGTCGTCGACACTGCGAACGGCGGAGCCCAGCTTGCCCTCGACATGATCCGCCGCATCAAGGCCGATCCGACCTTCGCCGGTATCGATATCATCGGCGGTAACGTCGCTACGACCGAGGGCGCCCAGGCGCTCATCGACGCGGGCGTCGACGCCGTCAAGGTCGGCGTGGGCCCCGGCTCGATCTGCACGACCCGCGTCGTCGCCGGCGTTGGTGTCCCCCAGATCACGGCGATCCACCTGGCCGCCAAGGCCTGCGGTCCCGCCGGCGTCCCGCTCATCGCGGACGGTGGCCTGCAGTATTCGGGCGACATCGGCAAGGCCCTCGTGGCCGGGGCCGACACCGTCATGCTCGGCTCCCTGCTGGCCGGCTGCGAAGAGTCTCCGGGCGAGGTCGTGTTCACCAACGGTAAGCAGTTCAAGCGCTACCGCGGCATGGGCTCGCTCGGCGCGATGAGCTCGCGTGGGCGCAAGTCCTACTCCAAGGACCGTTACTTCCAGGCCGACGTCACCTCCGACGACAAGATCGTCCCCGAGGGAATCGAGGGCCAGGTGCCCTACACCGGCTCCCTCGCCCAGGTCATCTACCAGCTCGTCGGCGGCCTGCACCAGACCATGTTCTACCTGGGTGCCTCCACGATCTCCCAGGTCAAGGCCAACGGCCGCTTCGTGCGCATCACCAGCGCGGGCCTGCGCGAGTCGCACCCGCACGACGTGCAGATGACCACGGAGGCGCCGAACTACCACTCCTCTTCGGCGAAGTAGTCGCAGGCAGAGCGTTCGGGATGGGCGGGAGCAGTCGATGGACTGCTCCCGCCCGCGCTATCCTGGGGGTGCGAAAACTCACAACAGCGCAAAGGAGCTGCTCACATGCTCATCCTCATCGATCACGCGAACGTCGATTCCATCGCCAAGACCCTGGAATACCTGCCCATCGACGGCGTGACGACCAACCCCACGATCCTGTACCGCGAGGGCAAGGAGCCTCTCGAGGTCCTCCACGCCATCAAGCAACTCCTGCCCGACGGCGCCCAGCTGCACGTGCAGATCGTCTCCGAGCGCGCCGACGACATGGTCGCCGAGGCGAGGGCCCTGCGCGGCGAGATCGGCGGCAACCTCTTCATCAAGCTCCCTGTCACGCGCGAAGGCTTCGCCGCCATCCCGCGCATCGTGCGCGAAGGCATGCAGGTCACCGCCACCGGCATCCACTCCTCGATGCAGGGATTCATGGCCGCCAAGGCCGGCGCCCGCTACGTCGCCCCCTACGTGAACCGCATGGACAACTACGGCATCGACGGTGTGCGCGTCGCCTCGGAGATCCACCGAACCCTGCGTTCCTACGACCTGAAGGCCGACGTCCTGGCCGCGTCCTTCAAGAACTCCGAGCAGGTCCTCGAGCTGGTCCGCCAGGGCGTGGGTGCCATCACCGCCGCCCCGGACGTTCTGGCCGCGCTCATCAAGAACCCTGCGACCGACGCCGCCATCGCGGACCAGAACCGCGACTTCGGCTTCCTCGTGGGCGAGCGCCGCACGTGGCTGGATCTCATCAAGGAAAAGTGATCCTTACGTAGAGGCCCGGAGGTGTCGACTCGCCTCCGGGCCTTTCACGTCACCGGTGTTTCTGTCGGCTGCGCTACCGGGGTTCTGGGGGCCGGCGCCTGCCGACCCCCGCCTGAATCGTTCCTACTCCTGATCGTCGCCGCGGCCTCGCGGCGTGATCTGTGGCCACTCGCGGTCGATGTTCGCGTCCTTGCCCTGCTTACGCAGGTACTTCTCGAAGTCCTCGGCCCAATCCTGGTGAGCCTGGAGCTGGTAGTCCATGAGCTCCAGGGCGCTCATGGAGGCCAGCTGCGGGTACTTGTCCACCATGCCGGCGAGAACGTCGAGCGTCATGGCCACGTCGACCTCGGCCGTGTGAGCGTCGGGGGAGGCAACCGCCCCGTACACCGGCGCCATCTCCGTCAGCGTCTTCTTGCCCTTGCGGAAGCGGTCGAGCTTGCGATCCAACACCAGCGGGTCAACGACCAGCATGGGGGCGCCCTCCAGGCGCTCCTCGAAGGACCCCAGACGGTGGCGACGCAGCTCCTGGTTGACCAGCGTGATGTCGTAGGTCGCGTTGAAGGCGACGACCGGGTAGCCGCGCAGCCAGTGTTCAACGATGGAACCGGCCAGCTCGTGCAGGACCTCCTCGATGGGGCGACCGTCGCGGCGAGCCTGCTCGGTCGTGATGCCGTGGACAGCCGTGGCCTGCTCGGGGATCTCGATGCCCGGGTCGGTCAGCCACGTGGCCACCTGGTCGGGGGCGCTGACACCCGAGCGGTAGGAAGCGCCGTCGATGCGCAGCACCAGTGCGGCGGTGACGAGGCGGTCCTTGAGCGCGCGCACGCCCGTCGTCTCGGTGTCAAAACCCATCCACGGGTCCTCGATCCAGCTCATGATTGCTCCTAGCCTTGCCGGTGGCTCCAGTGTGGCAGAGGGTGGGCACATCTGCGTCCCGGAGGCAGTAGAATCGGGTCATGAGCGACGAAGTAGAAATCGGTCGTGGCAAGCGCGGACGCCGCGCCTACACGCTGGACGATATCGCCCTCGTGCCCTCGCGGCGCACCCGCGACCCCGAGGACGTCAACGTCGGCTGGCAGATCGACGCCTACCACGTCGACATTCCCCTGATGGCGGCCCCGATGGACTCGGTGATGAGTCCCGAGACCGCGATCGCTTTCGGTCGCCTCGGCGGCATCGGCGTGCTCGACCTGGACGGACTGTGGACCCGCTACGAGGATCCCACCCCGATCCTCGATCACATCGCTCACCTTGGTGAGGAGGAGTCGATCGCTACCCTCCAGCGAGTCTACTCCGAGCCGATCAAGCCCTCGCTGATCACCGCGCGCCTCAAGCAGCTGCGCGAGGCCGGCGTGGTCGTCGCAGGCAAGCTCTCGCCCCAGCGCGTGCAGAAGTACTGGCGCGCGGTCGTGGACGCGGGCGTCGACCTGTTCATCATTCGCGGCTCGACGGTGTCGGCGGAGCACGTGTCCTCGCGCCGCGAGCCCCTCAACCTCAAGCGTTTTATCTACGAGCTGGACGTCCCCGTCATCGTGGGCGGCGTCTGCACGGATACGGCGGCCCTGCACCTGATGCGCACGGGCGCGGCGGGCGTCCTTGTTGGCTTCGGTGGGGGAGCGGCGCACTCGACGCGCCAGTCCCTGGGCGTGCACGCGCCGATGGCGACCGCGATCGCGGATGTGGCCGCAGCCCGACGCGACTACATGGACGAGTCCGGCGGCCGCTACGTGCACGTCATCGCGGATGGCGGCGTCGGCCGCAGCGGAGACCTGTCGCGTGCGATCGCGTGTGGCGCGGATGCCGTCATGCTCGGCGCCGCCATCGCGCGCGCGGAGGAGGCTCCGGGGCGCGGCTGGCACTGGGGATCCGAGGCGACCCACCCGGATATGCCCCGCGGCCAGCGCGTCCACGTGGGTACGACGGGCACGCTTGAGCAGATCCTCTACGGCCCCTCGACGCGCGCGGACGGTTCCCTGAACTTCGTGGGTGCCCTCAAGCGGACCATGGCCTCGACGGGGTACTCCGAGGTCAAGGACCTGCAGCGCGCTCAGGTGGTCGTCTCCCCATATTCGGCGTCCTGACTCGCGCTCACTGAGCGTGACGCGGCCGGGGAACATAGCGACGCCGGGCTGAGTTTGACGAGGCCTAGGCAGCCGTGCGCTCGTGGGTACACGCCCGCCGAAGGCTTGTATTTCAGGGAATGTTCCCAATCGCTTCCGCACGTATGTGCATGAGGTTACACTTGTCATAACTCGTGTTGCTGTTGGTAAAGACACCTACGGCACGGGGCTCGTCGGCCCCTCACGGTGAGGTGAGGTTGAGAGGATATCCCGATGAAGTACGGGACACGACCACTGGCTGTACTCGGCGCGCTCGCGCTGTCCGCGATGGGGCTTGTGCCCGCCGCTTGGGCGGCCGATGTGGAACAGGCTGATGCCGAGCAGGCCCAGTCGGGGGCTGCGCAACCCACGCCCGCAGCGGAGCCTTCCGCCCCAGAAAACTCCGCGCGATCGGGTGAGGCCAGCGCCGGCCTCGTCGATACGCCGATCCCCGGCATTCAGGCCGTGGGTGAGGGGGACGATTCCGCGATGGTGGGGGCCACCGTGACGACTCTCGGCGTCGTGACGGCCGCGTATCCGGCTGCCGAGTCCGGGCTGGGCGCGACGCTGGACGGCTACACGATCCAGACCCCCGGATCGGGCGGCGCGTGGGAGCCGGGACGTACTCGTTCCGACGGCCTCTTCGTTTACGCAGGCAAGAAGGGCGAGGTCCCGGCCCCGGGGACCTGCGTGCGCGTGACCGGCACGGTGGGAGAGTTCCCCGCGACGAGCGCGAAGGGTAACCCCCAGAGCCTCACCCAGCTGGCCGCGACCGCCGTGACCGAGGTCGAGGGATGCCAGACGCCGACGCCCATCCCGGCAACCCGCGTCCCCACGCCGGACGAGGCCGATGCCCTCGAGTCCATGCTCCTCGCCCCTCAGGGCACGTGGACCATCACCGACAACTACCAGACGAACCAATACGGGACCCTCGCCCTGACCCCTGGTGAGAGCCCGCTGCGCTCGGCCACGGACGTGGTGGCTCCCGGGCAGGTGGCCCGCGAGTACGAGGCGGCCAACGCAGCCCGCGCCATCATCCTCGACGACGGCACCAACACGAACCTGCAGGAGGGGACCGCCACCGAGGCCGCCTTCGCCTACCTGGCCAACGGCTCGCCCGCGCGCGTCGGCTACCACGTGGCCTTTACCAAGCCCGTGGTCCTCGAGCCCAGGCACGGTTCCTTCGTCTTCCAGCCGACCTCCATGGTCGCCGGGCACCCCGACCGCTCACCCGTGAGCATCACCGGGGAGCGTCCAGGCGCCCCCACGGTCGGTGGCGACACTCGCGTGGCGACGTTCAACGTCCTCAACTACTTCTCCGACCTGGGTGTCGACGAGGCCGGATGCAAGGGCTATCCAGACCGCACGGGCGCCTTCGTGACGGCCAAGAAGTGCAAGGTGCGCGGCGCGTCCCTGGCCCGCCTCGTCGAGGCCCTCAACAAGGGCGCGGGCGCCGGAACGTGGGCATACGTGCCCTCGCCCGGGGCCGTGCCCACGACCTTCATCGTCATCGCCAATCACTTCAAGTCGAAGGGATCCGTACCCGAGGGTGCGCCTGCTGGCAACGTTGACAGTGGGGACGGTCAGGGCAACGCGAACGCGATCCGCGTCGCCCAGGCGGGTGCCCTGGCATCCTTCGCCGCCCGATTCGCGGACAAACCGACCCTGCTCGTGGGTGACTTCAACTCCTACTTGCAGGAGGACCCGATCAAGGCCCTCGAGGCAGCGGGCTGGGATCGGGTCTCTGGCGCGGGCGAGGCCTCCTACGTCTACGCGGGACGCTCGGGTTCCCTCGACCACGTCTTTGCCAACGCGCCGCGAAGCCGCTCCTGGCGGGCGTCACCAGCTGGGCCGTCAACGCTCAGGAGTCCATCGCCTTCGAATACTCGAGGGCCGGCATGAACGCCCACCTGGCCGTCGAAGCCGATAACCCCTACCGTTCCTCGGATCACAACCCCGAGCTCATTGGGCTCACCCTGCTCGGCGGGGACGTGCCTGCCCCGACGCCGAGCACCGAGCCGTCCGCCGACCCGTCCAGCGCCCCCAGCGCGGCCCCGTCGCCCGCAGTCCCCTCCGCGTCACCCGCGCCGGTTCCCTCGAGGGCGGCCACGGCCTCGTCCCACAAGGCACCCACGCGCGCTGCCACGGTGAGCGGCCTGGCGCGCACCGGTGCCGACGCCGGCCCGGCAATCGGCATCGGGATTCTCCTCGCCGCCCTCGGCGGTGGGCTCATCCTCGTCTCGCGCCGCCGTCGCCACCGCGGCTGACACACCGAACTCCACACTCACCACGCAGGACGCGGCACCATCGCCGCCCCGATGAAAGGAACACACCCATGCGCAGACCATGGACTCGCCTCGCGCTCGCCTCGGCGGCCGCCCTCACCCTGGCCTCCGTGCCGGCAGTCGCGCTCGCGGCCCCGCAGGATGAAGCGTCACAGAACGAGGCCTCGCCGATCACCCTGGACCTCTACAACCTCACGGACGTGCACGGGCACATCCAGCAGGTCGCCAAGAAGGGCGTCGTGCGCGAGGCTGGGTTGCCGGCGATGAACTGCTACCTGAAGAAGGCGCGCGCGACGAACCCCAACTCCTCGTTCACACTGCTGGGAGACAACATCGGAGCATCGCCCTACATTTCTGGGGCGCTCAAGGACAACCCGACCATCGCGGCCCTCAATACGATGGCTCCGCTGGCCTCGACGATCGGCAACCACGAGCTGGACATGGGACAGGCCGTCTTCAAGCAGCGCGTCGACGGATCCAACCCGAGCGAGTTCGTGCAGGCGACCTTCCCCTATCTGGGTGCCAACATTGAGGGCATGGGAACCTACGGGGACGGCACCCCCTACCTGGGGGACTACAAGGTGTGGACGTCTCCCTCGGGTGTGAAGGTGGCATTCATCGGTGCCATTGCGCAGGACGTGCCCTACAAGCTCAGCCCCGGAACGACGGCGGGCCTGACTTTCACGGACCCGATCGCGCGCATCAACTCACTGGCCGCCGAGCTGAAGACTAGCGGCACGGCCGACGTCGTCATCGCCATGCTGGATGACGACGTGAAGAATAACTACACGAAGGTTGGCAAGGACGTCGACGGACTCATGGGCGGGGATACGCACGTGCCCTACGAGTTCGACCATGTCAACTCGGTGGAGTCCTTCGAGTCCGCGAACCCGCGCCTGGCGGGCATTGCGTCGGGCTCCTACACGGACAACCTGGGCCTGATCCGACTGACGATCGACCCCGCGACGCGTCAGGTGACCAGTGCCGACTCGATTCTCATCCCCGCCGCCGAGGTCGCCCAGTGCGGCGCGGACTCGGACACCCAGGCGATTGTCGATCGAGCCGAGGCCGACTCGAGGGAAGCCGGTAAGCGCGTCGTCGCGACCGGGTACACGGAGCCCTTCAGGCGCGGCGTCTTCACGACCCCCGAGGGGGCCACGGAACCCGGATCGAACCGAGGCATCGAATCCTCCCTGGGCGACCTGGTGGCCGACTCGCTGCGCGAAACCATCCTCACCCCGGACGGGAAGAACGTCGACATTGGCATGATCAACGCGGGCGACCTGCGCGCCGACCTGGTGCCGAACGAGGACGGGACGATCACCTACGCGCAGACCTACGAGGTCGAGCCCTTCTCCAACGAGCTGGGATACGTGACGCTTAAGGGATCGGACGTCAAGGACGCGCTGGAGCAGCAGTGGAAGACGAACCTGAACACGCAGAACTCCCGGCCCATGCTCAAGTTGAGTCTGTCCTCGAACGTGCGCTACACCTACGATCCGGCGAAGCCCTACGGGGAGCACATCACGTCGGTGACGATCAACGGTGAGCCGCTGAAGGCAGACGCGACGTACACGGTCGGCTCCTTGTCCTTCCTGCTGGCGGGTGGCGACTCCTTCGAGGCCCTGACCCGAGGGGGAGCGGCCACGACGAACGGAAACCTGGACCGCGATTCCTTTAATGCCTACCTGGGCGCGCACTCGGGTGCGGCGGCCCGCTCGATCCAGGCCACGGGAGGCCTGACGCCGCGCGAGGCCAAGTCCTCGATCGGCCTGACCCTGCCTACGGATCCAGTCACCGATGGCTCGACGGTGACGATCCCGCTGCGTGGCCTGTCCTTCTCCGAAGGCCCCTCCATCACCTCGAAGGTACGGGTGCGCGCCGGGGGAGCGCAGGCCGTGGCCGAGGTCGACAACTCCCTCGTGGACGCGCACGCCTCCGACGCTGCCTCGGTCATCACGACCGATGGCGCGGGACAGGCGAGCGTGGACGTGACGGTCGTGGGCGCATGTGAGGGCAAGGCTGCCGGCGAGGCCGTGAACGTGCCCGTCACGGTCGCCACAGACTTCGCGACGGTCGTCGAGGCCGGGGACGGCCTGACGATCCCCGTGACCTGTGCGGGAGCGGTGGCGCCCGACCCGAGCCCGTCGGCTGACGCTGCGGATGATACCCAGTCGGGTGACCAGTCAGCGCCTTCCGCGCAGCACAAGAAGACGAAGTCTCCCAAGGGGTCTCTGGCCCGCACGGGTGCGGACTTCGGTGGTCTGGCCGGTGCGATGATTGTCGGAGTGATCGGCGTTGCCGGGGTGTTCGCCCGGCGCCGCTTCAATCGTTACCAAAGCGAAAACAAGTAGCCCTTGACAGTGTAGGGGTGGCGCGGGACACTCGGATCAGACGTAAAAGTCGATCATGACAAATGTTCGCGCAATGGCTGTGCGGACATGATCCGTGGCCCGCGCCGCCACCGGTCCAAGGAAGAATCCACATCAACGGAGGAAAACACTCATGAAGCACCTCACGAAGCTCCTCGCTGCGGCGGGAGTCGCAACGCTCGCCTTGGCAGGCTGTGGCGGCGGTGGAGGAACCGCCACCAGCCAGTCCGGCGGGGCGAAGGATGCCACCTCGTTCAAGGCTTGCGCGGTCTCTGATGCCGGCGGCTGGGATGACAAATCCTTCAACGAGTCCGCCTACGACGGCCTCAAGGCCTCCCAGACCAGCCTCGGAATCCAGATCAACACGGCCGAGTCCAACTCGGACGCGGACTTCAACCCGAACGTGGAGTCCATGGTGTCCGACGGCTGCAACCTGATCATCGGCGTCGGCTTCAACCTCGAGAAGGCCGTCCACACCTCCGCCGAAGAGAACAAGGACGTGCACTACGCCCTCATCGACTCCAGCTTCAACGACGGTAACAACAATACGGTGACGCTGGACAACGCGCGTCCGCTGCTGTTCAACACCGCTGAGGCCGCCTACCTGGCTGGCTACGTGGCCGCAGGCATGACCAAGACCGGCAAGGTCGCCACCTTCGGCGGTATTCAGATCCCCTCGGTGACGGTGTTCATGGATGGCTTCGCTGATGGTGTCGCGGCCTACAACACGGCCAAGGGCACGAACGTGCAGCTGCTCGGCTGGGACAAGGCCACGCAGAACGGCTCCTTCACGCAGTCGTTCGACGATCAGACTCTCGGCAAGGAGCAGGCCCAGCAGTTCATCTCGCAGGGCGCGGACATCATCATGCCCGTCGCGGGCCCGGTCGGCCTGGGCGCTGCGGCGGCCGCCAAGGCGGATGGCAACACCTGGATCATCGGCGTTGACTCCGACTGGTACGAGGCCAACCCCGACTACTCCTCGATCGTGCTGACCTCGGTCATGAAGGAGATCGGCGCCTCGGTCAAGCAGGCGATCCAGGACTCGGTGAACGGCAAGTTCAGCTCGACCCCGTACGTGGGCACGCTGGCCAACGGCGGCGTCTCGATCGCTCCGTTCCACGACTTCGATGACAAGGTGTCCGCGGAGCTCAAGGCGGACCTGACCAAGCTCACGGACGACATCAAGTCCGGCAAGCTTGTGATTGAATCGCAGAACGCCCCGAAGTGATACGGCGCGTGTGGGGCTGGTGGCGGTGACGGTGCCAGCCCCACACGGGCATCGGGGGTGCGCCTACCTGTTGGGGAAGGTCGAAGGAATGAAATTAGAGCTGCGGGGGATCACGAAGAGGTTTGGCCCCCTCATCGCCAACGACTCGATCGATTTAACGATTGAGGAGGGGCATATTCACGCCCTGCTTGGGGAAAATGGCGCGGGCAAGTCCACGCTCATGAACGTCCTGTACGGGATGCACTCCCCCGACGAGGGGCAGATCCTCATCGACGGCGAGCCCGTGACGTTCAAGGGCCCGGGCGACGCGGTCGCGGCGGGTATCGGAATGGTACACCAGCACTTCATGCTCATCCCCGTCTTCACGGTCGCCGAGTCGATCGCCCTGGGCTTCGAGCCGACCGGACCGGCCGGGATCATCAGCCGCGAGCGCGCCCGCCAGACGGTGCGCGAGGTCTCGGCGCGTTTCGGCTTCGACCTGGACCCCGACGCCCTCATCGAAGATCTGCCGGTGGGTGCCCAGCAGCGGGTGGAGATCGTGAAGGCGCTGTCGCGCCAGGCGAAGGTCCTCATTCTCGACGAGCCAACCGCAGTGCTCACCCCGCAGGAGACGGACGAGCTGATGACGATCATGCGTCAGCTGGCCGACGCGGGGACCTCGATTGTGTTCATCACGCACAAGCTGCGCGAGGTGCGCGCGGTGGCCGACGAGATCACGGTGATCCGCCGCGGTCGGGTCGTGGGGCACGCGTCCCCGAGCGATTCCGAGGCCTCGTTGGCCACGCAGATGGTCGGGCGTGAGGTGCTGATGCGCGTGGAGAAGGATCCCGCGCGCCCCGCAGGAGGTGGCCTGTCCTTCGAGGATGTATCCCTGCTGGGTGCGGGCGGGTTGCCGCTGCTCGATCACGTGTCCTTCGATGTTCCCCGCGGTGAGATTCTGGCAGTCGCCGGCGTGCAGGGCAACGGTCAAACGGAGCTCGCCGAGGTGATCCTGGGCCTGCAAACACCCGACAGTGGGGTCATCCGACTCGAGGACGCAGATATTACGCGTGCCAAGCCTCGCGAATCCCTGGAAGCGGGCGTCGGTTTCATCCCCGAGGACCGGTCGACGGACGGTATCATCGCCTCGTTTTCGATCGCGGACAACCTGGTGCTGGACCAGTTCCGCTCCTCGTCTTTCTCGTCTTTTGGCTCCCTCAAGCGCGGTGCGATTACGCGCAATGCCCGCGACAAGGAAAAAGAGTACGACATCCGTCTGACGGCTATCGAGGACCCGGTGTCCTCCCTGTCGGGCGGTAACCAGCAGAAGGTTGTTGTGGCCCGCGAGATGTCGCGTGACCTCACGCTGCTGGTCGCGAATCAGCCGACGCGAGGCGTCGACGTCGGCTCGATTGAATTCATTCACCGCAGGATCGTGGACGTGCGAGACCAGGGCTGTGCTGTCCTGCTGATCTCTTCGGAGCTTGATGAGGTCATCTCGCTGGCCGACCGCATCGCCGTCATGTACCGTGGCCGCATTGTGGGCATCGTTCCGGCGGACACGGGACGAGACGTCCTGGGCCTCATGATGGCAGGCGTCCCCCTGGACGAGGCCGTGGCGGCTTCCTCGGGATCCGCTGAGGACGCCGGGGCGCCTCGAAAGGAGGAGAAATGAGCGCACGCAGGAGTAACGGACCGGGCATCGCGACCCGTGTCTTTGGCTCCCAGTGGTTTGTGTCGGTGCTGGCCGTCCTCATCGCCTTCGTGATTGGAGCGATCCTCATTGCGCTGTCGGGGGCGTCCGTGGTGGATGCCTACTATGCGATGTTCCGCGGCTCCATTGTGGACCCGAACGCGGCGAACGCTGTGCGCATGATCAAGCCGCTGACGGACTCTCTCTTCTATTCGATCCCGCTGATTATCTCGGGCCTGGGCCTGGCGCTCGGCTTCCGGGCCGGCCTGTTCAACATCGGTGGCAAGGGCCAGATCATCGTTGGAGCGCTCGCTGCCGTATGGGTGGGCTTCGCTGTGAACCTGCCGCCGGCCCTGCACACGCTGGTGGCCCTCCTCGTCGCGGTCATTGCGGGCGGCCTCTACGGCGGTATCGCGGGCGTCCTGAAAGCGAAGACGGGCGCGAACGAGGTGATCGTGACGATCATGCTCAACTCGATCGCGACGCTGGGCTTGGGATACACCCTCGCGCAGAAGGCCTGGCAGGTGCCCGGAACGAATCAGCCGGTGACTCCCAAGGTCGCCGAGAGCGCGGCCCTTGCGCGGCTCCTGCCCGCCCCCTTCAAGCTGCACGTCGGGTTCCTGGTCGCCCTGGTTGCCCTCCTCGCCTTCTGGTGGCTCATTGAGCGATCCACTCTGGGATTCCAGATCCGCGCGGTCGGCGCGAACGCGGCCGCCGCCCGAACGGCCGGCATCTCGGTCGAGCGCATCACGGCGATCACGATGGTGATCTCGGGTGCGTTCCTCGGCCTCGCCGGGGCGAACGAGGCCCTGGGCACGATCGGGTACGTTTCGCGTGACGTGGCCGGTTCGATCGGCTTCGACGCGATCACGGTGGCCCTCCTGGGGCGCAACAAGACGTGGGGAACGTTTGGCGCGGGGCTCCTTTTCGGAGCTTTCAAGGCGGGCGGCTACACGATGCAGGCCAAGGGCGTGCCGATCGACATGATCCTCATCCTGCAGTCCGTCATCGTCCTCCTGATCGCTGCACCCGCCCTCGTGCGGTGGCTGTTCCGTCTGCCTGATGTCCGCGCGCTCGCGGCGAATACGCGAAAGGGGAACGCTGATGAGCACAAGTGAGTCCGGCGTGGTCTCTCAAGTTGAGGCCAAGCGCTCCTGGAAGCTTCCCGGCATCTACGTGGCTGCCTGCGTGCTGCTCGTGGTCTTCGCGGCTGCTGCTCGTGGTGACATGACCCTGCGCCTCAACGACAAGTCGCAGTCCTATGCGATCCCCGACATTGTTACCGCGGGCGCGCCCATCGTGTGGGTGCTCGCCGCCCTGACGATCGCGATCACCGCCTGGACGGTTGCGGCGACGCTGCGGCGCAGTTCCCAGCCCGCGTGGGCGCGCGTCGGTGGAATGGCTGTTGTCGGGCTCTCCACGGTCCTGGGTTTTCTGTTCTACGCGGGCTCCGGGTCCTCGGGCGTCGTCACCCTGACCTCGACTCTGGTGTCCACCGTGGCGATCTCAACGCCCCTCATCTTCGGCTCCCTTTCGGGCGTCGTCTCGGAGCGTGTGGGCGTCGTCAACATCGCGATCGAGGGTGATCTCCTGGTGGGCGCGTTCGCGGGTGTCATGGCGGCCTCGTACTTCCAGACCCCCTACGCGGGCCTCGTCGCGGCGCCCCTCGCGGGTGCCCTCCTGGGGTCCCTCCTGGCCCTCTTCTCCGTCAAGTACGGGGTGGATCAGATCATCGTTGGCGTCGTCCTGAACGTCCTGGCGCTGGGCCTGACGACGTTCTTCTACGGCACGATCATGAAGGACGCTCCGGGGAGCCTGAACACCAACCAGTTCTCGCTCTCCGATATCAAGATCCCCGTCCTCTCGGAGATCCCGATCATCGGACCGGTCCTGTTCAACCAGTCGGTCCTCGTGTACCTCATGTACGCGGCCGTCATCGCCCTGTCCTTCTTCCTGTTCCGCTCCCGCTGGGGCCTGCGGCTGAGGGCCTGCGGCGAGCACCCGCGCGCCGCCGACACGGTCGGCATCAACGTGGGACGCACGCGCACCCTCAACACGATCCTGGGGTCGTCCTTCGCTGGCCTGGGCGGCGCATTCTTCACGATCGGCTCCGGCCTGGCATTCACGGACAACATTTCCGCGGGCAACGGCTACATCGCCCTGGCCGCCATGATCCTGGGCAAGTGGAACCCGCTGGGCGCCATGGGGGCGGCCGTCATGTTCGGTTTCGCGCAGGCCCTGGCTCGCATGCTGCCCAACATCGAGCCCGCGATCCCCGCTGACCTCGTGTCGATGATTCCCTACGTGGTCACGATCGTGGCCGTCGCGGGATTCGTAGGAAAGTCGCGTGCCCCCGCCGCCGAGAACATCCCCTACGTGAAGTGAGAACCCGCATGGATTCAGCAGATATCGACTGGGATGACCTGCTGGCCGAGGCCATCGAGGCCATGAAACACGCCTACTGCCCCTACTCGAACTTCCCCGTGGGCGCCGCGGGCCTGACGGCAGACGGCTGGCTTGTCAGCGGCTGCAACGTCGAAAATGCCGGCTACGGCGTCACCCTGTGCGCCGAGTGTGGCATGGTCTCCGACCTCATCCGCTCCGGCGGCGGCACTCTCGTCGCGGTCGTCGCCGTCAACGGCAACGAGGAGCCGGTTGCCCCGTGCGGGCGCTGCCGCCAGCTCATCTACGAGCACGGCGGGCACTCGTGCCTGGTCCTCATGCCCGAGGGCGTCGCTCCTATGACCGAGGTGCTGCCCGGCGCTTTCGGACCCCACGACCTGTCGAGCGTCGCCCCGGTGACCCCGGCCTCGCTGGAAGAGAAAGAAGGACACGATGGCTCTCTTTGATGCCGTTGACATCATCCGCGTCAAGCGAGACGGGGGAGTGCTGACCCCCGACCAGATCGACTGGACGATCGACGCATACACGAAGGGCGTCATCAAGGACGAGCAGATGGCCGCCCTGGCGATGGCGATCTTCCTGCGGGGCATGGACCGGGGCGAGATCGCCCGCTGGACGGACGCGATGATTCGCTCGGGCGCGCGTATGGACTTCTCCGGCATCGGCAAGCCGACCGCCGATAAGCACTCCACGGGCGGCGTAGGCGACAAGATTACGCTGCCCCTGGCCCCGCTCGTCGCCTGCTTCGGCGTGGCCGTCCCGCAGCTGTCGGGCCGCGGCCTGGGGCACACGGGCGGCACCCTCGACAAGCTCGAGGCGATCCCCGGGTGGCGCGCGCAGCTGAGCAACGACGAGATCATGACCCAGCTGGGCTCCGGCTGCGGTGCGGTCATCTGCGCGGCGGGCTCGGGCCTGGCTCCCGCGGACAAGAAGCTCTACGCCCTGCGTGACATCACCTCGACCGTGGAGTCGATCGCGCTGATCGCCAGCTCCATCATGAGCAAGAAGATCGCCGAGGGCACGGGAGCCCTCGTCCTGGACGTCAAGGTCGGCTCGGGTGCCTTCATGAAGGACCTGGATGCCGCGCGTGAGCTCGCCCGCACGATGGTCGACCTCGGACGCGACGCGGGGGTCGCCACGCGCGCCCTCCTCACCGACATGTCCGTGCCGTTGGGACGAAAGATCGGAAACGCCCTCGAGGTGGCCGAATCCGTCGAGGTCCTCGCCGGTGGCGGCCCCTCCGACGTCGTCGAGCTGACGTGCGAGCTCGCGCGCAACATGCTCGACCTCGCGGGGGTCCATGACGCCGACGTTGAGGCAGCCCTGGCGGACGGGCGCGCGATGGACTGCTGGCGCGCGATGATTCGCGAGCAGGGTGGGGATCCGGACGCGCCGCTGCCGCGCGCCGCGCACACCCACCAGGTCCTCGCCGAGGCAGCGGGAACCGTGGTCGGCGTCGACGCCCTGTCCGTGGGCGTGGCCTCGTGGAGGCTGGGCGCGGGGCGCGCCGTCAAGGAGGATCCCGTGCAGGCGGGCGCCGGCGTCGAGATCCACGCCAAGCCGGGCGAAAGTGTCGCGGCGGGCCAGCCCCTGCTCACGCTCCACACCGACGACGAGTGGCGTATCGAGCGCGCCCTGGATTCCCTCTCCGGCGCCATCGAGATCGCCGACGGGGCCATTCCCGAGCCGCGTAGCGTCGTCCTGGAGACGGTGTCATGAAGGTGGCCAGCCGCGAGCGTACAGGGAGGAGGAATCGTGGAACGGCGCGACGAACAGTCGATTGAGGCGGTCAAGCTCTACTACCAGCAGGGCTTGAGCCAGGCGGAGGTCGCCACCCGCATGGGTCTGTCGCGTCCCACGGTCGCCAAGCTCCTCGCCCATGGGCGCGAGCGCGGCTTCGTCACCATCGAGATCCGCGATCCGCGCGAGGACGCCTCGGAGATCGCCCTGCGGTTGGAGCAGTGCTTCGGCCTGGCCTGCGCGCGCGTCGCCCACGGCCCCGACATGACCGAGGGCGAGGCCATCGAGCAGGTCGGCCGCGTCGGTGCGGATGTGGTGACTCAGCTTGTGAGTGATGGCATGAGCGTCGGCATCTCCTGGGGGCGCACGATGAGTGCGCTCGCGGCCCACCTGCCCCGCGCCCCGCGCGTGGGAGTGCGCGTCGTCCAGCTCAAGGGCGGGGCGTCCTTCTCCGAGAGGGCGACGCACGACTTTGAGATCATGCGTTCCTTTTGCGAGGCCTTCGGCGCGGAGCCGCGCTACCTGCCGCTGCCCGTCATTTTCCAGGATACCGCGATGCTCTCGATCGTGCGCCGTGACCGGTCGATCGAGCGGATCCTGGAGGAGGGGCGCGGGGTGGACGTGGCGGTGTTTACCGTCGGTTCCTTGGGGCGCGAGGCCCTCTCGCTCAACCTCGGCCAGCTCGAGGACGACGAGGTGGAGGCGCTCCTGCGCGACGCAGTCGGGGACGCGTGCTCGCGATTTTTCACGCGCGAGGGCGATGTTGCCCTGGCGTCGGTCGACCGCAGGACGGTCGGCATTACACTCAACGAGCTGCGCTCTCGCCCCGTGCGGGTGCTCGTCGCTGGCGGGCGTGTGAAAGCGGAGGCGCTGGACACGGCGCTTCGTATGGGGTTGGCCACGCACCTGGTGGTCGACCAGGACCTGGCCCTCGCGCTGCTGGAACGGCCACGTGGGGCAACCCCGCGCGGGGTGCTCGACTTAACCCGCTCGGATGGGAACATTTGTCAAACAATTCGTTGACATATATCAATTGCACGGCATAGCCTTGCGATAAGGGTAAAGAAGCCTTGATGGAGCCCCGGCTCCTCGAT
>CAUVIG010000028.1:0-16822 GCA_963551745.1 uncultured Actinomyces sp.
TCCTCGAAACCGGAGGATTCAGACCCCAACTACACCCTCAATTATGAAGAGCCCCATTACACTCTATGCACCGAATATTCACCGACTGAATGGACTCACAACACACTGATCTGAACAAGCATGAAGGAGTGACTGATTCCAGCGGTAGCTACAGACTGTTATACCACAGGATTTAGATTATTCGCGGTTCGCTAGTTGCATATATAAGTTGTCTACAGCTATTACGGTCAGAAAACGACAAAATATTTGAACGCATTCCATAATTTCACGGCAGGCGCACGTATATCGATCCGATACGTATGACGCTCGGGCACCCACGGCTTCTCCCGTGGGACGGTGCACCGGCGCAATAGCTGCATCCACATCACCGGACACGGCAGCGAGCAGCGGCGGGACGGCACGTCCCTTCCCGCGGGTCCTAGGCGCGCGGGTGCGCCCGCTGGTAGATCGCGCTCAGGCGGGCAGTATCGACGTGGGTGTAGCGCTGGGTGGTTGACAGCGACGAGTGTCCGAGCATCTCCTGGACCGCGCGCAGGTCGGCTCCCCCCTGTAGCAGGTGCGTCGCCGTGGAATGTCGGAGCCCGTGTGGCGCGATGTCGTGCACGCCTGCTCGCGCTGCCATCTGATGCACCATCGAACGCACGATGCGCGGATCGATGCGGCCGCCCTTATCCCCCAGAAAGAGCGCGTGCCCGCTGCGGTCACCGGCCAACTGGGGACGGCCTCGCACCAGCCAATGGTCGAGGGCGTCGGCAGCGGGAGGCCCGTAGGGAACAACCCGTTCTTTGTTTCCTTTGCCGAGGACTCGGACGGTAAGAGCCTCGCGGTTCAGCGATGAGATGTCGAGGGCGCAGACTTCGGAGACGCGAAGCCCGCAGGCATACGTGAGTTCGAGGATCGCCCAATTCCGAATCTGGGAGGCTCCTCCCGCCGCGGCCTCATCCCTCGCTAAGTTGAGAAGCACCCTCGCATCGGATTCATCAAGCGGAGACGGCAGACGCTGATCGGCACGCGGGGACGACAGCAGCACCGCGGGGTCGCTCGCCAGGATCCCTTCGCGCATCGCCCACGCAGTGAAGTTACGAATTGCGGCGGTATGGCGCGCGATCGTCGAGCGTGCTCCCCCATCTGCGAGGGTGCGAGCAAGCCACGAACGCACAGCGCGTTGGGTCAGCGCCTCTCGCAGCTGCTCAGGGGTCGGATCGGTGCCGAGCGAGAGAAACTCCATGAGCGAGTGGAAGTCCCCGAGGTACGCGGCAACGGTGTGGGGGCTCATCCGCCGCCCAAGGCGCAGGTACTCTTCCCAGCGCTCCCCCACGTTGCGTGTCATACCGATATCCTACGGTCTGCCTGCGCCCGTTCGCGTCCAGCCACGCGTCGAGCCCGACACTAAGCCGGCAACCGACAGATCCATCAGTGCGTGGCTGACTTCGTCGCGTGACAAAGCTGCAGCGACGCAGATCGCTTCAACCGATGCGGGAGCACTCCTGGGAAGCGCCTCCCACACCCGACGCTGGGTTGGTTCCAAGGCATCAACTCCGCGATCCTCGTCGACGGGCATCCCGAAGAGAGGCTCGGCTCCGTCGACGCTCACCGGGCGAACGAGTTCGAGGGCGTCGCGCCCGTCGCGGATGATCGTCGCTCCGTTGCGCGCAAGCTCGAGGCACCCGACCGACATCGGTGCATCAACTGCCCCAGGAACGGCACCCAACTCACGCCCGTATTCCATGGCACGGCGCGCCGTCGCAAGGGCGCCTGAGCGCGCTCCCGCCTCGACGACCACGGTCGCTCCGCTCCATGCAGCGATCAGACGGTTCCGCGTCAGAAAACGCCACTTGGCTGGCCTGGCCGTCGGCGCAACCTCGGAGACGAGGGCACCACCAGCATCAATAACGGCGCGAAAGTCTCCGCCGTGGCACGCGGGGTAGGGATTGCACACACCTCCTGCGAGGATGCAGATCGTGCGCCCACGCGCGGACAGGGCCCCGCGGTGGGCCTCAATATCAATGCCGATCGCTCCCCCTGACACCACCGTCACCCCTGCTGCAGCGACAAAAGCCGCCATGTTGCGCGCACACCTGTTGCCCGCCCCGGTGGAGGCGCGAGCACCCACGATCGACAGATGACGATCTGCGCGCGGCACCTCGGGCAGGTCGCCAAGGAACCACAGCCCCATCGGCTCATCCTCCCCCAGGCACGCGAGGTGCTCTGGCCAGCGCGGATCGCCAGGTGTCATGAATCCGCCACCCACATGAGCAACACGTTCGAGCTCGACGTCAATATCGACGCTAAGAGCGCGCTCCCGCCACCGATTCCACTGCCTGTGCCAGTCGATCGTCGAGTGTCTCGCGAGCACCGTGGGCAGTCCTATCCACCTGCCAATCAGCCATGCGCGCGCATCTCGATCCCCTAAGGCCTGACGAAGAATGCGTGCGCACGGGTCTGCTGGCTCGGAAACGGCAGACCACCAGGCGGCCTCCCATAGTTCTGCGTCATTCATAGTGGTCAGCTCCGTTCCGCAGCTGCTGTGCTGCAACGATGTGGTCAAAGGTTGGCCGAGGCGCGGCCTCGAGATCGGCAAGCGTCCAGGCCAGCCGAAGCATCCGGTCGATCCCGCGCATCGACGAGTGTCCGGAATCGATGAGCCGATCAAGTTGATGAATGAGCGAGGCATCGATGCCTGAATGGTGGCGCAGCCACGCTCCCGGAAGTTGCGCGTTCACAGTCCACGGCGTGTCCTCTAGCCGCTTGCGTGCCCGTGCTCGCGCTTCAATCACTCGCTGGCGAATCGAAGCGGAGTCGTCCGTATGTGTCGCCGCCAGATCGGCCCGAGTCGGGGTGTGCACATCGATGCGTATGTCCATTCGATCCAGCAAGGGCCCCGACAGACGCGCAAGATACCTGCGTCGATTGATCGACGAACAGGTGCACCGACGCCCACCATGTCCGCCTCCGCACGGGCAGGGATTCGATGCCATCACGAGTTGGAATGCAGCGGGATAACGCGCCTGAACGCCGGAGCGGTGCACATGGATGACACCTGATTCAAGGGGTTCACGCAAAGAATCGAGGACGGAGGGAGCGAATTCCGCGGCCTCGTCGAGAAAGAGAATTCCTCCGTGCGCCAGCGACGCTGCCCCGGGCACGAGCGTGCGCGTGCCGCCACCGATCAGCGCCGGCATGGTCACCGAGTGGTGTGGGGCTTGGAACGGAGGCCGTGTCATCAGCGATATCGAGGAGGGCAACAGGCCCGCCACCGAATGCAACGAAGTGGTAACAAGAGCGGTGTCGGCGTCAAGATCTGGCAGTATCGTCGGGAGTCGGGAGGCAAGCATCGTCTTGCCGGATCCGGGCTCTCCCAGAAGAAACACGTGGTGCCCACCGGCAGCTGCAACTTCCATCGCCGCGACTGCCTCCGGCTGACCGCGCACGTCGGCCATGTCGACGAAGGTTGGCCCATCGTTGCTATCCCTCTCGCGGCGCATCCCCATCCTCCCGTGGAACGGAGCCTTTACTGCCTCTCCCCCCGCCCACTCGATCAGGTCCGCAAAATGCGCAAAGTCAAGCACGTCAATACCGCTGACTAGACGCGCCTCCTGCGCACATGCCGACGGCACGATCACGCGGCGAACCCCCCGCGAACGCGCGGCCAAGACAGCCGGCAGCACCCCACGCACCGGCTGGATACTCCCATCCAACGCAAGCTCACCAACGAGGACCGCATCTTCAAAAGCCACGGGTGACACGAGGCCAGTTGCCAAAGCGATGGACGCAGCGATCGACAGATCAAACGCCGACCCAGACTTCGGAATACCAGCTGGGGACAGATTCACGGTGATGCGTTGGTCCAACACGTCCAGGCCGCACGACTCAAACGCAGCGCGCACGCGATCACGGGCCTCGCGAACGGACGTGTCGAGCAAGCCAACGAGCGTAAACGCCACGAGGCCAGCCCCAGCGTACGTCTCCACGTCGACCAGGTGTCCCTCAATGCCGACGATGCTCATGGAATACGTGCGTGCAAGCCCCGGGCCCCTCATTGCACACCCCGCAACCACACGACCTGTGCCCCCAGAGCGCGAAGATCCACGACCTCGTCCATGGGCCCCGGCCACGAGCCCAGCGTCCGCGCGTCCACCGTGATCGCAACAACGTCGATACGCACACGCGAAGCAAGGTGACCGTGGGCCCTGCACCACGCACCCGTCAGAGCTCGAAGCCGCGACACCTTGCGATGGTCGACCGAAGCGAGCGCACTCCCCTTTCGGCGCCCCACCCTGGTGCGCACCTCCACGATCACGGTCCACGCGCGCAACGGATCGGTCTCGTCGCGCGCGATGATATCGAGCTCGCCCCGACGACCATCGCGCCAGTTGGTGTCGAGAAGACGCAGGCCTTCCTCTTCGAGCGCGAGCCGGGCGGTATATTCGCCTGCAGCACCCAAGGCCCGACGATCGGGCCGTGTTGAGCATCCCATCACGGATCACCTCCGCACCCACAGTGCGCTCGAGGATCCGCGTCGCACAATGCGAAAACCGCCCCCTGTGGATAGGGAGCGGTTCACAAAAAGGCCTGTGGATAACCACGGACCGGGCGATCGCGGACTACGGGATGTCGAGCTCCGGCTTAGAGAGTTCCTCGACGTTGACGTCCTTGTAGGTGATGACACGCACCGAGCGTACGAAGCGCGACGAGCGATAGATGTCCCACACCCACGCGTCGGAAAGCGTCAGCTCGAAAAAGACATCGCCACCAACCGGGCGTGCCTGCACGTCAACGTGGTTGCACAGGTAGAAACGCCTCTCGGTCTCCACGACGTACTTGAACAACCCGATGACGTCTCGGTACTCCTTGAAGAGTTCCAGCTCCAGATTGTTTTCGTAACCTTCGATTTCTTCGCTCACGCAACCATCATGCCGGGCCGAGCGCCACGCTGGGCAACGCCACCCCGGTGCGCCCTACTTTGTGGCCTGCGTCGGCATCTTCCACGAGCGACGATGATGCTCCGACACGCCAAGCTCGACGATCGCGCGAGTGTGGGCGGCCGACCCATACCCCTTGTTCGATGCCCATCCATAGCCCGGATCCTCGAGCTCCTGCATGAGGTGGTCACGTTCCACCTTCGCAAGGACCGAGGCTGCGGCGACGACCGCACAGGAGGCGTCGGCCTTCACCTGCATCTGGACGGGCAGATCGACGCCAAAAGGATCGTCAGTACCGTCGATGGGCCCAAACAGATCATCGGGTGCAGACAACCAATCGTGGGAGCCGTCCAGCAGAACACCGCCCGGAACGAGGCCATGGCTTGCTACCTCGGCGAGAGCGCGACGGCCCGCCAGGCGGAGCGCCGCAATGATGCCCCAGTCATCGATCTCCTGTGGGGAGGCGTAGCCAACTGCGCATGCCAACGCCCATTCACGCACGGGAGCAACGAGGGCCTCGCGCCGACGAGCGGTCAGCGCTTTCGAGTCGGTGAGGCCTTCCGGAACCGGCGCGGCATCGACACCAACGAGCGCCACGCCCACGGCAACCGGGCCTGCGAGAGCCCCACGCCCCACCTCGTCCATCCCGGCAACGATACCCCACCGGCGCGCCAGGGAGATCTCGAGGTCACGCGAGGCGGTCGTCATGAGGCGTCCGGAACAGACGCGAATACCTCGTGGTGCGCAATGTCCGTCGTCCAACGCGACGTCGGCCAGATAACCGCCTGAACGGTACCGACAACCGAGGAAACGGGCACGTAGGGAGACTGCCCCGGACCCATGTGATAGCGAGAATCGGCAGAGTTCGAACGGTTGTCACCCATCACCCACAGGTGTCCCTCGGGAACGACAACGTCAAAAGTACGCTCGCCACACGGTACCTGGCCATCGGGCACGTAGGTCTCGTCAAGCTCAACGCCGTTGACGCTCACCTTGCCGTTCGCGCTGAAGCACGACACGCGATCGCCACCGACGCCGATGACGCGCTTCACGAGCGTCTGCTCGCTACCACCCGGGACGAAGCCGGTGAACTCGCCCAGGCGGCGCACCACTGAGGGAGAAGTCGCCTGCGACGAACCCAGCCAGCGGAGCGTGTCATCGAAGACGACGACATCCCCGCGGTGCACGTTCGAACGCAGCGCATCGATACGCGAGACGGCAATGCGATCATCTTCCACCAGCGTGTTGTGCATCGAGGGCGAGGGAATCCAGAAAACCTGAACGATGAAGGCGCGCAGCAGCGACGAGATCACGAGGGCAACAACGATGATGATGAGGATCTCGCGCAGCCACACGAGCGGATTGCGTCGAGCGCGGGCCTCCGCGCGATCACGATCCCGAAGAGAAGGCGAATGCAGAGGTCCGAGCGACGGTCCTACTGTCGGGGTCATGCAATCTCCTTGTCGTTACGTCAACCATCCCAGGATACGGCGAGGCCCGACACCGGCGCGCGGTGTCGGGCCGTTCCGTGAAAAATGCCAAGGCGTATGCCTGGCAAGCCTCAGGCGGACTTGCCGGAACGGTGTTCCTTGATCTTCGCGGCCTTGCCGTGACGCTCACGCAGGTAGTAGAGCTTGGCGCGACGCACGTCGCCCTTGGTGACGACCTCAATGTGGTCGATCGTGGGGGCGTGAACCGGGAAGGTACGCTCAACGCCCACACCGAAGGAAACCTTGCGGATGGTGAACGTGGAGGACACACCGTGACCGCGACGAGCGATCACGACACCCTGGAAGACCTGGATACGAGAGCGGTTACCTTCGATGACCTTGACGTGCACCTTAAGGGTGTCGCCAGCTCGGAACGAGGGGATGTCTTCGCGCAGCGAAGCCGCATCAACGGCGTCCAGCTTCTGCATTTCTTCTCCTTGACGCAACTGCCGCAGGTCGGAAGCGCCTGGTTGGGCGGGTCGAACCCGCTCACTTGACGTGTGATCGTGCGCCTCGGTGTCCCCCTGCGGCAGGATGAACCGCGCACAATCCCGGCTATTATTCCACAGCGATGCCTCGCTGCGCTAGCGTCGCGCCGCGTTAGGCGGTGAGATCACGCACCATAACGACGTCATAGTTGGTCACTCCACCGACCTCGAAGGTTCGCGTCGAGCGCTTGCGGAAGCCGTGCTTCTTGTAGAAGGCCTGCGCCGCTTTGTTGCCTCGGTTGGTTCCCAGCACGATCTCTCGGTGTCCTGCCGTGGCGGCGTCCGCGACGGCGCGCTCCAGCAGGACGTCGGCGATACCACTCCCCCGCCAGGCCGCGTCCACGTAACACTTAGACAGGTAGGCGCTTCCCGCCTCGACGCGTCCGGGATGCACCAGGTCGCTCGGCAACGCATCCAGACCGACGTGGGTCAGCACGTAACCGACGAGGCCACCCCAGACCTCGGCGACGAAGAGGCGGTGACGCTCGGGATCGGAAATTAGAGCATCAAACACGTCGGCGCTGAGCTGCGTGGCGATGTGCTCGTCGATTGCCTCCAGGGGCAGGTTTTCCGGGCAAGCATCAGGGAATGTGCGCGCGGCAAGCTCACTGACTGCGACGACATCCTCAAGCTCAGCCTGTCGTACTTCGAGCCGTTCCGCCGCACCAGCGCGCGGGTAGGCGACGCCGCAGGCCGCGAGCATGACGCGATCGTCTCCACTGAGGGCAGCGGCGTCGAGTGAGAGGGCGAGGTCGGGACGCACCGCCACGGTCTTCTCGATCGCGCGGTCGCGGCGCCAGCGTTCGATCGCTGCGTGGTTGCCGCCGAGAAGCACCTCGGGAATCTTGAGCGAGCGGAACTCCCTCGGCTTGGTGAACACAGGGTATTCGAGCAGACCCGCCCCGGAGTGCGATTCTTCGACGAGGGAGTCTGGGTTCCCCATGAAGCCGTCGAGGAGACGCGCGACTACCTCGGTGAGGACCATTGCAGCAACCTCGCCGCCGTTGAGGACGTAGTCACCGATCGAGAACTCGACGACCTCGATGCCCGCGCCGCGGTAGTGCTCGGCGACTCGCGCGTCGATGCCCTCGTAGCGTCCGCAGGCGACGATGATCTGGTCTGCTCGCGCCAGGTCCTCAACGACCGCCTGGGTCAACGGCGCACCCGACGGTGTCGGGATGGCCAGCACGCGCCGCAACGAGGCCGGGGCGCCTTCGTCGCCACGGTCAGCAAGCGGAACGGAGAGGACATCATCCAGGGCGCGCGCCCACACATCGGCACGCATCACCATGCCCGCGCCACCGCCGTAGGGAGTGTCATCGACGCTGCGGTGCTTACCAGTTGCCCACTCGCGCAGATCGTGTGCCTGCAGATGCACGAGGCCGGCGTCCTCTGCTTTCCCCATCAGCGACAGGCGAAGGGGTGCAAAATACTCAGGGAAAATCGAGATGAGATCGAAGCGCACGGTGTCAGTCGCCCTCGCGCTCCGACACCGCATCATCGTCAAACAAGCCGGGAGGCGCGTCGATGACAACAACCCCTCCCTCAACGTCGACCGTGGGAACGAGCGCTGTCACGAAAGGAACCATGACCGTGCCGCGATCCGTGGAAACGAGGAGCAAATCCTGAGCCGCACCGGGGGTCAGTCCGCTGACGGTACCGAGGACAACACCGGACGGAGTGCGCGCCTGGAGACCCTTGAGCTCGTGCGGGTACCAGGCATCCTCCTCGGGGTGAGCGTCGACGAGCAGGCGGGCACCGCGCAGGGCCTCCGCGTCCTCGCGTGTCGAGCACTCCTCAAACGACGCGAGCATGCGATCCTTGTGAACTCGAACGCTGCGCACAGTCAGGCTGCGCTGGTCTCCCGCAATGTCCAAGCGCGAGCCGGGTGCCAACACCTCGGGATCGTCGCTGCGCACGTCCACAATGACCTCGCCTCGCAATCCGTGGGCGGGGCCGACGATAGCGGCTGTGAGCTGCATGTGTTCTCCTGACGATAAACGGGGACTCCCCCGAAGGATACAACGAAGGGGTCCGGCAGTGCCGGACCCCTTTGCGACGTGTGCGAGTCTTACTCGCGATCCGTGTCGACGACGTCAACGCGGACGGCGCCACGCGTGGACAACGCACCCATGACGGTGCGCAGCGCGCGAGCCGTCCGACCGCCGCGTCCGATGACGCGACCCAGGTCCTCAGGGTTCACGCGAACCTCGAGAAGCTGGCCACGCCGCATCGAACGAGGGGTCACCTCGACGTCTTCGGGGTGGTCAACGATTCCGCTGACCAGGTGCTCCAACGCGTCGGCGAGCATGCTCAGGCATCCTCTCCGGCGGCCTCTTCGGAAGCCTGCTCACCGGCTTCAGCCTCAGCAGCGGCTGCAGCAGCGGCGGCCTCTTCCTCGGCCTTCTTGGCGGAGGCAGCAGCCTTGGACTTCTCGGCCGCAGCCTCGGCGTCCTTGATGGCCTGCTCGGCCTGGGCGGCCTTGTCGGCCTCAGAGACAATGACGCGGGAAACAGCGTCGGCCTTGCCGTTGAACTTGGCGATGTCACCGGTCAGGACCAGCAGCTTGCGGACCTGGTCGGAAGGCTGAGCGCCAACACCGAGCCAGTACTGGGCACGCTCGGAGTCGATGCGGATGATCGACGGGTTGGGCTGAGGATCGTAGTAGCCGACCTCTTCGATGACGCGGCCGTCACGCTTCTTGCGCGAATCGACAACGACAACACGGTACTGGGCGGCGTGGATCTTACCCACGCGCTTCAGGCGAATTCGAACTGCCACTTGAGTGGTCTCTCCATTTCAGATTGGTGTGGACCTTTGCGTCCCGAGGTGGGAAACACAGGGGTCGCATCGGACCGGGACACGACGGCACGCAGTGAGAGGGTCTACGAACCGCCGGGTACAGCTAGCGATTATGCCATATTTCGCCTCTCAATCCCAAGTCAGGAGCGAGTGCCGTGTCGCGCGAATCGGTTAAATCGATCACTGCCACGAGCTCAGGTGGACGGACGCTCCCACACAGACGTTCCACCCACCGTGACGCGCACGGGCTTGGCGAGGATCGTCGGGGTGTCCCTCGGATCCTCGTCTAGGATGAGGAAATCAGCGGGACCTCCCTCGACGAGGCCGGGGTAGCCAAGGTAGCGCTGACTCACCCAGGTCGCGGCATCGATCGTGAACTCAGCGGGCGCGCCCCACTGGAGCCACAGCTGAAGTTCACCGGCAATCGTGCCGTGATCCTGGTAGCCACCCGAGTCGGTTCCCATCAGGAGAAGGACACCAGAGTCGACGAGCATCTGGAAGTGTGAGCGCCGCGCGTCGTACATGCCCTGCATCGTCGCCGCGTAGACGGGGTACTTCGCCCCCGCCTGGGCAGCAAAGTCCTTGAAGAGCTCAACCTGACGCAGCGTCGGCGTCACCGCGATGCCGCGTGCGGCAATCTCGCTGGCCTGATCCGCATCGATACCGCTGCCGTGTTCGATGTCGTCAACACCGGCCTCAATGAGCGAGTCGATGACGCGGTGGGAGAATGCATGGACGGCGATCCTCGCCCCGGCCTCGTGAACGGCAGCAACAGCGTCCGTCAACACGGCGGGGTCCCACAGGGGCATGAGGTCCGAGTCCGCTCCGGCGCTGCGGTCGATCCAGTCTCCAACGATCTTGACCCACCCGTCGGAAGAGTGCGCCATGGACGCAACGACCGCGGGAAGATCGCGCTGATCTTCGACGTCCAACGGCAGGTCTCGCATGTAGCGCTTCGGGCGCGCAACATGGCGACCGCAGCGGATCAGGTGGAGCCCGGTTGCGCGAGCCGCTGGCGAGTTATCGACCGGCACGCCACAGTCGCGTACGACGGTCACACCGCTCGCGAGCGTCGCGCGAGCCTGCTCCACCATCTGCGTGTCGGACACCGAACCGGTCTCCGAGTAGCCGATGTGGCAGTGCGTATCCACCATGCCGGGCACGACAAATCCGACCGACGGGGCCGTTTCAGTATCTGCGACACGGCGGATCACTCCCCCGTCGACACGCCATGTGCCGCGTACCCACGAGGGGCGCGCAGACTCGTTATCCGCCCACAGGGCGAGCCCGGAGAACTCCATCGCTCAGAGCTGGCCAAGCATGCGCTTGACGTCGTCCGGCAGATCGTCGATCGTCGGACGCGGAGCGGGTGCCTCCTGGGCGACGCCGAAGGACGAACCCTGAGGGGCGCTGCGCTCGGCCGGGGGCAACAGGGCCTCAAGCTCTTGCTGGCGACGCTTGGCGGGATTGCCAGAACGGGCGCTCTTCTTCATGCGAGCACGCTGGGCCTGAGCCTTGCGAGCGTTGGCCTTCTGCTTCGCCTTGCCACCACGACCGGGCAGTGCGCCCATGCCGGGAACGCCGCCACCCATCTGGCCCATCTGCGCCATCATCTCGCGCGCAGCCTCGAAGCGCTGCACCAGCTGGTTCACCTCGGTCACCGTCGTACCAGAACCGCGGGCGATGCGAGCGCGACGCGAGCCGTTGAGGATCGACACATCCTCGCGCTCGGCCGGGGTCATCGAGCGAACGATGGCCTCCACGCGGTCAACCTCGCGCTCGTCGAAGTTCTCAATCTGCTCGCGCATCTGCGCGGCGCCCGGGATCATGCCGAGCATCTTCTTCATCGAGCCGAGCTTCTTGATCTGCTGAAGCTGGTTCAGGAAGTCGGAGAGCGTGAGCTGGCCGGCCATCGCCTTGGCCGCGACCTTCTCCGCCTCCTCGGCGTCCATCTTCTTTTCGGCCTGCTCGATGAGGGTGAGGATGTCGCCCATGTCGAGGATGCGGCCAGCCATGCGGTCGGCGTGGAAGCGCTCAAAATCATCCAGGCCCTCGCCCGTCGAGGCAAAAAGGATCGGCGCGCCGGTCACACCACGAACGGACAGCGCGGCACCACCGCGAGCGTCGCCGTCCAGCTTGGACAGGACGACGCCCGTGAAGCCGACGCCGTCACGGAAAGCCGTGGAGGTGGAGACTGCATCCTGACCGACCATGGCGTCGAGGACGAACATGATCTCGTGAGGGTTGACAGCGTCGCGGATAGCGATCGCCTGCTCCATCATCTCCTGGTCGACGCCGAGGCGGCCGGCCGTATCGACGATGACCACGTTGATGCCGCTCTGGCGGGCGAACTCGACACCGCTCCTCGCGACCTCGACGGGGTTGCCGACGCCGTTGCCGGGCTCGGGAGCCCACACCTTGACGCCGGCACGTTCGCCGACAACCTGAAGCTGCTGAACGGCATTGGGGCGCTGGAGGTCGGAGGCGACGAGCAGGACAGTCTTGCCCTCCTCGCGCAGCCACTTGCCCAGCTTTCCGGCGAGGGTGGTCTTACCGGCACCCTGGAGGCCGGCGAGCATGAAGACGGTGGGACCGGACTCCGCGAAGGTCAGCTCGCGCGTGGCACCACCGAGGATCTCGACGAGTTCCTCGTGCACGATGGAGACGACCTGCTGACCCGGGTTGAGAGCCTTCGAGCGGGCCGCGCCATAGGCCTTGTCGCGCACCCGCGTGGTGAACTGGCGAACGACGGGGAGCGCAACGTCCGCGTCAATGAGGGCGCGACGAATGTCAGAAATCGCGTGATCGACGTCCGACTCGGTGAGGACGCCTCGGCTACGCAGGCTACGGAACGACTGGCTCAGACGATCTGACAGGTTTCCAAACACGTGTTTACTCCCAAGATGGCGGCTGTACTAGGCACAGGTTAGCGCACCTCGGCCCCGGGAGTCGTCTCACCGGGGCCGAGGAGCGCGTCATGGTAGCGGGGTTCAGCCCTGCGCGGAACCCACAATCGCGTCGACGAAGCCCTGCGGATCGAAAGGCGCCAGATCGTCGGCGCCCTCGCCGAGGCCGACGAACTTCACCGGAACGCCCAGAGCACGCTGGACGGACACGACAATGCCGCCCTTGGCGGACCCGTCGAGCTTGGTCAGGACGATGCCGGTCACGCCGGTGGCCTCTGCGAAGACCTCGGCCTGCTTCATGCCGTTTTGGCCGGTGGTGGCGTCGAGCACCAGAAGGACCTCGGCGACAGGGGCCTGCTTGGTCATGACCCGCTTGATCTTGCCGAGCTCGTCCATCAGCGTGGACTTGTTCTGCAGGCGTCCCGCCGTATCGACGAGGACGACATCGACGTCACGCTCGACGCCCTCGCGCACGGCTTCAAAAGCGACAGAGGCTGGATCGGCACCCTCGCGGTCGCTGCGCACAACATCCACGCCCACGCGCTCACCCCACGTGGCTAGCTGGTCGGCGGCGGCGGCACGGAAGGTATCAGCGGCACCCAGGATCACAGACTTGTCTTCCGCAACGAGGATGCGAGCGAGCTTGCCGACAGTCGTGGTCTTTCCGGTGCCGTTCACACCGACCATCAGAACGACGGCGGGCTGAGCGGAGCCGTCGACCTCGGGGCGCTCAAGGTTGAGGGAGCGATCCATGGAGGGATCGACAAGAACCAGGAGCTCCTCGCGAAGGATCTCGCGGATGCGCGCTTCGTCCGTCACCGACTCGACCGCGACGCGACGCTTGAGGGCTTCCATCAGCGTGTCGGTGGCCTCAAGGCCAAGGTCAGCGATGAGGAGAGATTCCTCGATCTCCTCCCAGTCAGCAGCACTGAGCTGGCCGCGGCTAAGAACGCCGAGGATCGCACGACCCAGCGAGCCGGAAGAGGCGAGACGTTCGCGCAGGCGCTCCATGCGGCCGCGCACGGGTTCGGGGCGCTCGATGGACGAGGCCGGGGTTGCGGGAGCCTCGGGGCTCTGGTCAGGGGTGGGCTCACCAGCATCTGCGGGACCCGCTCGAGGCTGGTCCGCATCATCAAGCGGAGCCTCGGCAGGTGTGTCAGGGCGAGCCTCGACAGAAGCCTGCGCCTGAGGCTGGGGGGTCACGTCCCGCGAGGGACGGCGACGCGAACTCACTGCCAAGCGGATAACGACACCGATAAGCACGGCGACCGCCAGGGCGATAACGACTGCCCACGGCGACTGAAGGTAGGAAATAAAAGCGTCCATAGGGTCATTATCCCCTATGGACGCTTGTGACAGAAAACCTGAGTGCGGCATCACTGCCTGACGACTGTGTTCACTGCTGCGCGGACTCCCCGCCTCCGTCAGCGGAGCGACGGCCCCGATCGAAGCGCACGCTCACGCGGTCAGTCACTGTTTCGAGGCGGTCGATGCCAGGCAGACGATCGGCATCAAAGTAAGCACTCTTGGACTCAGCGCCTTGCAGGAGCGAGTGCAGAGACGCCGTACGCGGAACCACGGGTCCGTCGGGAGACGAGGAAGCCCGCTTAGGTAGCGAGTGATGGGTCTTCACCTCGTCGGCAATTTCCTCGCTCTCTCGTTTGATGACGCCCTTCCACTCGTCCGCGCTACGGCGCGACAGCGCCAGGACAGCGACGACGCCACCAGCGACGACGAGGACCAGAACGACGGTCAAAACAAGAATCAGTGCACCCTCAAGCATGTGATCATCCTGCCTTACGAGAACCTCAATACGCGACGATGCCACCCGCACACGCACGCATTGTGACGATGTTGTCACGAGGGCCGGGAACGATTGTTCCCGGCCCTCGGATGTCTCGATAGCGCGTCAGTCGAGATAGTCGCGCAGAACCTGCGAACGCGACGGGTGGCGCAGCTTCGACATGGTCTTGGACTCAATCTGACGGATGCGCTCGCGCGTCACGCCGTAGACCTTGCCGATCTCGTCGAGAGTTTTCGGCTGGCCGTCGCCCAAGCCGAAGCGCATCGACACAACGCCGGCTTCACGCTCGGAGAGCGTGTCCAGGACGTGGTGAAGCTGTTCCTGCAGCAGAGTGAAGGACACGGCGTCCGCGGGCACGATGGCCTCAGAGTCCTCGATGAGGTCGCCGAACTCGGAATCGCCGTCCTCGCCGAGAGGCGTGTGCAGCGAGATCGGCTCACGACCGTACTTCTGAACCTCGACGACCTTCTCAGCGGTCATGTCGAGTTCCTTTGCCAGTTCCTCGGGAGTGGGTTCGCGACCCAGGTCCTGGAGCATCTGGCGCTGGACGCGCGCGAGCTTGTTGATGACCTCGACCATGTGCACCGGGATGCGGATCGTACGAGCCTGGTCCGCCATCGCGCGGGTGATCGCCTGACGAATCCACCAGGTGGCATAGGTCGAGAACTTGTAGCCCTTCGTGTAATCAAACTTTTCGACGGCGCGAATAAGGCCCAGATTACCTTCCTGAATCAGGTCCAGGAACTGCATACCGCGGCCGGTGTAGCGCTTGGCGAGCGACACGACGAGACGAAGGTTCGCCTCGAGCAGGTGGTTCTTCGCCTGCTGACCATCCTGAGCGAGGAAGTGCAGCTCGCGACGCTCGCGACTGGTCATCTCGTCGGCCTGGTTCTTCAGCTTGTACTCGGCGTAGAGGCCGGCTTCGATACGGCGAGCGAGGTCAACTTCCTGCTCAGCGTTCAGCAGGGAGACCTTACCGATCTGCTTGAGGTAGTCCTTCACCGGGTCGGCGGTTGCACCGGCGACCGTCACCTGCTGGACGGGTTCGTCGGTCTCATCGGAATCAGAGACGACGAAGCCACCCTTGACGTGGATGCCATCGTTCGTACGTTCACGGAGTGCGGCACCCTCAGCAAGCTTCGGGTCCTCTTCCTCCGCTTCATCCTCTGGGTCAGCTTCATCTTCGACGACGGTCTCGGCCTCAAGTTCGGGGTCCTCAAGGTCCTCACCAGTCGGGCCGAAGTCGACGTCGACGGTGTCATCAAGTTCCTCGACGACCTCTTCTTGCTTCTTCTTACGACCGCGCGTCTTCTTCACGGGAGCCTTCTCGGCGCCCTCTGCGGCGTCGGCAGCCTTCTTCGTCGTCTTCTTAGCAGTCGTCTTCTTCACGGGGGCCTTCTCAGTAGCCTCCGCGGCGTCGGCAGCCTTCTTCGTCGTCTTCTTAGCAGCGGTCTTCTTGACGGGAGCCTTCGGCTCAACCTCTGCCGCGTCGGCAGCCTTCTTCGTCGTCTTCTTAGCAGCCGTCTTCTTCGCGGGGGCCTTCTTCGCGGCAGACTTCTTCTCCTCGGCGGGAGCGCTCACCGCGTCGACCGCGGCGGCAGCCTTCGTGGCTCGCGTGGTCTTCTTCGCAGGGGTCTTCACCTCCGCGGTTTCCTCAGTCGTCGCGGAGTCCTTTGCCGAAGCGCGAGATGCACTCACACGGGTCCCTTTCATTGATGGGCATGCACAACGGAGCCGATCGCAAATCGGCATACCAAGGCCAAGTCTAGTGCCTTGCCGTTTAGTTTTCCTGACGGTAGGTGTGAGGATGCCCCGTCTTGGGCGCACACGCGCACTCAAACCTCAGTTAGAGTGGGCGTATGACTCTGAGCGACAGTTTCGCAACGCTGCGTCCATCAATCGACGAGGCGACGGCCTCCAGCCTCGCCCATCTCCTCGCCCGCGCAGGAGGTTCCGACCGATCCGAGGAGTTTTCTCGCGCGGTCCTCGCGTCCATATCCGGAGGAAAGCGTTTCCGCGCGCTCATGGCTCACGTGGGCTACGCGCTCAGTTCCGACACACCCATCGAGGAAGTGTCGCTCCCCCATCTCAGCGCGGCGCTGGAGCTTTATCAGGCGAGCGCCCTCGTCCACGACGACATCATCGATAAGGCGGACGAACGACGCGGCATGCCTACCCCTCACCGCACGCTCGCGGATCACCACGCCGCGCAGTCGTGGATCGGATCGTCGACGGACTTTGGTCGGCACAGCGCTATCTTAGTCGGAGACTTCCTCTTTTCGGCGGCGACGGCTGCCGCAGACGAGCAGGCACTGGTGCTGCGCGAGGACTGTGCCCGCGCTTTTGCCCGCCGATTCGCCGATATGCACGCGGAGGTTGCGCTCGGTCAGTACCTCGACATCACCGCCGA
>CAUVIG010000029.1:0-16516 GCA_963551745.1 uncultured Actinomyces sp.
CCTTTGCTTGCTTGTGTCGGTGTGGGATTGAAACCACCGTCGCCTTTGCGGGTAAGAAATAGGCGTTTATGGTGCAGTTTCCGGGCGCAGAGGCGATGCCGGTTTCAGCGGCCCCGTGTTGGGGTCGAGCAGAGGTGTTGTTGGTTTCATCGTCGCCATGTTTGTGCGTTTTGTACGCGAAATTGTTCGCCCTGCTCGGCGTAGTGTGGGTGCGAGCGCGAAAAAGTTCGCCCAGCGCACTCAAAACACTCCAATTTCGGTGTATTTGGGCGTGCTGGGCGAGTTTTTTCGCGGAAGTGCTGGTGGAGGGGCCGTGTTGGGCGAGTATTATCGCGAGACCCGGCGCTGCGCCCAGGTCTTGTCGGCGGCGCGGCGCACGAGGCTGGCTGCGGTGGGGGGTTTTGCACTACACGAAGCCTTCCGGGGGTGTGCCACCGGCGTGTCGGAGCCTCATGTAGTGCAATTCCCCCCGTTTGGTGGCGGTAAGGCCACGACTCAAAACGGTGTAGTGCCCACAGTGCAGACCGCCTCGTCGAAATAGGCCAAAAATGGGCTGTTGTGGGCGAGGTGGTCTACGTTTTGGGCACACATGTGTCTGGCACGGTGCACGTGCTCGCAGGTGAGCACATTATTCCGAGTACTCACCCGATATAGCGCATGGTTACCGGTTGACCTGCACGTTAACCCGCTGACCTGCGCGTTAACCCGTTGATACGCACGTCAACCCCTCAACATGCACGTGGGCGGAGCCGCCCACGCACATCTCATCGGGTTAACGTGCGAGTTAAAGGGCCCAGACGCAGGTCATCGGGCCCACGTGCGCATCAAAGGACCCGAGCAGCCACCTATCGGGCTAGCACGCGGGTGATGACAGCGACGACCCGAAGCAATTTCGCACGTAATTCCCGGCAGAGTGTTTCAAACCATGAACACAGATCACTGGAATTGCAACGTGTTTTGATGCTCTTAAAAAATGACCGTAGGGAATTATGTGCGACTTTCGGGGGACATCACCCCTGACATTTGTCATGGCACCACCTGCATCAAAGGGCACTTCCGACCCCACCTCAACGCGCGCAGACTGAATGCCATGAACGCACAAGCAACGCCCGCCCTCCAGGCGACGAACATCCATCAGTCTTTCGGCCACGTCGACGCCCTGCGCGGTGTGAACCTGACCCTCATGCCCGGCGAAATCGTGGCGCTCCTCGGCGTCAACGGTGCGGGCAAGAGCACCTTCCTGGACATCGTCCTCGGCCTGGCCACCCCCACGCAGGGAGACATCAGCGTCTACGGCATGAGCCCGCGCGAGGCCGTGCGCCGCTCTCTGGTGAGCGCGATGCTTCAGACCGGGTCCATGCCGCGCGACGGGAAGGTCCGCAACACGATCGACCTGGTCGCTTCGATGCACGCCAACCCGATCCCCACTGACGAGCTCCTGGCGCGCACAAACCTCACGAAGCTGGCCAAGCGCCCGCTCAACAAGCTCTCCGGCGGCGAGCGCCAGCGCGTTCGTCTCGCCCTCGCGCTGGCCGGCAACCCGGATTTCCTGATCCTCGACGAGCCGACCGCCGGCATGGACGCGCTGGCCCGCCGCGCTTTCTGGGAGACGATGCGCGCCGAGGCCGCGGAGGGCCGCACGCTCCTCTTTGCCACGCACTACCTGACCGAGGCCCGCAAGGACGCCGACCGCATCGTCATCATTGACGAGGGACGCATCCTCCTGGACGCTACGACCGAGCAGGTCGTCGCCGACAACGAGGACCTTGAGGACGTCTTCGAGCGCATCACCTCCCACGCGGACGCCGAGTGAGCACAACGATCACCCGCCCCGACAAGCCGGCCCCGGCCTCGTCCCGAGGCTCCCGCCCCACGAACGCAGACACGACACACGAAGAAGGAATCATGACCACCCACGCACCCGCGCGACCCGCCGACCGACCGATCCTCTCCCCCTTCACGGGCGCAGGCAAGCTGTGGCTCTCGACGTTCCGCTCACACATCCTCAACCCGTGGAACATGGCGTTTGCCCTGCTGCTCCCCATGTTCATGTACGCGATGTTCGGCATGACCGATGTTGCGCGCACGACCCAGACCGGACGCGGGAACGTGGCCGGCGCAATGATCGTCATGATGACGACGTACGGCGTCATCCTGGTCGGAGGTTCGCTCGGTGCGACGCTGTCCGTCGAGCGCACGACCGGCATCTCGCGCATGTACGCGCTCACCCCCATCCAGCCGTGGGTGATCCTGGTTGTGCGGCTGACCGCCCTCGTGGCACTGAGCGCATTCATCACCCTCATCACGTTCAGCTTCGGCCTGGCGACCGGCGCGCAGATGACGCCGGGAGCATGGGTGGCCAGCACAGCGGTCGTCGTCGCCCTCTCGGCTCTGGGCGCGCTCATCGGCCTGGCCTGCGGCTACACGATCAAGGGCGAGAACGCCTACAGCGCGTCCGCGTTCGTCATGGTGACGGGTGCCTTCGCGTCCGGCATGTTCATCCCGCTGGAAGCGATGCCTCCCTTCGTCTCCCACATCGCCCCCTACACGCCCCTGTACGGAGCCGTGAAAGCCATCTACGCGGTCGCTGGCACCAACCCGATGCCGACCGCCGCGTGGATCAACATCGGCGCGTGGGCGCTCATCATGGCGGGCATCGCCTGGTGGGGCGCGTCCCACGACACGGGTCGATAGGCTAAGGCTATGAAGGAGCGCTTAATCTCCCTGGCGTGGGCGGCCCCGTGGATGCTCTTCATGGGGTTCCCCATCTCCTCGGCCCTCGACATGCCCAACAGGCTTGAGGGCGCGGGCGTCATCGGCGCGTGCCTGCTCCTCGCGGTGGCCAACGCGGCCACGTGGCTGACGAATCCCCCTCCGGGACGCAACTCCTTCACGAGGCCGTTCGTGATCTCTCACGCGTGCCTGGCCGCCGTCTCCGTGATCTACGCCCTCTACGCCTGGCGGGTCGGGCTCCCCTACGCCTACATGATGTTCTCCTACCTGCTGGTCGCGTGGATCTTCCAGGCCCCCCTGCGCTACCTCCTCCCGGGCATCGTCCCGATCGGCGTCCTCGCGGCCGTCACCGCGCTCGCGGAAGGAACCCCGCTGTGGATGCTCGCGTACCTGGCCCTGCTGGGGGTCCTCGTCGGAGGGGCGCGCGCAGGCATGGAGCGTTCGGCGCGCGAGCGACTGCGCCGCCAGGAGGCGATCCAGCGCGCGAAGGCGGGCGAGAGGGCGCGCCTGAGCACAGATCTGCACGACATCCTCGGGCACTCGCTCACGGGGATCTCGATGCTCTCGGAGCTGGCGGGCCGCCTCCTGGACGCGGGACGCACTGCGGAGGCGCGCCAGCAGATCCAGGCGATCACAGCCCAGTCGCAGGAGGCTCTGGCCGACGTCCGTCGGATCGTCGCGGCCACGCGGGCCCTGTCCCCGGGCGAGGAGCTCGACGAGGCCCGCTCACTTCTGGAGGTCGCGCGCATCGACGCTGACATCACGAACGAGGGCGAGCCGCCGTCGGGGCCTCGTTCGGCGGCGGCCGCCCACGTGATCCGCGAGGGTGTCACGAACGCGCTCCTGCACGCTCGCCCCTCGTGGGTTTGCATTCGCCTCTGCCCTGACGGGGTGACGGTCACGAACGACGGATACTCGGCCGCCTACGCTGCGTCGAGCGCGGGCTCGGGGTCGGGCCTGGTGGGCCTGTCCGAGCTGGTCGGCGACGAGGGCACGCTCACCTGGGGTGCGTCGGGTTCCACATGGACGCTCACGTTGGCCTTCGAGGCCACACCCGACGCCCACTCGTCCTGACCGTTCCTCTGCACACCCCCTCGATGAGGCCGTGTTCCCTTTCCCCGGGTCTCGCGCGGTCCCGGTAGGGGGAACTCGCCTCGTCCTGAAGGGCGGGCACACACGAGTGATAATCCTGCGACCTGCGTTAGCCTGGTACTCCAAGCGCAGGCAGACAGGAGGGTGACGTGGCGATACGGGTACTCGTGGCCGACGACCAGGCGATGATTCGCGGTGCCCTGGCGGGGCTGCTGGACCTGGAGAGCGACATTGAGGTCGTCGCACAGGCTTCCGATGGGGCACACGCCCTCGAGGAACTGGCGCGCCTGGCATCAGCGGACGACCCGGCCTGCACAAGCACCCCCGTCGACGTCGCCATCATCGACGTCGAGATGCCTCACATGGACGGCATCACGGCCACGCAGGCGATTTGCTCCCGCTTCCCAGGCGTGCGCGTGCTCATCGTGACGACCTTCGGACGCCCGGGATACCTGCAGCGCGCCCTCGACGCGGGCGCTACGGGTTTCATGGTGAAGGACGCGCCGGTCGAGGCCTTGGCGGACGGGGTGCGCACCGTGGCCGCGGGTGGCCGCGCCATTGACCAATCTCTGGCCTTGGAGGCTCTGTCGACTGGATCTTCGCCCCTGACGGAGCGCGAGGCCGATGTTTTGCGCGAGGTCGAGGGAGGCGGGACCATCGCGGACATTGCCCACTCGCTGGGGCTCAGCCAGGGGACGGTGCGCAACCACGTGTCCTCGGCGATGCTGAAGATGGACGCACGCACGCGCGCCGAGGCAGCGTCCCTGGCTCGCGCGGCCGGCTGGCTGTAGAGCCCCTACGCGCCCATGAAGCGCGAGTGGCGCGCCATGAGGGCCAGCATGCGCACTCCCAGGTATGTGCCGAGAGTGTTCATGATGACATCGTCGATGTCGACGACGCGATAGGTGCAGGGAACAACGCCGAAGAGGCCCGTGTACTGCGTCAGCTCAATGAGGCAGGAGACGGCGCAGCCGATCGCCACCCACACGAGGAGGCGGCGGAGCGGAATCGAACGGGCCAGGCGAGACCCGTCGGCGGGCCCGTCCTCGGGCGCGCGGCGCATGCGACGGATGCGCCACGTTGTCTCCGCGAGGGCACCCAGCGGTACAAACAGGGCGATATTGAGCAGGATCGACAGTGCATACAGGCTGGCACGAAGGGGCTCCCCGTCGCGGAACTGATGGACGACCGCCACGAACGAGCCGAAGGGCGTGTAGTTATCCCAGTGGATGATCGCGGCACACGCGGCCACCGGGTCTGACGGCAGCGGCAGCAGCGTGAAAATGAGCAGGCCCGCAAGGTACAGGATCCAGACGAGAGGCAGGGCGCGCGGGAGCCTCCACTTCGACGAGGCGGGGGCAGCGATCACCGGGATCTCAGACGTGGTCGGGGTGTCCGGGTTTTCCTCGCGAGGTAGGAGCGCCCCCGTCTGCTTTGAGCGACGGTAGATGAGCGGCAGGGCGTAGGAGACCGTCAAATCCGAGCCGCTCGGGCGCGGTGCCGAAGACGCATCGGAAGTCGCTGCCTGGGAACTGTGTCGAGCACGGTCTTTTCGACGGCCGCTCAGCCACCACAGCGCGCACGCGATCGCACAGACACCAGCGTATAGCCCCAGATCAAGCGCCCAGTTGATTGCCGTGTACATGTCACCTCTCCCCCTCAGGGGAACATTACCGGCATTATCCAGCGATGTCGCGGACATGCGCCCCATTGCACACTCGATGAACATAGTGTGAGAAAACGGCTGGGAATCAGCTGAAAATCGTTGGTCAAAATTGCGCGCGCACCACGCCAAACTCAGGATAATCGCGCGCCCTCACTCACCCGGTGCAGGCTAACAGTTGTTCGGCGAGAGCGTTCTGCTCGGCGCGCGTGACGCTCAGCCCATACGCATTCTTAACGGCGATCTGACGCTTCACATAGTCGCAACGGAACGCGGCATTCGGCGGCAGCCACTGGTCCGCAGATGATGCCGACTTGTCCTCGTTCGCGGCCCCGTCCACCGCAAGTAGGTTCTCAGGGTCATTGGCGAACTCCTGGCGGCGCTGAGCATCCCACTGCCAGGCCCCCGATCGCCACGCGTCCGCGAGTGCGACGACGTGGTCAATCTGCACCAGGGACGAGGTTTTATCCCCCCTCTGGAACTCGATAGTGGCCCCCGTGTACGGCTCAGCGAGGGTTCCGGAGAGGACGACGCAGTCGCGAGTGCCCGGCTTGAAGGTGGGACGCGCCAGGTCGCGGGCGAGGATGTCATTGCGAGTGTCGCAGCCGTTGTGGTCGGTGTCCTCCCACCGCTGCCCGAAGGCCTCGCGCTTGTATGCGGGAGCATCGGGGTTGTCGACCGACTCGCGCACCGTGAGCTCACGCAGCTGGCGGGCAGCTTCGCTGTCCGGGAGGGAAGCCAGGGCCTGCCCGCTGCGCAGCGGCGGCCAACCAAGGCGCGATCGCACACCCAGTAGGTCCCAGCCCACGCCCGGCGCGAACGCCCACACGAGGGCCGCGAGAATCACCAGCAGGAGAACGGTGTCCCCGATGCTCCTGCGCCGCTTGCGCGCCATCTCCCTGTCCCTTCTCTCACAACGCCCACGCAATGAGGGCACCCCGACCACCCGGGATGCCATCATGATGCACCCACTCACCATCATCTACGTCCCGGCGGGTGGATGCCTGTGGATAACTAGGCACGCTGACGCGAAAGCACCAGCTGGCGCACGAAATAAATCGCCACGATGAGAAGCGTCAGCGCACCCATGGAGACCAACTGAGCCCGGCCCTCGTCGCTCATAAGCATGAGGACGCCGATCCCACCCAGGCCAGCGAGAACCAGCCACGGCAGCCACGGCCAGCCGGGCATACGGATCACGAGAGAGCCCGAGCGCTCCAGCGAGGGGTGCAAGCGCATCAACGAGATGATGATGAAGGTCCACACGATCAGCAGAACCATGCCGATCGCGTTAATGAGCATCGTCAGGATCGAACCGGGCAGGTACCAGTTGCCCAGGACGGCCAGCAGCGCTAGCACGACGACGAGGCCGACTGCGCGCTTCGGGGTCCGTCCGGCCTCGATGTCACCCTGGAGCTCGGTGGCCAGGAGGGCCTCGTCGTCCTCGAGGGCAGCCTCAACGACGGAGCGTGCGCGAGCCTTGTTGGAGGCCGAAGCGCCCAGCAGCCAGCGCGGTCCCATGTCGCGCGCGGACAACGAGTAGGCCATGCGGGAGGAGGCGTAGATGTTCGCGGAGAACGCCGAGATCAGCGCCATGAAGATGATGACGTTCATGAGCGTCCCGACCGCGGGGACACCCGCCATCTCGAGAACGGCGGCAAAGGCATTCGTATTCATCGCCTCGCTGTCCCACGGCAGCAGCGCGATCAGCAGAATGACGGAGCCGACGTAGAACACGAGGATGCGGGTGACAACCGAGCGAATCGCGCTAGTCATGGCGGCACGGGGATCCTCGGCCTCGGCGGCGGCGATCGTGACGATCTCCAGGCCACCGAAGGACGTGATAACGGCCAGGAGAGCCACGGCAACGCCGGACAGCCCGTTCGGCATGAATCCGTCGTGTCCCAGGACGTTCTGTAGGACGCCCTCATGGCCCGGCAGCGGGCCGACGATCGCCGTGCGCGCAACCAGGTAGACGCCCATGCCCAGGAAGGCGATGATCGCAACGATCTTCATCATCGACAGCCAGGCCTCGATTTCGCCGTACTGCCCGGCCGCCAGCAGGTTAATGCCGCCAATAACAACGACAATAACGAGGGCAACCACCCACTGCGGGACCGACGGGAACCAGCCGACGAAAAACGTTGCCGCGCCCGTGACTTCCAGGCCCGACACCATGATGAGCATGACCCAATACAGCCAGCCGATCGTAAAGCCCGCCCACCGGCCGATCCCGGCCTCGGCGTACGACGAGAAGGAACCCGTCGTCGGCAAGGACGAGGCCAGTTCAGCGAGCGCCAGCATGACCGACACAACGATGATGGCGGCCAGCGCATAGGACACGATGACGGCGGGTCCTGCCTGGTGGATCGCAGAACCGGTACCAAGGAAGAAGCCAGCGCCAATGGCGAGGCCCAGGGCCATCATGGACAGGTGCCATGTCTTAAAACGCTTCCGCTCGGACGCGGAAACCGACGCAGCGGGGGACGAAGGAACGGATGTTGATTTGGGATTCACACCGCCATACTAACGTCTGGCTCTACGCAGAGCTTTCAGCTGCGAATATGTGAGAGTGATGGTCCACTCACGGGTCTGCGGGAGCCTCCAGCGGCGCCAATGCGCCATTCCCGTGAAGATGAGGCCAACGACGATGGACGCGCCCATGCCGAGGACCGGCTGGCCCACGTGCCAGAACACGACCGTCACCAGCGAACACGCGAAGGCTGGTGTGGCATAGAGGTTGTTGCCTCCGAAAACGCGCGGGACTAGGCCTGCGGAGATGTCTCGGACCATGCCGCCACCGATCGCCGTCATAATGCCCAGGAGGATCGCCGGCATAATCACGAAGCCCGCGTCGAGGGTCTTGATCGCGCCGGTCGCACTCCAACAGCCCAACACCATGCCGTCGGCGATGACGAGAAGCACCGACCACGCACGCGAATCCATGCGGAAGGCCATCGCGATGAGGGCACCGACAATGGCGAACCACAGGTAGTAGGGGTCCGTGATCGCCACGGGTGCTCCCGTGCGCGTCGCCAGCAACATGTCGCGGATCATGCCGCCCGCGAGCGCCGTCATGATCGCGAGAATGCAGAAGCCGACGGCGTCGAAGTTGCGTTCTCGGGCAACTTTGCCGCCGAGGATTCCGTTGAGGAGAACGCCCATGAGATCGATGGCTCGGAAGACCTCGGGCAGGGAGTTATTCAGCGCGTCGAGCAGGTGCATGGCGATCCGGAGGAGTCGATGAGTGTCGTTATTCATATGCTACAGGGTTTGTCGGCCTGGCAGCGAGGGCCAAGACCATGCTTTCTAGCTCGGTGACCGGGTGCGACAATATCCCCATGACTGCACTCTTCGCCGGGCTCACGACCCTGGATGTCCTGCATCGACTCGACCACGTGCCGGACCCATCCTTGAAGGTCACATCGACTGACTTCACGATGGCCGCCGGCGGCCCCGCGACAAACGCAGCCGTCACGTACGCGGCACTGTGCGCCGCCTCGCGCGTTTCTTCTGGTCCTACCGCCGAGGCCGGGGCCGCCTCGGGCGCTCCCCTGCCCTCTGTGGAAGCGCCGACTCTGCTGACAGCCCTCGGCGAGGGCCCGGTGTCAGCCTTCCTTGCGGCCGACCTTGCGGCGGTGGGCGTGCGCGTCGTGGACGCGACGGCACCTGCCACGTCCCCCGCTCCCGGCGCGGGCGACCTGGCCACGGCCTCGTCCCGCGCGTCGCGCGAGCCCGCCGTGTCCTCGATCATTGAGCACCCGAGCGGGCGCATGGTGGCCTCCACGAACGCGCGACTCGATGCGGACCCGGAGCAGATCGCGTCCAACCTGCCTGAGCGCGTCGGCGCGGTCCTGATCGACGGACACAACCCGACGCTCGCGCACGCGGCCCTCACCCTGGGCGTGCCCGAGGTCGACGGGGAGGACCCGTTCGCCCTGCTCGAGGCGCGTCCGCCGCACCCGCGCATCCTGGATGGTGGTTCATGGAAGGACTGGCTCACTCCACTGCTGGGATTCGTCGACATCGCCGTTGTATCCGAAGATTTCGCACCGCCGCTGATGGCGCACCCGGATGGGGCGGAGGTCGCCGAGTTCCTGCGAGGCTTCGGCATCGCGCGCACGGTGCGCACGCGCGGTGAACGCTCCGTGCAGTACTGGTGGGACGGCGCGAGCGGCGCGGTTCCCGTCGAAGCCATCCCGGACGCCTCCACGCTGGGGGCGGGCGATGCCTTCCACGGGGCTTTCACGTGGGCGATCGAGCGCGGCGGGGACGCGGACCCGGAGCGCCTCATCCGCTTCGCGTCGGCGGTAGCGGCAGTGTCGGTGTCGTCTTTCGGCACGAGGCAGTGGCTTGCTTCCCCAGCTCTCGTGGAGCTAGTGCGCGGCTGGTAGGTGGCCGGCGGCGGCACAGATTCGCCCGACACAGTTCCTTGAGGAGCATTTCTGCGACACAGTTCGCCCAGCGGGATCCCCGCGGCGGCTGTTCCGCGAAAAAGTTCGCCCGGCACGCCATAAAACGCCGAATATGGGGTGTTTTCAGCCCGCTGGGCAAACTTTTTCACGCTCGCCCCCACATCAGGCCGCGCAGGGCGAACTTTTTCGCACGCAGGACGCGGCGACGTGGTGACTTTGAAACCACCATCACCACTGCTCACCCCTGAACAGCAAGCGTTGAAACCGGTGGCACCACTGCAACCGAAAGACACGTGAAACACACCCATTTCTCACCCGCAAAGGCGACAAGGGTTTCAATCCGACGCAAGTAGACACGAGCAAAGGTGCCACCGGTTTCAGACAACCGCGCCGCGCGCAGCCACATGCCTGCTCCTCAGAAAACTCGCACGTAATTCAATTGGGCGAGTTTCAACAAAGCCTGAGAATGTTGCAATTCCAACGATCTAAATTCAGCATTTGAAAGAGCCATGGGGGAATTACGTGCGAAATCGGGTGGGGCCAGGCTGCGGTGTCGGTAAGCGGTGGCAAGGCCTGGCCGAGCCTCGAGACGAGGCGCACGACCGCACATCAGCGACCCAGCACCACTGGTGTGGAGGGCGCCGGAGGGACCGGAAGGCACGGGCGGGCTTCGAGACGCGGCGCACAGCGAAGTGAGACCGCCTAGCCTCGCAGGCGGCCAGGCCATCCGACGCCCGGAACCCCAACGAGGCCACAAGCAACGCGAGGCCCCACAGGGCACAGCCCAGCCAGTGGTCAGCGGCTCACAGGCACCCAGCGGCTCGCCCACTCTGCAGCAACATCCGACAGGGCGGGCAGGTGCGCCGAACCGGAGGCGGCGAGCGCGCGGTCCACGGCCTCGTCGATGACGGGCACGCCCTCGACCGGCGTGTACTCGCCCGCGATGCCATCGGGGGCAGTGGTCATTTCGACGACGGAGCCGTCGGGCAGCAGGTGGAAGATCTCGCGCGTGCGGTCGAGCAGGCCGGTTTCCTCGTCGAAGGAGTCGTGCGTGATGAGCACCGGAACGCTGAGACCGCGCAACGCGTCCTCGCCGGAGACCATGGACATGTCGGCGAGGGTGCGCTTGGAGATGGTGAACTGCTGGCGCACGGACTCGGAGTCGTCGGGCACGGTCGTCGCACCGTGGTGCTCGAGGTCGGAGAGCTGCACGTCGGAGAACACGAGGTTCCAGTCGTAGGACAGAGGGCCGAGGACCGGGGAGACCAGCACGTACGTCTGCACGGCGGGCGGGCGTGAGCGCAGCGCGACGGCGGCGCCGAACTCGTGGCCGACGCAGATTTGGCGTGCGAATCCCTGGTCGGCGAGCCAGCCGGACGCGGAGCGGAAGTCCTCGATGAGCGGATCGAAGGCGATGATTTCGTCGCCCGAGGCACCGTGGCCGGAATAGTCGAAGGTGAGCGTCGCATAGCCGGCACGACGCAATGCGCGACCGAGTGAGTCGAACATACCCGATGCGTGACGATCCGACAAAAAGGTGTGAGAAAAGATCACCGCGGCGTCGCGGCAGTCCACGGGACGCGTGAATGTACCGGAGAGGGATACTCCCCGGGGCGTCTCAATCGTTATCTGGCTCACGCTATAAACATAGCGTGTGAGGACCACTCACGGAAAGAGGGTCCCACACTGTGCACGAATGTGACAAGGGGTCCCCTGAGACGAGAAGCATCCGTGAATATTCCCCACTCAGAACGAGGATCGTGCGGCGCGGCGAACAGCGCCACTAAGATGGGTCACATACGAGCCGGTGGAAGCCGCGCCCACGGGGATTGCGAAACAGCCGCCACGACGGGACGCCCCACCACTTGCAGCGAGAGAAGGACATTCATGGGAACCAAGACTGGAATCCTCATCGGAGTTGGCATCGGATACATCCTGGGCACCCGAGCAGGCCGCGAGCGCTACGAGCAGATCCGCGCGAACGCCTCGAAGCTACGCCGCGTCCCGATCGTCGCACGCCCCCTGGATGCGGCGGGTCAGAAGATGTCCGACCTCGTGCGTGCGGGCGGCGAACAGGTGACCGATAAGGTTGCCGACGCCGTCAAGGAACGCCTGTTCGGCGCTCCCGCCTCCGAGCCGACAACGGTCGACGCGCAGGCCGCCTCCTCCACGACGCAGCGTTGAGCGCTGTGGGAAACGAGGCCGTGAGCGCAGACCCCCAGCTCGACACCCAGGAACCCACGCGCGCGCAGATTAAGCGCTGGCGCAAGCACCTGGCCGAGGAACGCATGGAAGCTCGCACCTACCGCGACCTGTCCGAGCGCCGAACGGGCGAGGAGCGCGCGGTCCTCTTGCAGCTTGAGGAGGCGGAGCGCCGCCACGAGGAGTATTGGCTGGTGCGCCTGGGCGACCACGCCCTACCCGCCCCCAAGCCGCCGCTGCGCACGCGCGCCGCGTCCGTCCTCGCGCACCTTTTCGGCACGATTTTCATTCTGGCGATGGCCCAGCGCGCGGAGCAGCGTTCCGCCCGCGACGTGGATGACGACGTGCCCGCGCACATGCAGGCGGATGAGCATATTCACGCCGAGGTCATCCGTTCCCTGGCGGCGAAGTCCCGCGAGACCCTGGCGGGTACGTTCCGCGCAGCGGTCTTTGGTGCAAACGATGGCCTCGTGTCGAACCTGGCTCTTGTCCTGGGTGTGGCGGCGACGGGCATGGAGCCTCACGTCGTTCTCTTGACGGGCTTTTCGGGCTTGCTCGCGGGCGCCCTGTCGATGGCGGCGGGCGAGTGGGTGAGCGTGCGCAGTCAGCGCGAACTCCTCGACGCTTCGATCCCCGACCCGGACGCGCATCAGGCGGTGCCGGACCTGGACGTGGACGCGAACGAACTGGCTCTCGTGTTCCGCGCGCGTGGCGAAAGCGAGGAGGAGGCCGAGCGGCACGCAAAGCAGGTCTTCGCGCGCCTCGCCAAGCCTGCGACCGGCGAGTCCGGCGCGATCGCGGTACGCGCCGCACTGGGCGGCAGCCCCGAGTCGGACGGTGCGGGCGACCAGGTGGGCACGCCCATGAAGGCGGCGCTGTCGTCGTTCTGTTTTTTCGCGGTGGGCGCTTTCTTCCCACTGATCCCCTACCTGCTGGGCATGACCGGCATGACCGCGATCGCCGTCGCGGCCGTGATCGTCGGCGTCGCCCTGCTGTTCACGGGCGGCGTGGTGGGCATCCTGTCCGGCCAGTCCCCCGCGCCCCGCGCGCTGCGCCAGCTCATCGTGGGCTACGGCGCCGCCGGCCTCACCTACCTGCTGGGCTGGCTGTTCGGGACGTCAATCGCCTGAGTCTTCCACGCCAGGGACGAGGCCGGGGCTGACTCGCGCGTTCCCCTGACCTCGGCTGCCTGCGGAGGGCAAGCACGGCGGACGCCGGGATCCAGCTGGAGGTCCCCTGTGCCACACTAGGGGCATGACGGATTTTCTTTCTCGGGCGCGCGGCGCCCTCATGGGCCTGGCCGTCGGCGACGCGGTGGGCACCACGAACGAGTTCAAGTGGGCGGGCACCTTCGATCCGATCACGGACATGGTGGGCGGTGGCCCGTTCCTGCTGAAGCCCGGTCAGTGGACGGATGACACTTCGATGGCTCTGTGCATCGCGGATTCCTTGCTGGCTCAGGGCCGCTACGACTCTTTTGACGTGATGGAGCGCTACCAGCGCTGGTTTTCGAAGGGGTATCGCTCCTCTACGGACAGGTGTTTCGATATCGGTAGCCAGGTGCGCGCCGCGCTGTTCGATTTCGAGCACGAACAGCGTGTGCCGGTGACCGCCGAGCGCACGAAGAGCGCGGGAAACGGCGCAATCATGCGCCTGGCACCCATGGTGATCGCGGGCTTCCGCTCGCGTTCCCCGCGCGAGGTGGTCGCGACCGCTCGCTTGAGCGCGCGCGACACGCACTTCTCGGTCGAGGCCGAGGCCGCCACCGAGGTCTTCGCGGCCCTGCTGGTGGGCGCTCTGCTGGGCTGGTCCCCGGAGCAGCTCATGGACGTGTCGTGGGCGTCGACGGGTGCGGCTTTCGACGAGATGGCCGCGCGGGTGATTAGCTCGGATCCGCAGGTTCGCGCCTCGTGGGAGGCGGAAGCAGGCGGCTACATCGTGAACGGCCTGCGCCTGGCGGTGCACGGCCTCCTGGATTTCCCGTCTTTTAAGGATGCGACCCTGGCGATCGCCAACATGGGTGGTGACTCGGACACGAACGCCGCGATCTACGGGCAGCTGGGAGGCGCTTTCTATGGGATCGAGGGCATCCCGGCCTCGTGGAGGGAGCGCGTGCACCTGGGCGAGGAGATCGACCAGCTTGCGCGTGACCTCGTGGATCTGCGCCTGGAGCCTCCCGTGACTCGCTTCGACGAGGACCTGTAGGGCGAGACGCCCTCATCGACCGGCACCCTCTGACGCGCGACACGCGGGCGGGTCCTGTGCACGTGACACATTCCCCCACCCGGTGGTCTCACGCCACCGGGTGCCGGGCGGCGCTCGCCTCTGGCCAGCGACTAGACTGGCGCTATCATGCCTGACTCTCGCCCTAGCACGCCTCCGTCCGAGCCCAACGCGCGCGGCTCTCGTTCTCACAACGCGGGTCGCCCCGCCGACGGTCGCACCGACGGCGGGCGCCGCCGAGGCCAGGCAAGGCAAGAGGGGCGGGGCCGGGCAAGCCGAGACAACAGGGGACGCGAGGGCCGCAAGCGCCCCCAGCGCGAGCATGCGCGCCCCTTCAAGCCATTCACGCCGGAGCAACTCGCCGAGCGCGCGGCGGCAATCCCGGTGATCTCCTTCCCGGACCTGCCGGTGAGCGCCCGCCGCGACGAGATCGCGAGCGCTATCCGCGACCATCAGGTGGTCATCGTGTCGGGTGAGACCGGCTCGGGCAAGACGACCCAGCTGCCGAAGATCTGCATGCAGCTGGGCCGAGGCGTGGCCGGCATGATCGGGCACACCCAGCCACGTAGGCTCGCGGCGCGCTCCGTCGCGGATCGCATCGCCGACGAACTGGGCCAGACCGTGGGCCGCGAGAGCGGCCAGGTGGTCGGCTACCAGGTGCGTTTCACGGACGAGGTCGGCCCCACGACCCTCGTCAAGCTCATGACGGACGGCATCTTGCTGGCGGAGATCCAATCGGATCCGATGCTGCGCCGCTACGACACGCTCATCATCGACGAGGCCCACGAGCGCAGCCTGAACATCGACTTCATCTTGGGCTACGTGGCGCGCCTGCTGCCCGCCCGCCCGGACCTGAAGGTCATCATCACGTCGGCGACGATCGATTCGGACCGTTTCGCACGCCATTTCGGCACGTGGGAGGGAACCCCCGGCTCGGGCCGCCTGATCGAGCCGGCGCCGGTCATCGAGGTCTCGGGCCGCACGTACCCGGTGGAGATCCGCTACCGTCCCCTCGGCCCGACGACGCCCTCGTCGCACACGTCCAAGGCCTCGTCGGCGCAGGCGGAGGAAGCTGAGGAAAGCGCAGACGAGCAGTGCTCCGGCCCCATGCAGCTGGTCCTGGAGGACCCGGACGACGAGCTGGCGACGCTGGGCTACGGCATGGGAGAGGACATCGACGTGGAAACCGCGATCTGCCTGGCGGTGGACGAGCTGAGCGCGGAGGGCGACGGTGACATCCTGGTCTTCCTGCCCGGCGAGCGCGACATCCGCGACACTGAGGTGGCCCTCCTCGATCACTTGAAGGGACGAGGCCGGCGCGCGGGCGACGACAAGGGCGCACGCCCGGGAGACATCGAGATCCTGCCCCTGTACGCGCGGCTGACGGCTGCCGAGCAGCATCGCGTGTTCGAGCCGCACCGCCTGCGCCGCGTGGTCCTGGCGACGAACGTGGCGGAGACGTCGCTGACGGTGCCGGGCATCCGCTACGTCATCGACCCGGGTTTGGCACGCATTTCCCGCTATTCCAACAAGACGAAGGTGCAGCGTCTGCCGATCGAGCCGGTCAGCCAGGCCAGCGTGAACCAGCGCGCGGGCCGATGCGGCCGAGTCGCGGAGGGCGTGGCGATCCGCCTGTTCTCCCAGGCCGACTACCTCTCGCGTCCGCGCTTCACCGAACCGGAGATCCTGCGCACGTCGCTGGCCAGCGTCATCTTGCAGATGGCGTCCCTGGGCCTCGGCGCGGTGGAGGACTTCCCGTTCCTGGACGCCCCGGATCGGCGCGCGGTGCGCGACGGCGTGGCCCTCCTCGTGGAGATCGGCGCGCTCGCGCAGGATCGCGAGTCTGCGGAGGCGGCCCCGGCCTCGTCCCAGTACAGGCTCACCGGCATCGGACGGGACCTGGCGCGCTTGCCGATCGACCCGCGCCTGGGGCGCATGCTGCTGGAGGCGCAGCGTCTGGGCTGCGCCTCGGAGGTGCTCGTCATCGTGGCGGCGCTGTCGATCCAGGACGTGCGCGAGCGCCCGGCGGAGCATCAGGGTACGGCGGACGCCTCGCACGCGCGCCTAGCCGACCCTCATTCGGACTTCATCACGTACCTGAACCTGTGGCGCTACCTGGCGGTGCAGGCCCGCGACCTGTCGGGTTCGGCGTTCCGGCGCATGTGCCGCGCGGAGTTCTTCCACTACC
>CAUVIG010000030.1:0-16440 GCA_963551745.1 uncultured Actinomyces sp.
AAATTGAGGAGGCCCATGTCGGGGTCGGCCCCGCCGGCGAGCCACGAGATAAACACCGGAAGCAGGTGGCGCTGAATCGCCGCTCGCCTGCTCGTCCCCTGTGTGAGGGCTCCGATGTGCGTGAGCGCCCCCGCCGGATCCCGGTAGCCGATCGCCGCCAGTCGGTCCCGCGCGCCGTCCGCGTGCAGGGATACCTCGTCCTCGCTCAGCGATGCCGTTGCAGCGATGATCGGACGGTAGAATACATCCTCGTGAAGAGCCCTCACGCGCGCCCGAACCTCGTCGATGGCAACGCTGATCGACTGCGCGTCCGCGAAACGAAGGGGTCCCATCGCACGTCCAAGGACACGCAGCTCCCGCTCCTTGTCAGGAATCAGGTGCGTGCGACGCATGCGGGGCAGCTGAGTGCGGTGTTCGACGGCGCGCAGGAATCGGTAGCACGAGGCGAGCTGATGCGCGTCGCTGCGTGCAATATAGCCCCCCTCGCGCAGCGCCTCGATCGCCTCCAGCGTCGACCTCACGCGCAAGAAGGCGTCGGTGCGACCGTGAACGAGCTGAAGCAGCTGGACGGTGAACTCGACGTCTCGCAGACCGCCGCGCCCGAGCTTGAGCTCGCGCGACACGTGCGAACGCGAGATGTTGTCTTCGACGCGACGGCGCATCGCGCGCGCAGCGTCGACAAAACCCTCCCGCGTCGCGGCACTCCACACGTAGGGCTGCGCGGCTTCCTCGAAGGCACGCCCGACGCCCTGGTCTCCCGCGCAGGCGCGAGCCTTGAGCAGCGCCTGAAACTCCCACGTCTGAGCCCACTTGTCCCAATACTGCCGGTACGACTCAACGGTGCGCACGAGCGCTCCGTTGCGCCCCTCGGGTCGAAGGTTCGCATCCACCGTCCACAGCGGCGCTTCCGTTCCGGGGCCCGAACAGGCGGAAGCCATCGCCGCCGCGAGACGGGTCGCAACCTCGAGGGCCACGCGTTCATCCCCGTCCGCCCCGGCCTCGGCGACGTAGACGACATCGACGTCGGAGATGTAGTTGAGTTCGCGGGCTCCAGTCTTCCCCATTGCGATGATGGCGAAGGGGATGAGTCCCTGCGGGTCGATGTCTCGCCTCGCCAGGGCCAGGCTGGCCTCAAGGGTCGCGTCGACCAGGTCGGCGATACGCCGACCGACCTGAGGCATAAGCCCTTCAGGATCGTCACTCGTCAGGTCATCGGCGGCAAGGTACAGCAGGACCCGGCGATACGCGCCGCGTAGATCATCCACCCGAGCGTCCTTCGATGCAACGGCGGCACCGTTATCCACACGGGTGGCTCCCACGGACGCCAGCATCACCTGCGCGGCCTCGCCGGGTTCCTCCCAGATCGCGGTCGCTCGGGTGGGATCAGCGATGACGTAGTCTCCCAGCCACTGGCTACCACCCAGGACAGCACACAGGCGAGCGCGCGCACGAGGATCATCGACGAGCCCCCGCACGAGGCCGGGGTCAGCCTCGTGCAGACGGATCACCGCGAGCAGTCCCTGATCGGGGTCGGCGCTCGCCCCCAGGCCCGCCGCCCACACCTCGGCTCCGCCCGGCAGATCCTCAAAATAAGTGAGGGAGCGCTGCGGTTCCAGGAAACCGGAGACCCGGAGTTCGTCGGGTGTCACCGTGGAACGACCTTAAGGAATTGCTCGATCTCCTGACGCGTGATCTGCTGGCGGTATTCCATCCACTCCTTGCGCTTGTTACGGATAACGTAGTCGAACACCTGCTCGCCGAGCGTGGAGGCCACCAGGTCGGAACTCTTCATGGCGCGCACGGCGTCCGCCAACGACGCCGGCAGGGCGTGAATACCCATCACCTGGCGCTCACGATCCGACAGGTCCCACACGTTGTCCTCGGCCTCAGGCATGAGCTCCATCTTCTTCTCGATGCCATCGAGTCCCGCCGCGATGAGGACCGCGAACGCCAGGTAGGGGTTCGCGCTCGGGTCGGGGGCACGGTACTCGATGCGCGCGGCGGCCGCCTTCTTGGGCTTGTAGAGCGGAACACGCACGAGAGCCGAGCGATTCAGGTGCCCCCAGCACACGTAGGAGGGCGCCTCTCCCCCACCCCACAGGCGCTTGTAGGAGTTGACGTGCTGATTGGTGATGGCCGCAATCTCCTCGGCATGCGCCAGAAGGCCAGCAATGAACTGGCGCCCCGTCGTCGAGAGCCGGTACTGGCCCGCCGGAGAGAAGAACGCGTTTTCTTCGCCCTCGAACAGCGACAGGTGCGTGTGCATGCCCGAGCCCGGGTGTTCAATGAAGGGCTTGGGCATGAACGTCGCGACGAGCTCCTCGCGCAGCGCGACCTCCTCGATCAGGGTGCGCGCGGTCATGATGTTATCCGCTGCGCGCACGGGGTCAACGGCTCGCAGGTCAATCTCATTTTGCCCCGGTCCACCCTCGTGGTGCGAGAACTCAACCGGAATCGCCATGTCCTCAAGCATGCGCACGGCGCGGCGCCGGAAGTCGTTCGAATCACCGCGCGCCACGTGATCGAAGTAGCCCGCCTGATCGACAGGGATCATGCGATCGGGCGTCACCGGCTGACGCAGCAAGTAGAACTCAATTTCCGGATGGATCATCACACGGAAGCCAGCATCGGCGGCGCGCTCCATCGCGCGCTCAAGAACCCCTCGGGGATCCGAAGGAGCCGGGCGGCCATCAGGCATGAGAACGTCGCAGAACATGCGAGCAACCGGGTCCTCGTTGGAACGCCACGGAAGCAACTGGAACGTCGACGCATCCGGCTTGAGCAGCATGTCCGACTCGTAAACGCGCGTGAGTCCTTCGACGGCCGAGCCGTCAAAGCCGATCCCCTCGCTGAACGCTTCCTCAAGCTCGCCGGGGTCAATCGAAATCGACTTCAAGACGCCCGCAACATCCGTGAACCACAACCGGATGAAACGAATATTCTTCTGCGCGACCTCACGCAGCACGTATTCCTGATGCGAATCCACCGGTATCCTCCCGTTGAGAAAAGAACGGGCCGACCGCAGGGACTGCGGTCGACCCGGCATGGCTTCAGTCTACTTGCCCAAGTTGAAACCCTTCGAGATGGATTCCAGTGCGCCGGTGAGATCGGAGGGAAGCATCCACAGCTTGGACGCCTGGCCGTCAGCGATCTTCGGCAGCATTTCGAGGTACTTGTAGGACAGGAGCTCGGGAGTGGCCTTGCCAGCGTTGATCGCCGCGAAGACCGTCTGGATGGCCTCGGACTCACCCTGTGCGCGCAGGATCTGCGCCTGGCGGGCACCCTCGGCCTGGAGGACCAGGGCCTCCTTCTGGCCCTTGGCCTGCAGAACCTGGGCCTCCTGCTGAGCGGAGGCGGCCAGAACGGCGGCCTGCTTGGCACCCTCGGCCTTCTTGATCTGAGCCTCACGCTCGGCCTCGGCCGTCAGAATCGTCGCGCGCTTCGTGCGCTCCGCGGTGATCTGCTGCTCCATGGCGGCCAAAACTCGCGGCGGTGGCTCGATCGACTTGAGCTCCACGCGGGTCACGCGAATACCCCACGGGCCCGTGGCCTCGTCAAGGACGCCACGCAGCTGCTTGTTGATCGACTCACGCGACGTCTGCGTCTGCTCCAGGTCCAGCGAACCGATCAGGTTACGCAGCGTCGTCGCGGTCAGCTGCTCGATCGCCTGCAGGAAGTTAGCGACCTCGTAGGTCGCGCTGCGCGGATCCGTGATCTGGAAATAGATGACGGAGTCGATCGAGACCATCGCCTGGTCGGCGGTGATGACGGGCTGAGGCGGGAAGTTCGCCACCTGCTCACGCAGATCGATACGAGCGGCGACGCGGTCCACGAAGGGGACCAGCAGGTGAAATCCGCCCTGCATGACCGCCTGGAAACGGCCAAGGCGCTCGACAACGTACGCCTGCGACTGCGGGACAATCCGCACTGCACGGGCGAGCGAGACCACGACAAAAATGATGACGGCAAGCACCACGATGACGGCGATGTTGCCAATGATGTCATCTGAATTCACAGCGTCTTTCCTTTCTTACGTCAGTGAAAAAACAAGATATGCGGGATCAGGAGGCCGAGTCCCCGTACGGATGCGTCGGGGCGCCAGAGGCCGGGCTGAGCGCGCTCACGACAGCGGTTGCACCGTCGATGCGATCAACACGAACTTCGGCACCGATGGGCAGCGTCGGCCCCTCAGTGCGTGCACTCCACTCTCCACCGGAGAACTGGATGCGCCCGTGGCGCTCTCCCACAGCCTCGGTCACGTAACCGGTCTTGCCAATCAGACTGTCAGTGTTGCTCGGAACGTAACCGCTGGACCGTTCGATCCGCCCCTTGAGGAAGGGACGCAGGATGACCAAAAGAGCGATCGAGACGACAATAAAGACGATGGCCTGAACCATCAGATTTGCGCCGCACGCGCCCGCGATGCCCGCGGCCAGCGCACCGATCGCAAACATGAGGAACACGAAGCTCACGCTCATGACCTCGATAATTCCGCAGACGAGGGCGCCAAGAATCCACAGCCACCAGGTACTCATCACACAATCCCTTTCAGTCGGTCACGCCGCGTGCCCACCAGCGCCCATCGGTACTGCCGGCGAGCAGAGGCATGCCATACACCTCGGACAGGTTGACACCCGTCAGGACGTCTTCAATCGGCCCCTGATGCGTGATCGCGCCGTTCGACATGATCGCACAGTGCGTAACGCCCGCGGGAATCTCTTCGATCTGATGCGTGACCAGGATGACCTGCGGGGACTTCGAACCCGCCATGATCTCTGACAGAGCGCCGATAAGCAGCTCACGCGCACCCAGGTCGAGGCCCGACGTCGGCTCATCGAGGATGAGCACCTCCGGGTCGGTCATGAGGGCGCGCGCTAGCAGTACACGCTGGGCCTCACCCTCGGAGAGCGTCGAAAACTCCCGCTGGGCCAAGTGCGACACACCGAAAATGTCCATGAGCGCGTGGGCACGTTCATCGTCAACCTGCTCGTATTCCTCGTCGTGGGCGACGGCAAGGCCCCAGGCGGCGCTGCGGACCGTGTCGAGGACCGACTGAGTCGGCACGATCTTAGCCCCCACCGCAGCGGAGGACAGCCCCACGCGCGTCGCGATCTCGCCGGGGTCGGCATGCGACAGATCGGTCTCGGACACCGTCACCTCTCCACTATCGGGAGCGACACGGCCCGAGGCCACGCGCGCCAGCGTGGTCTTACCCGCGCCGTTCGGGCCGACGATGACCCAGTGCTGGCGCGGACGCGTCGACCATGAGACATCGGAGAGGACCTGCGTGTCCCCGCGCTGGAGAGACACGTGAGAAAGATTCAGGACGTAAGTCATGTATCCAGCCTAGTCGTCTGACGGGTGACGTGCGCCCTAAACGAGCGAACGGTACAGCTCGGCGGTCTTCACGCCGATCGCTTCCCAGGAGAAGTGATCGCGGGCGCGAACGAGGCCAGCCTCACCCATGCGACGTCCCAGCTCAGGGTCGTCGAGGACACGCACCAGGCGATCGGCCATCGCTTCCTCGAAGGCGCGAGGATCAAGCGGCGTTCCCGTGCCGTCCTGCATCTGCTCGATCGGGACGAGGTAGCCGGTCTCTCCGTCGACGATCACGTCGGGGATGCCGCCGGTCGCGGTGCCGACAACAGGCAGGCCCAGGGCCATGGCTTCGAGGTTCACAATGCCAAGGGGTTCGTACACCGACGGCGTGATGAAGACCTGCGCCGAGGACAGGATCGCTGCCACCTCGGGTTGGGGAAGCATCTCGGAGATGAGGACGACGCCGGAGCGACGCGAACGCAACTCGGCGACGAGGCCCTCCACCTCTGCGGCAATCTCGGGAGTGTCGGGAGCGCCGGCGCACAGCACGAGCTGAACGTCATCGGGCAGCAGCTGGGCGGCGCGCAGGAAGTAGGGCAGGCCCTTCTGGCGGGTAATGCGGCCGACGAACACGACCGTGCGACGCGACGGGTCGATACCGTGCTCGGCGAGTAAGCGTGCGCGCAGCTCCTCGCCCGCCTCCCCCTCAGGGGCGTGCCACTTGTTCAGGTCGATGCCGTTGTGAATGACGTGCACGCGCTCGGGATCAACGCCCGGGTAGCAGCGCAGGATATCGTCACGCATGCCGTTCGAGACGGCGACGATCGCGCTCGCAGCCTCGTAGGCGGTCTTCTCCACGTAGGAGGACAGGCGGTAGCCGCCACCGAGCTGCTCGGCCTTCCACGGGCGCAGCGGCTCGAGCGAGTGGGCAGAGATAACGTGCGGGATGTCGCCGAGAAGCGATGCAACGTGTCCGGCAAAGTTCGCGTACCAGGTGTGGGAGTGAACCAGGTCAGACCCCTCGCACGCGGCGGCGATCTCGAGGTCGACACCGAGGGTGCACAGGGCGGCGTTCGCGCCGGCGAGCTGAGGCAGATCAGCATGCCCCGTCACGCCCGGGTCGGCTCCATCGGTGCCCGGTTCGCGCGGACCGTCAAACGCCTGGACGCGCAGGTCGTCGACGAGGCCACGTAGGACCTTGGCCAGTTCGAGCACGTGGACACCGGCTCCTCCATAGACGTGAGGCGGGTATTCACGGGTAAGGAGATCAACGCGCATGGTGGGGTCCTTCCGACGGGAGCGACATGTAAGACACATCGTATCCGATCTCACGTCACCGCTGGTCGAAAACGAGACGATATAGCAATCGATAGACATTTGTAATACAGTGTGACCACTCCCATGGACCCGCGCCGATGCAGGTCCATTCAACCAACGAAGAGGTGCCACATGGCAAACAAACACGTCCTGGCAATCGTTCTCGCGGGCGGTGAGGGTAAGCGACTGATGCCCCTGACGGAGGACCGCGCAAAGCCTGCCGTTCCGTTCGGTGGCCACTTCCGTCTGATCGATTTCGCGCTGTCGAACATCGTGAATTCCGGATACCTCAAGATTGTTGTCTTGACGCAGTACAAGTCCCATTCGCTCGACCGCCACGTCACAAAGACCTGGTACACGTCTCCCCTACTCGGTAACTTCATTGCCCCTGTGCCGGCTCAGCAGCGTCGCGGCCCACACTGGTACCTCGGTAGCGCGGATGCCATCTACCAGTCGCTCAACATCGTCGACGACGAACAGCCGGAGTACATCGTCATCATCGGTGCGGACAACATCTACCGTATGGACTTCTCGCAGATGGTCCAGCACCACATCGATTCGGGCCTGCCCGCCACGGTGGCCGGCATCCGTCAGCCGATTGAGCTGGCTTCCGCACTCGGTGTTATCGACGGCGAGAACGGGGTCGTGAAGAACTTCCTCGAAAAGCCGAAGAACGCGGTGGGCCTGCCCGACGATCCGACCAAGGTTCTCGCCTCCATGGGCAACTACGTGTTCACCACGAAGGATCTGGTCAACGCTCTGCGTGAGGATGCTGCTAACCCGGATTCGAAGCACGACATGGGCGGCAACATCATCCCGTGGTTCGTCGAGCGCGGCGAGTGCGGCGTTTACGACTTCCAGGACAACGACGTGCCGGGTTCGACCGACCGCGACCGCGACTACTGGCGTGACGTAGGTACGCTGGACGCCTACTACGAGGCGAACATGGACCTGATCTCGGTACACCCGGTGTTCAACCTGTACAACCGCGACTGGCCGACCATGACGATGATCGACGGCTCGCTGCCGCCGGCTAAGTTCGTCTACGGCGATGCGGATCGTCTGGGACACGCGATCGACTCGTTCGTCTCCCCCGGCGTCATCGTTTCCGGTGGCGAGATCGTGCGCTCGGTCATTTCCCCGAACACTTACGTCCACTCGTGGGCAAAGATCGAGGATTCGGTCGTCATGCATGGCTGTCGCATCGGCCGCTCGTCGCGGGTCGTGAAGACGATTTTGGATAAAAACGTCGTCGTTGAGGAAGGCGCCGTCGTCGGCGTCGATCTTGAGCACGATCGCGAGCGCGGCTTCACCGTCACCAAGTCCGGTATTACGGTCGTTCCCAAGGGTGCGGTCGTCCGCAAGTGAGCATGACTCACCGTCTCGATGAGCCGGGTGCTCCGCTGCTGTGTGCCAGCGGGGCGCCCGGCCTCGTCGTCACAGACGTCGATTCGACGCTGATCTCCCAGGAAGTCATCGAGGAGCTCGCGGGCGCTGCGGGCACGCGGGCACGCGTCGCGGAGATTACCTCTCGTGCGATGAATGGCGAGCTTGATTTCGCGGAGTCTTTGCGCGAGCGCGTTGCAACCCTCGCGGGTGTCTCCGAGTCTGTCTTCGGTGATGTCTTAGCTTCCATTACCCCCACAACGGGTGCGCGCGAGCTGATCGACGCGGTCCACCGGGCGGGCGGAAGGTTCGGCATCGTCTCGGGCGGATTTGAGGAAGTGGTCGCTCCCTTGGCGGCCTCCCTCGACATCGATTTCTACGCGGCAAATCGCCTTGAGGTTGTCGGTGGCGTATTGACCGGCCGCGTACTGGGGCGCATCGTGACCTCCCAGGTGAAGGTCGAATGCTTGCGTTCATGGGCATCGTCCCTCGGTGTCCCGCTTGAGCGCACGGTCGCGATCGGTGACGGGGCGAACGACATCCCCATGATGCACGAGGCCGGGGTCGGTATCGCGTTCTGCGCGAAGCCCGCCGTGCGCGAACAGGTGTCGATCCAGCTCAACGCTGCGGATCTGTCTCTCGCGATCGCTCCCCTCGGCCTCGCCTAGTTGGAAACGCTAGGGTTCGCGCGTGTCGGTCAAGCGGATCATGTGCCCATCCCACCCATCGCGCCAGGCGCGGGCATACTCGAGGATCTGCGCCGGGTAGATCTCTCCATCGATCTGGGCCGCGGCCTCGTCAATATCCCACCAGGCCTGAGCGTCGATGACAGAGCGTTCCAGCTGAGTCCATCCGTCCCGACTCAGCGCGGTCGAGGGTGCATACGCGATGAAAAACCACTCGTCCTGCCTGGCGGTGACCACCAGGAAGTCGAACTCGGCGGTCCGGTAGAGGACGGGACCCACCAGGTCGTCAGGGGCCAGCTCGATGCCGGTTTCTTCGAACACCTCACGCACGGCAGCGGCGCGCGGATCTTCGCCCTCTTCGATCCCGCCACCGATAGTAAACCACCAGAAGCGCTCCGGTTGATCTTCATCGTGGCCCTTGGCCAATAGGACCCGTCCGCTGTCGTCAAAGAGGAGGACGCGGGCGGCCTCCCGGTGGGGATAGCCATCCGCGTCCACAGGCCAGTCGAGTGTGCTCATGCCTCCAGGGTAGCCCGGTGGCGTCGCAAGCCCCACACGAGGAGGGCGACGCTCACGATGAGAACGGGGATCTCAATCGCGCCGTAGGTCAGGTTCCAGGAGTCCTCGGGAGCCAGGAATCCTACACCATTTGCTTGGGCATGGAGCGCGAGGGCTCCGACGAATCCGACGGACGCGCCGAGGAATCCGACAAAGACATTCTTTGCACGCAGCACCGCCCACGCCAGGGCGTAGCCGAACAAGCTCGTGAAAATAGCGTGCCCGTAGGCGCCGAGCAGCGCGCGCGCCAGGAACGACTCCCACAGTCCGCTCATCCCGTCTTCAAGGGCGCTCACGTAGTAGCCGATATCCTCACCCCAGGCGAAACCGATCCCAACGAGCGCGCCGAGCACGCCGCCCTGCGCAGGGCGATCGAGTACCTTACGCGCAGCGAGGATCAGCGCCAGAACGCCAATTCCCTTACCTGTTTCTTCGACGAGGGGCCCCGTGACGACGGACGTCACGACATCAACCGCATCATCGCTCAGGCTGCTCGACGCGACAGCAGCGTCGATGAAGCCGTTACCGTATCCCGCAAAGATCAGCGCGCCACCGGTTCCCCAGCCGAACGCGGCCAGCCATGCGAGAACCGAAGGCTTCATGCGCGCCCACGCACCGAGGAATACGAGCCCCACGACTGCGCTCAGCGTCGAGGCGCCAAGCGCGAGCCAGGCATCGGACGACGAGACGCCCTCGAGGGCTTGCGTAAATTCATAGATAGCCGCCCGGATGCTCACTGCGATCAATACGATGGAGCAGACGATCAACGCCCAGGAACGTGGGCGCGTCGACAATTCATCAGTCACTTAGGTTTCCTTTCTGTCACCCCCATCGTGCCCCATGTTCCTATGCGTCACCTATGAGAGGGCGATGGAACAGCCGTGAGAAGGCGCTCATGCACAAGACCCCGCAGCGGAATCCGCCGGGAAGCCAGATCTCGCCTCGTTTTCTCGGCTCTGACCTTTTTCCCCAGCTGAATACTGCGCATCAGGCGCCCTGCGCGTGACCTGCCACGGCGTTTGTGACGTCCTTTTGCTGCTCCGCGATCGAGGTCAGTCGCAGGAATTCGCGCCGGTTTTCGACGGCATCAGCCAGCAACTGACGATCGTTTTCGATGCGCGAGGGATCTGCGCCGTGGCGAGCCATGAGGCGCTGGTCAAGGCCGAGGGAGGCCAGGTCGGACAAGAAGGTGCGCATCGCACGCTTCGCATCCCGACCACCCTGGGCAGCCCACTTGAAGGCGGCTTGACGCGCGCGACGATCGGTCGCCATCGACACTTCGCCGGGAAGGACCCATCCGGTGCGCACGTACGGGACCAGGCCGTCGCGAATGTGGAGAGCCTCCCGGCGAGCAGCGCGCAGCAGCAGAACCGACCAGAGGACAAACCCGGGAATACCCACCACGAGATACATCGCAATGAAGCCCAATCCGGATCCGGTTAAAGCAGCACTGCCATTCCATACGAAGTGGATGAGCATTGCGAAGAACCAGAAGACGATGACGATAGCGGTCTTCGACCAGCCCCGCTTGAACCTGAGGAGGGCGAGCGCCAAACCGATACCCGTCATCGAGGTAGCCATCACGTGCAGGAAGGGTCCCATCAGAGCGCGAACAACGAATACCACTATGAGGGTCTTTGTTCCTTCCGATTCGGTGCGCAGGAAGTAGAGGATGTCCTCAAAGAAAAGGAACCCAGCCGCCGAGAACCCCGCGTACACGACACCGTCGAGCACCGAGTTGATGGAGTTGCGGCGTACAACAACGATGATGAGGACGCCGATCCCCTTGAGGGTCTCCTCTACGAGGGGCGCGATGAATGACGCGCCGAGGGCCTCCGCACGGTTGAAGTCGCCGATTGTGGCGGCAATATCCTCGCTCAGCGCCGTGTTCATGATCATCGACGACAGCGTCGCCACGCCCCCGCCCCACAGAAACATCGCAAGCTTCGTCGTCCACGGTTCGGGCTCCCAGCGATCGATCCGCTGGAGGAAGCCGACGACGATCACGAGGGCAACCAGGGACAGCAGCGTCGTCTTCACGAAGGCTGTGACACCAGACGACTGCGGCGCCAAACCGTAGATGATGATGCCGATGGTCCCCAGCACGCCGATCGTCGTCATGACGACCTCGAACCAGGGGAAGGAGTGCGGCGCCTTGGGAGGCTGCCAGACTGGAGCGACATCGTCGGGGGCCGGTGCCGAGACGCCGTCAGTGGGGTCAATGGTGGCGCTGCTGATCTTGCTGAGGCGATAGTCCTCGCCGGGCCCTCCCCAGTGGGTCGCGTGCATGTCAGTAACCTCGTCCGCCCGTCTGCGTGTCATCATCAAAGTCAATGGGCTCGGGAATCGGAGCGTGCCCGGCCAGTCGCAACAATTTTACCATTCGTGCGGAACGCAGGGCGCGAACTCCCGCGACATCCACGTTATGCACGTTGCGTGTGAGCTCGATGCGGTAGCACGTCGCATCCAATGCTTCCAGGCGCGCGCCGGCCCCAGGATCCGACGCAATCCGCGCCCGCTCTTCGGTGGTGAGAGTCTCACGGATTGCTCGAGACACGGCAGATGCACGCTCCAATCGCGTCGCAACCTCGACACGATCGCCCTGGCGTTGCGCCGCAGTTCGGCGGTCGAGGCCATCGGTGGTGAGCTGGTCTCCCCCGTCCTGAATGTAGGCACGCGCGGCGTCGGCGAGGCCAGAGCCTTCCAGACCGGCGCTGCGGCACAGCAGGTCTGCCTCAGAGGCCCGGCGCAGCAGGAGGCGTGACAGAGAGTCGCGCGACGCAAGGAGGCGCTGATGGAGCCGGTCCAACCTGCGGGCACGCGTAATCGCGAATCCAGCGACGACAGACAGCGTGATGACGGCGAATACGATAGCGAAAAGCAGCCAGGGGGACAGTGAGATCATGCGAGTTCCTCCCCTTCTTCTCCGCGGCCTCGGATCAGGTCACGTGCCCGGCGCGTTCCCGAGTCAGCGGGGCTTCCCATGGCGATCGCCAGCTTGTAAACCTCGAAGACCTTATCCGCCACAACTTCCCAGTCGTACTGCGCCGATGAGCGAGCTCCGGAAGCGGACAGCTCCTCAAGACGCTCACGATCGCTGAGCAGGTCGACGAGCGTACGTGCGAGCGAGTCACTGTTGCCCGTCTCAAAGAGCGCGCCGGCTCGCCCTTCCTCAAGAACAGCGCGGAACGCGGGGATATCCGAAGCAACGACAGCCGTACGGGCCGCCATCGCCTCGACGAGGACGATGCCGAAAGACTCGCCGCCCGTCTGCGGAGCGACGTAGATGCTGGCGCCCGCGAGCAAGGATTCCTTCTCCTCGTCGCTGATTCCGCCGAGGAACGACACGGAATCACCAAAACGCTCGACGGCCTGGCGGATCTCCGGAGCGTCTCCGCGTCCGGCAATCAGGAAACGGGCACCCGGGAAACGCTCGAGAACACCAGCGATAGCTCCGGCGAAAATGCTCAGGCCCTTCCGGGGTTCATTGAGGCGTCCGAGGAACACGATGACCGGACGTTCGTCCGTCGCTACCCACTGCTGAAGGGGCTGCGCGCTGCGGAACGAGGCAGTTTCAACACCGTTCGGGATGATGACGGCATCGCCGCCGTGGTGCTCGATGAGTGTGCGTCGTGCCTCTTCCGAGACGGCAATGCGCACTCCGATGCGTTCCATGTACAGGCGCATGGGAACCGACGCAATTGCGCGCGAGACCGACCGTCCGAGGGCCGCGTGGAAGGTACCGACGAGAGGAGCACTCGATAGCATTGCGGCTGCCATGGACACCGAGGGAACGACAGGCTCATGGACGTGCACGACATCGAAATCGTTATCTGCCAGCCAATGGCGCGTCCGTGCGAGCGCCTTCGGTTTCACAGAAATATTGGCCACCGATCCGTTGAAGGGAATCGACACGGACGAACCGGCGGACGTGATCCACTCGGGCAGGTCCTCCGAGGTAGACGGCGTCAGTACATGAACGTCGTGTCCGCGGGACCGCAGCTTCAATGCGAGGTCTCGAATGTGGAAGCCCACTCCCCCGGGCACATCCCAGGAATACGGGTTCACGATTCCAATCTTCATCGATTCTTCCTCTCGTGCTCAGCCCTCGCGCGCGCCAGACGCTCGGGGTCAAGATCCTCCACATACACGCGCTGCATCATGTGCCAGTCCTGCGCCTTCGACGCCATCATGGCGGCAAATTCGTCTACCCATGCCTGTGTGAGCGCCTCGACGCGGTTGAGGCAGGGACGTTCCTGGTCATCGGCACTGATCGGCCCAACACAACGCACGCGGACATCGGCCCCGGTCGGCGTCTCGTTCTCGTACATGATGCAGGCGACAAAGAGGGGACGTTCCAGCTTGGTCGCGAGTGCAGCGGGACCCGCGGCGACGAGTGCCCGCCCCGTACCGAGGTCGACCTCGATACCCGAACCCGAAATATCCCGGTCTGCAAGAAGCGGGATGATGACGCTGCGGCCGCGCACACGCTCGATCAGGGTAGAAAAGACCGACTCACCCTTCGCGACGCCGATGATCTCCATGCCGAGGCCTTCGCGCAGCGACACGAAACGCTCGAACAGTGAGGGCGGTTCGACCTTCTCGGCCACGGTCACGATGCCACGACCGTGTGCGCACACCCACGCGCCGGCGCGATCCCAGCTGCCGGAGTGTCCGAGAGCAAGCACGACCGGGCCATCTTCGCTGGCCGCGACCAAGGCCTCGAAGCCCTCGAAGGAAACTCCTTCGAGCAACGGCGCTCCGCGACGTGATCCAAGCATCAGCTGTTCGGCATAGTTGCGAATGTGGGAGCGAACTGCGGCGCGAAGCTCGTCGGCAGACGGCTCCGTTCCGGTCAGACGCGCCATGTTGGCGCGCAGTCGACCGATCGCGGCGCCCCCGCGCCTGGTCGCAATCGATGCGCCAGTGTCCGCCATGCGCATCACAATGCGCAACGGCAGGCGGGGCGCAATCGCAAAGGCTGCCGACAGGGGCGAAAAACTCACTGGGCTTCCTCGTCGATGTGGCGGGCGGTGAACCAAATACGCTGACAAACGGTCACGAACGACGCACAGGCGACCCAAGTCAAACCGGCAGCGAAGATCCATTCGGGCAGCCCGAGGCTCATGAGAATCGCCGTGCCCATGCCGATGATGAGCCGGTCGGTGCGCTCGGCGATGCCCAGCTTGGCGACGACGCCGACGGACTCCGCGCGGGCGCGCGCGTAGGGAACGGCGGCGGCGCCGACGATGGAGCAGATGCCCGCGATGATCGACCACGTGCGAACGAGCGAATCGTCCATCTGGAAGACCGCGTAGGCAGTGAGGGAGCCAAACACCGCACCATCGCCGAGCCGGTCAAGCGTCGAATCGAGGAAGGCTCCAAAGCGCGTGCCACCCGTTGTCATCCGCGCGAGAGTGCCGTCCACGGAGTCACCGAACATGACGAGGGCGAGGCCGATGGCCCCCTGCCAGATCCAGCCCTGTGGCAGACAAACAACGGCGATGGCAACCGTCGCAACGGTGCCAGCGACCGTGACCATATTCGGCGTGACACCCACTCGTGCGAGAACGCGAGCGAGCGGCGTAAAGATAGCCTTCGTGATGGAACGCCCGTGATTTCCGAGCATCAGTCCTCCTTCGGCCAGGCGGCGGCGAGGCGCGCTCGAGCATCTTCGAGAAGCTCAGGCACGGCCTTCGTCTGAGCGATGATCGGCAGGAAATTGGCGTCGCCCAGCCAGCGAGGAACGACGTGCTGGTGGAGATGGGCGGCGATGCCGGCACCAGCCACCTCACCCTGGTTCATCCCCAGATTGAAGCCGGCCGGGGATGCAACCTCGCGCGTGACGCGCATGGCCGTCGCCGTCAGGTTGCCCAGCTCCACGCGTTCCTCGTCGGTGAGCTCCGTGTAGTCGGAGACGTGACGATAGGGGCACACGAGTAGGTGCCCGGAATTGTAAGGAAACAAGTTCATGAGCACGAAGCACGTGTCACCGCGGTAGACGATCAGTGCCGTCTGGTCGTCCTTTCCGGGTGCCGTGCAGAACGGGCACCCGACATCCGACGCGTCAGCGGGCTTGCCCTCCCCACGAATGTAGGCCATCCGATAGGGGGTCCAGAAACGACCGAAGCCGTCCGGGACGCCCGCCAGCGAGCGGGCATCCTCGGTCGGCAACGGGCCGTTCAAGGTACCGATCACATCGGAACCGGCGTCGCGGCTCATGAGACTCACGCCTCGTCGAGGCCGTCGATCTGGTCGGCGTTGTTGCGCTGCGCGATGTGCGAGGCGATCAGATCGACCGCGCGATCAACGGCAACGCCGTTGTGCTGCGAGCCGTCACGCAGACGGAAGGAGACCGCGCCCGCCTCCACGTCCTCGCCGCCGGCGATGAGGGTGAAGGGGATCTTGTCCTTGGAGGCGTTGCGAATCTTCTTGCCGAAGCGATCGTCGGACAGGTCGGTCTCGACGCGCACGCCGCGCTCGCGCAGCTTCGCAGCAACATCCTTGACGTAGCCATCGAAGGCCTCGGCGACGGGGACGAGGCGAACCTGGACGGGCGAGAGCCACGCCGGGAACGCGCCCGCGTAGTGCTCGGTGAGAACGCCGATGAAACGCTCGACGGAGCCCAGCTTCGCGGAGTGGATCATAACGGGGCGCTGACGACTACCGTCGGCCGCCGTGTACTCCAGGTCGAAGCGGTCGGGCTGGTTGAAGTCGTACTGAATCGTCGACATCTGCCAGGTGCGGCCGATCGCGTCCTTGACCTGCACAGAGACCTTGGGGCCGTAGAAGGCGGCGCCGCCCGGATCCGGAACCAGATCGAGACCGGTCGCGGCGCAGGCGTCCTCGAGCGCCTTCGTGGCAGCCGCCCAATCCTCGTCCGAACCGATGAACTTGTCCTTCTTCTTGCCGTCCTCGTCGCGCGTGGACAGCTCCAGGTAGAAGTCCTTAAGACCGAAGGCAGACAGGATCGACAGGAAGAACTCAATCTGCGTACGGATTTCCTCGGAGGCCTGCTCGGGGGTGCAGTAGGTGTGCGAGTCGTCCTGCGTGAAGCCGCGCATGCGGGTCAGGCCGTGGACGACGCCACTCTTCTCGTAGCGGTAGTCGTGGCCCAGCTCGTAGAAGCGCAGGGGCAGCTCGCGGTAGGAGCGGCCGCGGGAGCGGAAGATCA
>CAUVIG010000031.1:0-16345 GCA_963551745.1 uncultured Actinomyces sp.
GCCGTCTCCAAGGGCGTCATCCACAAGAACCAGGCTGCGAACCGCAAGTCCAAGCTTGCTCGTCGCGTTGCCTCGCTCGGTGACTGAGCGCGAACGATAGTTTGACGTGAAGCGGGCCGCCCACTGGGCGGCCCGCTGTCGTATACCCACTCCCCTACCCACTTCCCCGTGCGCGAGTAGGCATGGTCGCTCAACCCACCCCATCACCCGCACGCTCCGCGCCGGGCGCACACAACGAAGCCCCGACCTCGTCAAGCGAGGCCGAGGCTGCGTCGATCCGTCAACGCTTACTCGAGCTCGAAGGCGCCCGTGTAGAGCTGGTAGTACACGCCCTTCTGGGCGATCAGGTCGTCGTGGCTACCGCGCTCGATGATGCGACCGTGGTCCAGGACCATGATCGCGTCCGAGTTGCGCACCGTCGAGAGGCGGTGGGCGATCACGAAGACCGTCCGTCCCTCCATGAGGTTGTCCATGCCCTGCTGCACGAGGGCCTCGGTGCGCGTGTCGATCGAGGAGGTCGCCTCGTCGAGGATCATCGCCGGTGGGTCGGCCACGGCGGCGCGCGCGATCGACAGGAGCTGAGACTGCCCCTGCGAAAGGTTCGAGCTGTTGCCGGTCAGCATCGTGTCGTAGCCCTCGGGAAGGCGCCGGATGAAGGAGTCCGCGTTGGCCAACTTCGCAGCGGCGATGCACTCCTCGTCCGTGGCGTCCAGGCGTCCGTAGCGGATGTTCTCCATGACCGTGCCCGTAAACAGCTTGACGTCCTGCAGGACGACGCCGAGGGAGCGACGCAGGTCCGGCTTGTGGATCTTGTTGATATTGATGCCGTCGTAACGGATCTTGCCGTCGGCGATGTCGTAGAAGCGGTTGATCAGGTTCGTGATCGTCGTCTTGCCGGCACCCGTGGCGCCCACGAAGGCGATCTTCTGACCGGGCTTGGCCCACAGGGTAATGTCGTGCAGGATCTGCTTCTCGCCGTCGTAGGAGAAGTCGACGTCCTCCATGACCAGTTCGCCGCGCAGGCGCGTGTAGGTGACGGTGCCGTCGGCCTTGTGGGGGTGTCGCCACGCCCAGATTCCCGTGCGTTCCTCGGTGGGCTCAAGACTGCCGTCGGGCAGCTCGCGCGCACGCACGAGGGTCACGTAGCCCTCGTCCTCCTCGGGCTCCTGGTCGATGAGGGCGAACACGCGGCCCGCGCCCGCCATACCCATGGCGATCATGGGGACCTGCATCGACATCTGGCCGATCGTCTGCGAGAAGTTACGGACCATGCCCAGGAAGGACACGACCACGCCGACCGTAATGACGTCGACACCGAAGACGTGGATGTTCGGCGTCTGCTCCAGGATCATGACGCCGCCAACGATGGCGATCACCACGTACATGATGTTGCCAATATTGCCCAGGGCAGGCATCAGCACGTTGCCGTAGATGTTCGCCTTCTGAGAGGAGTCGAAAAGCTTGTCGTTGTACTCGACGAACTCATCCTTGGCGTCCTGCTCATGGTTGAAGACCTGGACGACCTTCTGGCCGTCCATCATCTCTTCGATGAAGCCTTCTTCGTCGGCGAGAGCCCCCTGCTGTGCCTTCATGAAGCGACCCGACAGCCCGCCGAGCTTTCCGGTCAGGAAGGCCATGAGAGCGCCGACCACGAGGACGACGAGGAAGAGCCACACGGAGTAGTAGAGCATCGTGCCGATGAGCACGACGATGGTCAGGCCCGACTGGATGAGCGTCGGGATCGACTGGCCGATCAGCTGTCGGATCGCGTCCGTGTCGTTAGTGAAGGTCGACATGATCGCGCCGTGCGGGTGCGTGTCGAAGAATCGCAGGGGCATGCGCTCCATCGAGTCGAACATGTCGTCTCGCATGTGCTTGAGCGTCCCCTGCGTCACGATCGCCATGGCGCGGGTGTAGATGAAGCTGCCGATGACACCGGCGCTGAAAATGACGCCCATCGTGACCACGAGGCGCACGAGCGTGCCGTGCACGGCATCGAAGCCGCTCTCGAGGCCCGGGGTCACGACGTTGTCGACGATCTGCTGCATGAAGATCGAGCCGACGGACGAGGCCACAGCTGCCGTAATGATGCACACGACCGTCAGGCTGATGCGCACCGGGTAGTGGCGGAACACGTAGGCCATGAGGCGACCGAAGGGATGCTCGATACCCTCGAGCTTCTCGCCGTCGTTCTCAACGGGACGACCGTGGGTGCGTGCCATGTCAGGCCACCTCGCTCTCGCTCGCGGCGTTCTGGGAATCGTAGATCTCTCGGTACTCCCCGCCCGCTGCCATCAGCTCCTCGTGGGTGCCGCGTTCCTTGATGCGACCGTCGTCGAGGACGATGATCTGGTCGGCGTGGCTCACCGAGGACAGGCGCTGGGCGATGATGATCGTCGTCGTGCCCGGGATCTCGGTCTCGAAGGCTGCCCGGATCAGCGAGTCGGTCCTCGTATCCACGGCGGAAGTCGAGTCGTCCAGGATGAGAATCTTCGGGTCTTTCAGTAGCGCGCGGGCGATGCACAGGCGCTGCTTCTGGCCGCCCGACACGTTGGTGCCACCGCGGGAGATGACGTAGTCGTAGCCGCCGGGCAGCTGCTGGATGAACTCGTCGGCCTGCGCGAGCTTGCACGCGTGCTCAATCTGCTCGTCGCTCGCCTCCGGGTTGCCCCAGCGCATGTTGTCCTTGATGGTGCCGGAGAACAGAACGTTCTTCTGCAGCACGACGGAGACCGCGTCGCGCAGGGCGCTCAGGTCGTAGTCGCGAACGTCGCGCCCACCGACCTTCACGGATCCTTCGGACACGTCGTAGAGGCGGCAGATCAGCTGGATGAGCGAGGTCTTGGAGGAGCCTGTGCCGCCCACGATGCCGAGCGTCGAGCCCGACTCGATACGCAGGTCGATGTCGGACAGCGCGTTCTCTTCGGCACTCTCGGAGTACTTGAAGGACACACCCTCGAAGACCACGGAGCCGTCCGCAACCTCGGTGGCGCCATTAGCGGGGGACGAAAGCGACGGGTCGTGGTTGAGGACCTCGGCGATACGATTCGCGGACTCGGCGGCCATCGTCACCATGACGAAGATGAAGGCCAGCATGAGCATCTGCACGAGGATCTGGATGCCGTAGGTGATGAGAGCGGTCAGGCCGCCCTTCGTCAGCTCGGTCCCACCCGAGTTCACGATGATCGAGGCGCCGACGTAGTCGACGGCCATGATCGCCGCGAAGATGAAGAACATCATGATGGGGCTGTTAAGCGCAATGAGCTTCTCGGCGTTCGTGAAGTCCTTACGCACGTCCTGCGAGGCGGCGCGGAACTTCGTGGTCTCGTGTTCCTCGGTGACGAAGGACTTGACCACGCGAATTGCGGCGACGTTCTCCTGCACGGAGTTGTTCAGGGCGTCGTACTTCTTGAAGATGCGGCGGAAAATCGGGAAGGCGATGAGCACGATGGCCGCGAGGATGATGGCGAGAACCGGCACCATCCCGAGGAAGATGAGGGCCATCTGGACGTTGATCCGCCACGCCATGACGATCGAGAAGACGATCATGAGGGGCACGCGCACCGCGATGCGGATCATCATACCGAAGGCGTTTTGAACGTTGGTGACGTCCGTCGTCATGCGGGTGACCAGCGAGGATGTGGAGAAGCGGTCGATGTCCGCAAACGAGAAGTCCTGCACCTTGAAAAAGAGGTCCTGACGCAGATTCTTCGCCAGGCCCACCGAGGCGGTCGCCGCGAAACGCGCGGCCAGGATGCCGCACGCGAGCGACGCGAACGCCAGTCCGGTGAGGATGAGGCCCAAGCGCATGACGGGGCTCAGCGACACGCCGTCGAGCGCATCCACCAGCGAGACCATGGTCAGCGGGATCAGGCACTCGAGGATGACCTCCCCGATGATGAACAACGGGGTCAGGATCGCAGGTTTCTTAAACTCGCGCAGCCTCCCCACCAGCGTTTGGATCGTCTTCATGTGTCTCCTGTTCGTTCCCTACGGCCATCCGATAGACGAGGCCCGGGCGCGCACTTAGCGCCCGCGCAGCCTGCAGATGGTGATCAGTGCTTTTTCGATGGCGCGCTGCGGGTCGCGCGAGGCACCCTTTGTTTCGGCATCAGCCGTGGCGATGGCTCCGAAGGCACCAGCCAGAGAGGCGTCGGACCAGCCGCGCAGCTCGCGCCGGGCTCGGTCGACCTGCCAGGGGGCCATCTTGAGGGGGGATGCGGATCCGCCGATGGAGACCTTCGCCATGGCGCGGAACTTCATGGCCAGGGCGGTGACGAGCAGCTGGGGGGCAATGCCTGTGGCGAAGGCGTGGCGCGCGAGAGTCAGGGCCTTCGCGGAGTTGCCCGCGACGGCAGCATCCGCTACGTCGTAGCCTGTTGCCTCGACGCGCCCGGCCTGGTAGCGACGCACGTCCTCCAGGGTGATGCGTCCACTGACGTCGGAGAGCAGCTGGGCCAGGGCACCGGCCATCGCGCGCGGGTCGTTGCCGAGTGCGTCCACGAGGGCCTGCTGGGCCTCGGTGTCCATCTGGCGGCGCGCCGCGCGCACGTCGGAGGCGATGAGTGCCAGCTTGTCGCGGTCGTTTTTCAGCGGTTCGGCGGGGATCACGGGCCATTTGGCCTTGGTGATCGTGTCGATGACCTTCTTGCCGCGGGCGTTGCCGCCGGGGTGTGCCAGGAACATCCACACGTCAGGAGCGGGCGCACCGGCGTAGGCGATCAAATCGTTCGCGAGGGCATCGCTCATCGTTTCCAGGTCCCGGATGATGACCATGCGGGATTCGCCGAAGAGCGAGGGCGACGCGATGACGTCAAGCTGTCCGGCCTGGTAGGTGGCCGCGTTGATGTCCGTGCGCTCCAGATTGGGATCAGCCTCGTGGGCGAGGGCGCGCAGCTGGTCGAGGGCGCGGTCAATGAGAAGGCCCTCGGGGCCTTTGATCAACACGATGGGTGCCAGCGTGATCTGGGCTGGCGGCGCCGGACGCGAACCGCGTGCTGCCACGCCTTCCTGCCTTTCCACTGAAACGGTAACTAAATTAACCTACCACCGAGCGAGCTCATCTGCGTCTGTCTTCGCTGTGGGCAGACACTCCTCGTGGCAGGTGTCACCTGGTTGCATCGCCCTTGCGCAGTCTCGGCTACCCGGCGGTGAACACTGAACACTCAGGCCTCGTTGCCATTGACGATCGGGAATCCCCACCGCTTCCATGCCCGCCACGCGATCCATCCACCACCGCAGCAGGCGTACACGCCCACGACTGTCGAGGATCCACCGGGCACGTGCACCCCGTTTCCGGGCAGTGAAGCGCACATCCGGGCCGCTCCTGCGATCCACGCGGTCGCCCACGACGCAACGACGGCGCACGTCGAGGCGGCGCGAATACTCAGCGGGGAGATGAGCGCGCCCGTGAGCCCCGCTATGGTCGCAACCGGAACGGCGGGCTCGGCAAGGACGTTGGCAATGATCCCCCACACCGGCACATTTCCGGACAGCGACACGATGAGCGGCGCGGTCGCCAGCTCCGCGAAGGCGGGCACGCACACCATCTCCACGAGCCGACGCAGCGCCTTCCCGACACGCGTGTCCCCTCGTATTCGCCGTCTGCACCGCCGCACCAGCGCTGCGGAGGGGCCGACGACCGCGAGCGCGGCGAGCGCCGACAGGGCGAATCCGTAGGAGTGGGATGACCAGGGGTCGATGAGGAGGGTGGCGATCACGACCGCGCAGAGGGCGGCGATGGATTGGCCGTCGCGTCCGAGGATGAGTCCAAGTGCGGCGACGGCTGCGACGCAGACGGAGCGCACAACGGAGGGTTCTGGGCCGACGAGGATGAGGATTGTTCCCAGGACGAGGATGGTGGCGGTGATGCGTAGGGGTTTTCGCGGTGGGATGACGAGGGTGATGGTCGCCAGGATGATGACGATGTGGGACCCGGAGACGGCGGTGAGGTGGGTGAGGGAGGTGGTTTTCATGGCCTGGGCGAGGTCTGCGGGCATTCCTCGGTCGTCTCCGATCGCCATGCCCGGGACGAGGGAGCTCGCATCCCTGGGCAGAGGCGCGCAGGCTCTAGCGAAGGCCCGGTGGGTGGAGCGCATCCAGGCGGACAGGCCGCCGGGCCGCTCGATGAGCTGGGCGCGCTTGACTCGTATCGTTCCCACCGATGGCGCGTCGGCGGCGAAGGTTGTGTCGAGGCTTCCCCATACCTCGTAGACGTCTCCTCGCGCCGCATCCCGCCAACCGGGCGCACGCACGAGCGCGGTGGCGCTGGCGGGGAGCCACTCCTCCCCCACGGAGACGGCATCGATACGCGCGCGGGCGCTGCGTGTCGCGGAGAACCCAGACGAGGCCGGGGCTGGGTCGGCCTGGAGAACAACGCGCGCGTGTATGGGGCCGGAGTCGCGGCGGGCAGGGTCGGCGTCATAGTGCCGGCGGGCCGTGGATGCGACCGCGAGCGCGCAGGCGACGCATGCGAGGAGGAGTGCGAGGCCGAGGCGGGCGGACCTGGGTGGGGTGAGGGCGTGCCTGGGGGCCTTCCGGTCTCGGTGTGAGTGCATGTAGGAGGCGGCGCAGCTCAGCGAGGCTAGGACACACACGCAGATCGCCGCCCATGGCGCAGGGTGGTCTGTCGCCCACCAGGTGGCTGCCCAGGTCACGGCAGCTGCTGGTGCGAGGCGCAGGTCGATCATGCGGGGAGCGCATTGGGCGTCGCTCATCGGCACACACCCGGTCGGATCTTCTCGATGAGGGATGGGCCGATGCCGGGCACGTCGTCGAGCTCGTCGACGGAGGTCAGGCGTGGGTGTGCGGATCGGTAGGAGATGATGCGCTGTGCGAGGGCAGGCCCAATGCCGGGTAGGGTCTGGAGCTCGGTCTCGGTCGCGGTGGCCAAGCGGACACAGGCCTGCGCGTCGGTGCCCGTCCCCGCAGACGCGGGAGGCTGTGACTCCCCCACGACGCCGACCCTTATCTGTTCCCCATCGACAAGGATGCGCGCGAGGTTGATCGACTCCAGGTCGGCCTCGGGGAGCGCGCCTCCCGCCGCAGTGATGGCGTCGATGACACGAGAGGCGGCTGGCAGGGACAGCACCCCCGGGGACGCGACCGCACCGGAGACGTAGACGACGACATCGTCGGTGCGTTCCCCTGCGGATGCGGGTGCGGATGGGGACGGGCCTGCCGCAACGGGTGTGGAGCCGCTTTCCTCTCGCTCGAGTGAGGATTGAGCGAGGGCTTGGGCGCGTTCGTCCGACGCTGCATGCCTCCACACACCGACGGCTGCGATGAGGACGACCACGACAATGAGAGCGGCCACGGTCGCTCCTCCGGGCAGGAAGCGGGCGGCGCTCGGTTCGGCGGGTTCGTCGTCCTCAGTCAGGGCGCTGTCGTACACGGCTTTCGTCAGCGCCGCCATGCGCCGACGAGCCAACCATCGTGACACGTTCATGCCCGCACGCTAACCCCCGAACACACGCGGAGAACACGTGAAATGGGACCCCTGTGGATAACTGTAATGCGCGCGCAGGGGTTGTGGACGAATCCCACACCCGACCCACCCCGCATAACTCGCATGGGACCGCAGTCCCAAGGGATACTGTTCCGGTAACTCCGAAGTACAGTGGCGCACCGCGCCCAGAGCCGAAAAGCCACACCATGTGCGAGAACATCGAAGAGCTCAAGGCGCAGCTCGCCGCAGCGGAAGCAGCCGCGAAAGCCGCCGAGGCAGAGGCCGCCCGCGCAAAGGCCGAAGCACTGCGTCTCCAGCTTGAAGCAGCTCGCGCCTCCGCCGAAGACGCGCCTGCCACCGCCGAAGCACCCGAGGACGCCCCGGCCTCGTTCCCTACCCCCAGCGGGGACCTGTCGGCTTTCGCCACCCAGATCCAGGCCGTCTACTCCTGGGACATCCCGGCAGTCACGATCGGCACCCTCATCGACGGTGGCGCGCGCGTGCCCGGCGTGAGCGCCAAGATGCCGCTTCCCATGTTCAACCGCCACCTCCTGGTCGCCGGCGCGACGGGCACGGGCAAGACCCGTACCCTCCAGCTCCTGGCCGAGGGACTGTCCGCCAACGGATCCTCCGTGCTCCTGTGCGACGTCAAGGGCGACCTGACGGGCCTGGCCGAGGTGGGCGCGAGTTCCGAGAAGCTCCTGAGCCGCACGGCCGCCAACGGTCAGGACTGGGCCTCGTCCCAGTTCCCAATTGAGCTGCTGAGCCTGGGCGGCGCGGATTCGCAGTTCCCGGGTGTGCCCGTGCGCGCCCAGGTCTCCGACTTCGGCCCGATCCTGCTCGCCCGCGCGCTCTCGCTGAACACGACGCAGGAACAGGCCCTCCAGTTAATCTTCGCCTGGGCGGACGGCCAGGGTCTCGAGCTCGTGGATCTGCCCGACCTGCGCGCCGTTATCTCCTTCCTGACCTCGGATGAGGGCAAGGACGAGCTGGCGACGATCGGTGGCGTCTCCAAGGCCACGGCCGGCGTCATCCTGCGCGCCCTGACCGCGCTCGAGTCCCAGGGCGGCGGCCAGTTCTTCGGAGCCCCCGGCTTCGACACGGCCGACCTCATGCGCATGGATTCCACTGGCCGCGGCATCATTTCCCTGCTCGGCGTCGGTGACATTTCCTCGCGCCCGGCGCTGGTCAGCGCGGTCATCATGTTCCTGCTCGCCGATCTCTTTTCCACCCTGCCCGAGGTCGGCGACGTCGAACGCCCCAAGCTCGTGTTCTTCTTTGACGAGGCGCACCTGCTCTTCGCGGACGCCACGAAGGAGTTCGAGCGTCAGGTCGTCCAGACCGTGCGCCTCATCCGTTCCAAGGGCGTCGGTGTCGTCTTCGTGACGCAGACTCCCAAGGACATCCCCTCCGACGTCCTGGCCCAGCTCGGTTCGCGCATCCAGCACGGCCTGCGCGCCTCGACGCCGGATGACTTCAAAGAGCTCAAGGCGACGGTCCAGACTTTCCCGAAGACCTCCCTGGAGCTCGACGAGGTCCTCACGACCCTGGGTACGGGCGAGGCAGTCGTGACTGTCCTGGATCCGAAGGGTAACCCCACCCCGGTCACGCCGGTCGGCGTCTGGGCACCCGCCTCCGTCATGGGTCCCGCGTCCGCCGACACGGTCGCGCGCATCAACCAGTCCAGCGTCATCATGGGCCGCTACCGCGATGCCGTGAACCCGGACTCGGCCGAGGAGAAGCTCGAACGCCGCGCGGCCGAGGCCCAGGCCGCCCGCGAGGAAGCGCTCGCCCAGGAGGAGGCCGCCAAGGAAGCCGAGCGCCTCGCGAAGGAAGCCGAGAAGGCCGCCGCCAAGGAAGAGGCCGCACGCCTAAAGGAAATGGAGCGGCTGCGTCGCCAGGTCGAGAAGCAGCAGGAGAAGGAGGAGGCCGCTCGCCAGCGCGCCGCCGAACGACGCACCCGTCAGGTCGAAAACGTCCTCGGGTCTGTCCTGCGTACAGCCGGCCGCGAGATCACGCGCTCTATTTTCGGCACGCGCAAGCGCTGACATCGCCGCTATGTGGCACGAGGCCGGGGCTGGGGACTCACATTGACGATCCCGAGCCCCGGCTTCGTCTCACACTTCGACCACTGTGCCAAGAAATTGCAAAACGGGGTAGGCTGCATCCCAATCGACCAACTTTCACGGGAGACCCTGATGCGTATCGGATTCATCGGAACGGGAGCCATGGCCCAGGCCATCGCTCGCGGTGCCGTCGTGTCCGGCGTCGATCCCGCGACACTGGTCTTCTCCAACCGCACGGCCACCAAGGCCTGCGATCTCGCCGACGAACTCGGCGCGACAGCCGCTTCCTCGAACGGTTCCTTGGCCCGTCAGGTCGACATCGTCATCCTGGCTGTCAAGCCCAAGGATCAGCGCGCGGTCATCAAGGAGATCTCTTCCATCGTGGTTGGTCGCCCCGACATCTGCGTCGTCTCTCTGGCGGCGGGACGCACACTCGACCAGATCACCACTGACTTCGGCGCGGGCATCCCGCTCGTGCGCGTCATGCCGAACGTCGCAGCCACCGTCGGACAGTCCATGACTGCCTTGACGGCCTCGCGCGCAACCGACGCACAGGTCGACGCCGTTCGATCCCTCATGGAATCGGTCGGCCGCACCATCCTCATCGACGAGGACTATTTCCCCGTGTTCCAGGCCCTGGCCTCGTGCTCTCCGGCCTGGTATTTCCAGATTGTTGATTCTTTCGCCCGCGCGGGCCTGAAGTACGGGCTGTCCAAGGACAGCGCCGTCGAGATCGCAGCGCAGGCGATGGCGGGGGCCGCCACGCTGCTCCTTGCCGAGCGCGAGAATGGAACCATCCCCGCGCAACTCATTGATCGCGTGACAAGCCCCGGCGGCACCACAATCGCAGGATTGCTGGCCGCCGAGGAAGGCGGTTTGTCGACCGCACTGGTTAGTGCCGTCGACGCCTCCATCCACGCCGACTCCCATCTCGGCTGATTCCACCTGCCGCGACGCGGCTTACCTTCCTATTTTTGCGCTGTGGCGCACCCTCAACACAGGAACACTCATGTTGCTTTTCAACGCAGTCGTGCTCTCCGTGATCGTCATGCTGGTCCTCAGTATCGCTCGTGTGCACGTCGTCATCTCGCTTTTCGTCGCCTCACTCGTGGGCGGACTCGTGGCCGGAATGGGCATTTCCGGCACCATGGTCGCATTTCAGGACGGCCTGGCCGGAGGCGCGAAGATCGCACTGTCCTACGCCCTGCTCGGCGCGTTCGCCATGTCGGTCGCCCACTCGGGCTTGCCTCGTCTCCTGGCGAACTGGATCATCATGAAGCTGCGCAACGCCGATGATTCGAATTCGGCGCGCGTCGCCCGTTCGGCCAAGTGGGGCATCCTCGGCGGTGTCCTCGTCATGGGCGTGATGAGCCAGAACCTCATTCCGATTCACATCGCCTTCATCCCGCTGCTCGTTCCCCCTCTCATCGGAGTCATGAACGAGCTGAAGATGGACCGACGCGTGGTCGCCTGTGCGATCACTTTCGGTATCGTCACAACCTACATGTTCGTGCCGATCGGTTTCGGTCGTATCTTCCTGCACGACATTCTCTACAAGAACATTGAGGATGCGGGTCTACCCGTCGAGGGCATCGTCAATCCGATGTCCGCCATGGCGATCCCCGCCCTGTCGATGGCGGTGGGATGCTTCATCGCCCTGTTCGTCTCCTACCGCAAGCCGCGCGAGTACGAGCAGCGCAAGACAGAGTTCAGCACGGGCAACGACAAGCCGATCAGTATGCTGAAGGTGTGGGCCGCCGCCGTCGCCCTCATCGTCTGCTTCGTGATCCAGGCGGTCCTGACCAAGATAGACTCCGATGCCGACCCGCTGCTCGTGGGTGCTCTCGTGGGTCTGTGCCTCATGCTCGCGATGCGTGTCGTCCCGTGGCAGCAGGCCGACGACGTGTTCAGCGGCGGCATGAAGATGATGAGCCTCATCGGCCTCATCATGATCACCGCGCAGGGCTACGCCTCCGTCCTGAATGCCTCGGGTCAGATTGAGCCTCTCGTCCAGCAGACCTCCGCAATGTTCAACGGCTCGAAGGCACTGGCCGCAGTGATTATGCTCGTCGTCGGCCTCGTGATCACGATGGGCATCGGCTCGTCCTTCTCGACCCTGCCAATCATTTCGGCGATCTATGTGCCGCTGTGCGTGGCGCTGGGCTTCTCCCCCGTCGCTACCGTCGCAATCATCGGTACCGCTGGTGCTCTGGGCGACGCCGGTTCTCCCGCGTCCGACTCGACGCTTGGCCCGACAGCCGGTCTCAACATCGACGGTCAGCACGACCACATGCGAGACACGGTCATCCCCGAGTTCATCCACTACAACATTCCGCTGTTGATCGGTGGCTGGATCGCGGCGATGGTCCTCTGATTCCGTCGTTCTCCTTGACGAGGCCGGGGCTGGGTTGCACGAACACGTGACCCGGCCCCGGCCTCGTCTATTGCGCGCCGATGTAATCGGTGACGACCTCGTGGAGGACCTCGGCGGTCGCTCGCACGTCCGCTAGGGCGATGTGTTCGTCGTGTGCGTGCAGCTGGGAGTAGACCTGTCCCAGGCTCTCCCCACTGTCCGTGGCTCCGAAGCCGTACCCGATGCCGCCGCGCCTGCGGGCCACGCGCAGGTCCGATCCGCCGGGGAAGAGGACGGGCACGACGCTCGCGCCCGGGTAGCGCCGCCTCAGCGCCGCTTCGATCGTCCGGTACAGGTCGGTGTCGATCGACGAGGCCGTGGCTGCCTCACTCAGGAGGCGCTCGATAGTCACGTGCTCGGCGAGGTCGCCGAGGGCAGCGATGATGGCGGCGTCCACGTCATCGTCGTCGACGCCGGGCAGCGTGCGGATGTCCAGCTCAAGGATGGCGTCGGAGGGCATGACGTTAATGGGTCCGCCCGAGCGGGCGACCGTCTGGGCGACGGTCACGTGGGAGATCGCATGGGCGAACGCCGCCAGGTCGGCGAACTCGGAGTAGTCGCCCTCGTAGGTGCCGTAGATGAGACTGGTTTCGGTCGTTTCATCGAACTCGAAGGCGCGCACGAAGCCCGCCCAGACCTCGTCCGAGGCGGTGGGCCAGCGGGCCGAGGACAGCGCCGCGCTCACCTGAGAGAGGCGCTCGACGGCGCTCGTGCGGCCCAGCGGAACCGAGCCGTGCCCGGCGTCACCCCGGATGTGCAGGCAGCGCTGGGCGGCGCCCTTTTCGCCGATGACCACGACGACACTGTCGCCTCCGCGGCGCCCGCGAATGTGCGCCCCTCCCATTTCGGACAGGGCGGCGTTCCACGGGAGGGCGTCCGGCCGCTTCTCACCGATCCACGGGACGCCGAGTCCTCCTCGTGCCTCCTCGTCTGCGGCGGCCACGAAGACCAGGGAGCGCGCGGGAGGTGCGCCTTCCTGGGTGCGGCGGGCGACCTCGCGGGTCACGACGGCCATCGCGGCGGTCAGGTGCAGCATGTCGACCGTGCCGCGCCCCCACATGACGTCGTCCTCGATGTGCGCACCGAAAGGATCGCGCGTCCACTTGCTCTCGTCCACGGGCACGACGTCCGTGTGCCCGAGGAGGGTCAGCGGCGTACCGTCGCTGCGCGGATCCGCGCCCTCAACCGTGACCACGAGGGACGTGCGACCCGGGTGCGGGGTGATGCGCTCGATGGACACGGGCAGGCCCTCGAAGAACTCCTCGAGGAGGTCGGCGGCGCGTTCCTCCCGGCCCGAATCGGCTGTCAAGTCGTTGACGCAGCCCAGGCGCACCAGGCGCCCCAACAGTTCGACGGTCTGATCGCCCAGCGATTGCACGCTCATGTTCTCCCCTTCCGCGCGGGAGCCTCGACCCGGCCCCCTGCCTGACACCACGGTATCCCTACGCGCTTCCCTTCACCTGCGGGCTCCACGAGGGGAACTTGTGTAACGACGCGTGTGAGCAACCCGCCGGGCGCCACGTCGGCGCTGCGTTGGACCAGCGCGCCCGCGGAAAAGTACCCTAGTGGGGCAAACAGTCCACGACTCGGATGGAGACAACTCAATTATGGCCATGAACACCCGTGCGCAGGCGCCTCGCGTGCCCGACCGCGCCGCCCCCGAAGGCCTCGAAGCCAAGTGGGGTGAGGCCTGGGAGAACCAAGGCACCTACGCTTTTGACCGCAGCGCCACGCGCGAGCAGGTGTACTCGATCGACACTCCTCCGCCGACGGTATCCGGTTCCCTGCACATCGGCCATGTTTTCTCCTACACGCACACCGACGTCGCGGCCCGCTACCAGCGCATGATCGGCAAGTCCGTGTTCTACCCGATGGGCTGGGACGACAACGGCCTGCCCACCGAACGCCGCGTGCAGAACTACTTCGGCGTGCGCGTGGACGCGACGCTGCCCTACGACCCCGACTTCGAGCCCCCGCACGTGGGCGGCGACGGCAAGTCGATCAAGGCTCGCGACCAGAAGCCGATTTCGCGTAAGAACTTCGTGGAGCTGTGCGAGCGCCTCACGGTCGAGGACGAGGCTCAGTTCGAGGCGCTGTGGCGCTACCTGGGCCTGAGCGTGGACTGGAAGCAGAACTACCAGACGATCGGCGCGCGTGCGCGTAAGGTCGCCCAGGCTGCTTTCTTGCGTAATCTGGCGCGTGGCGAGGCCTACCAGGCCGAGGCCCCGGGCCTGTGGGACGTCACCTTCCAGACGGCGGTCGCCCAGGCTGAGCTGGAGAGCCGCGAGTACCCGGGCTTCTACCACCGCCTGGCCTTCCACATCACCGACGCCGAGGCCGCCGCGAAGGCTGCCGCCGCTGGCGCGCCCGTCGAGGATGGCGTGGACGTGTGCATCGAGACGACGCGTCCCGAGCTGCTGGCCGCCTGCGTGGCGCTGATCGCCCACCCGGACGACGAGCGCTACAAGCCGCTGTTCGGCACGACGGTCGCCTCCCCCGTGTACGGCGTCGAGGTGCCGATTCTGGCTCACCCGGACGCCGAGATGGACAAGGGTGCGGGCATCGCGATGTGCTGTACCTTCGGCGACACGACCGACATCGATTGGTGGCGTGACCTGGATCTGCCGCTGCGCGCGATCCTGCGTAAGGACGGCCGCATCGTCACCGAGACCCCCGAGTGGATCACGACCGATGCGGGCCGCGCGGCTTTCGAGGAGATCACGGGCAAGACGACGTTCTCGGCGCGCGAGGCCGTGGTGGCGGCCCTGCGTGAGTCGGGCGAGCTGAAGGGCGAGCCGACCAAGACGATGCGTCAGACCAACTTCTTCGAGAAGGGCGATAAGCCCCTCGAGATCGTCACCTCACGCCAGTGGTACATCCGTAACGGTGGCCGCGCGTGGACGAACCCGGCCTCGGGCGAGGACCTGAACGAGGAGCTGATCGGGCGCGGCCGCGAGCTGGAGTTCCACCCCGACTTCATGCGCGTGCGCTACGAGAACTGGGTGAAGGGCCTGAAGGGCGACTGGCTGGTTTCCCGTCAGCGTTTCTTTGGCGTGCCGTTCCCGCTGTGGTACCGCGTGGACGCGGACGGCCAGATCAACTACGACGACATCATCACGCCGTCTGAGGATCAGCTGCCGGTCGATCCGTCGACGGACGTGCCGGAGGGCTACACGGAGGATCAGCGCGGCGTGGCCGGCGGCTTCGTGGGCGAGCTGGACATCATGGACACGTGGGCGACGTCCTCCCTGTCCCCGCAGCTGGCGTGTGGCTGGCTGGATGACGAGGATCTGTTCGCTCGCACGTACCCAATGGATCTGCGCCCGCAGGGCCAGGACATCATCCGTACGTGGCTGTTCTCCACGGTCGTGCGCGCCAACCTGGAGTTCGGCGCGCTGCCGTGGAAGCACGCGGGCCTGTCGGGCTGGATCCTGGATTCGGACCACAAGAAGATGTCCAAGTCCAAGGGCAACGTCGTGACCCCCATGGGCATCCTCGAGAAGTACGGCTCGGACGCCGTGCGTTACTGGGCGGCGTCGGCTCGCCTGGGCCTGGATGCGGCGTTCGACGAGCAGCAGATGAAGATTGGTCGCCGCCTGGCGATCAAGGTTCTGAACGCCTCGAAGTTTGCGCTGACGATGGGCGGCGAGGGCGCGGCGATCGATCTGGATCCGGCGCTGGTGACGGTGCCGCTGGATCGTTCGGTGCTGGCGGCGCTGGCCTCCGTCATCGACGAGGCCTCGGCTGCTCTGGCATCCTACGAGCACTCTCGCGCGCTCGAGGTCACGGAGTCGTTCTTCTGGACGTTCTGCGACGACTACTTGGAGCTGGTCAAGGAGCGCGCCTACAACCGCGATGGCGCGTGGGACGAGGCCTCGGCCGCGTCGGCCCGTGCGGCTCTGGCGATCGTGATCGATAACGTCGTGCGCCTGCTGGCACCCTACCTGCCGTTCGTGACGGAGGAGGTGTGGAGCTGGTACCGCGAGGGCAGCGTCCACGTTGCGCCGTGGCCGGTTTCCTCGGATCTGGCTGGCGCCCAGGGTGATCCGTCGGTGCTTCAGGCAGCGTCCTCTGCGCTGATCGCGCTGCGCCGCGTGAAGTCCGAGGCGAAGGTGTCGCCGCGCACGCCGTTCCTGGCGGTGACGGTGCGCGCGCCGCAGGCTCAGGTCGAGGCTCTGGAGTCCGTGAAGGGCGACCTGGAGGCCGCGTCGAAGGCCGTGGGCGCCCTGACCGTAGCCGCCTCCGAGGACGCTGAGGCCACCGAGGCCTCTATCGAGTCCTTCGAGCTGGGCGAGGCTCCTGCGAAGCGCAAGGGCTGAGCGCCTAGCTGCTGGGGGGGGGCCCCGGGGAAAAAACCGGCGCCCCCCCCCAAAAAAAATTGGTGACCGGGTTTTATTAAAAACACCACCACCAAACCCC
>CAUVIG010000032.1:0-15855 GCA_963551745.1 uncultured Actinomyces sp.
GCAGGTGAGCACATTATTCCGAGCACTCACCCGATATATCGCATGGTCACCGGTTAACCTGCACGTGAACCCCTTGATACGCACGTCAACCCGTCAACATGCACCTGGGCGGGGCCGCCCACGCACATCTCATCGGGTTCACGTGCGAGTGAAAGGGCCCGCGTGCAGGTCATCGGGCCAACGTGCGGGGTATCAGGCCCGCGTGCAGGTCATCGGGCCAACGTGCGCCTTCAAGGGCCCGCGTGCGTATGGGCGGGCCGATGCGCGGTCACGTCGACCCGAGCGCTGACAGCGATGCTGCCGGACGGGAATTGCGGAGCAGTGGTCGCTGGTCCTAGCAACTGAGCCCACCTACTGGCGCCCTTAACTCGCTCATGCGCAGCTAAACCCACCTGGCGGCTGGGCGCCGCCGCCCGCGGGTACCGCGTGTGGGTGCTGCAGGCGAGGTGGCCCGGTGGTCTGAAACCGTGATCGCCTTTGCTCGCGTGTGCCTGTGTGGGATTGAAACCGTCGTCGCCTTTGCGGGTGAGAAATGGGCGTTTTTGGTGCAGTTATCGGGTGGAGAGGTGATGCTGGTTTCACTGGTCCCGTCTTGGGGGTGAGCAGTGGTGTTGTTGGTTTCAATGTCGCCATGTTTGTGTGTCCTGTGCGCGAAGTTTTTCGCGGAACTGCTGTGGACCGGGGCATGTTGGGCGAGTTTTGTCGCGGAAGTGCCGCTGGAGGGGCCGTGCTGGACGGCTTTTGATCGGAGGCGGCGTTGATCCACGCCGCGGCATATGGTGGGGCGAGGTGAGTCAGACGCGGTAGTCTGCGCCTAATGGCAGCGGGCCGAAGCGCCCGTCCTCAACGTATGGCAGGTGCTCCATGTTCTTCTGTAACGATGCGCTGAACCCCGCAGGCAACGGCCTGGGCTCCGACGAGTGGTGGAAGGGCGCGGTCGTCTACCAGATCTACCCGCGCTCCTTCAAAGACTCCAACGGTGACGGCTTCGGCGACCTCGAGGGCATTCTCTCCAAGCTCGACTACCTGAAATCCCTGGGCGTGGACGTCCTGTGGCTCTCGCCAATCTACGCCTCCCCGCAGGCGGACAACGGCTACGACATCGCCGACTACTATGACATCGACCCCATGTTCGGAACACTCGAGGACTTCGACCGCCTCCTGGAGGGCATCCACGAGAGGGGTATGCGCCTCGTCATGGACCTGGTTGTCAACCACTCCTCCGACGAGAACCCGTGGTTCGTCGAGTCGCGCTCCTCGCGGGAGAACCCGAAGCGGGACTGGTACATCTGGCGCGATCCGCGGCCCGGTTTCGTGGGCGGCGAGGCCGGGGCTGAGCCCAACAACTGGGGGTCCTTCTTCTCCGGCTCGGCTTGGGCGTGGGATGAGGCCACGGGCCAGTACTACCTGCATCTCTTCCACAGGAAGCAGCCCGACCTGAACTGGGACAACCCCGAGGTGCGCGCGGCCGTCTACGAGATGATGAACTGGTGGCTCGACCGCGGTGTCGACGGCTTCCGCATGGACGTCATCAACCTGATCTCGAAGGACCCGGTCCTGCCCGACGGCATCGTCTACCCCGGCCGCGCGTGGGGCGAGGGCTTCCCGCACTTCTCAGAAGGTCCGCACTTGCACGAATACCTCGCCGAGATGCGCCGCGAGGTCTTCGAGGGCCGCAGCGGCACGATGACGGTCGGCGAGTGCCCCGGCGTGCGCCGCGACAACGTCCTGCTGTTCACGGACCCGGCCCGGCGTGAACTCGACATGGTCTTCCAGTTCGACCACGTCGACCTCGGCCTCGAAGCGGGGAAGTTCCACCCCCGCCCGCTGCGCCCCGGTGAGCTCGCCGACTGCTTGAGCGCCTGGCAGGAGGCCCAGGGCGAGGTCGGCTGGAACAGCCTCTACCTGGACAATCACGACCAGCCGCGCGCCGTCAGCCGCTTCGGTGACGAGGCGTGGCGCTACGAGTCGGCAACGGCCCTGGCCACGGCCCTGCACATGCTGCGCGGCACACCTTACGTGTACCAGGGCGAGGAGCTCGGCATGACCAACGGGGTCTTTGGGGGCATCGAGGACTACTGCGACGTCGAGGCCCTGCGCTACTTCAACGAGGCGGTGGCAGCGGGGGAGGAACCCGAGTCGGTTCTGGCCGGGATGCGCGCCACCGGCCGCGACAACGCGCGCACCCCCGTCCAGTGGGACGCCGGGCCGAACGCGGGCTTCACGGAGGGCACCCCCTGGATCAGCGTCACCCCGAACTACACGGAGATCAACGCCGCCTCCCAGGTCGACGACCCGTCCTCCGTGTACGCCTACTACCGAGCGCTCGCGGACATCCGCCACGGCCTGCCCGTCATCGCGACCGGCGCCTACGAGCGCATCGTTACCCCCTCGCCCGCGGTGTTCGCCTATCGCCGCCTCCTCGACGAGGCCGTGGCAACTATCCTCGTCAACCTCTCCTCCCAGCCCGCCTCCCTCGGTGAAGCGATGCGTGGGGTGAGAGGGGATCTGCTCCTGGCCAACCGCGACCTGCCCGAGGAGGAGCGGGGAGTCCCGACGCTCCTGGAGCCGTGGGAGGCGCGCGTCTACCTCGTGTAAGCGACGAAGGCCCGGGATCGGAGAGATCCCGGGCCAACGTGTTGAGGAATTCCTCGGTAGGAATCGCCCTCAGTAGTAGTAGGGGTAATCCTCCCAGCGGGGGGCGCGGTGCTCGAGGAAGGCGTCGCGCCCCTCTTGGGCCTCGGCCGTCATGTAGGCCATGCGCGTGGCCTCGCCCGCGAAGACCTGCTGGCCGGCCAGGCCGTCGTCGGCCAGGTTGAACGCAAACTTGAGCATGCGGATGGCCTGTGGGGACTTCGTCGCGATGGTCGCGGCCCACTCCAGGGCAGTCTCCTCCAGATCGGCGTGGGGCACCGCGCGGTTGATGACGCCCCAACGCTCGGCGGTCTGCGCGTCGTAGCGCTCGGCGAGGAAGAAGATCTCGCGCGCCCGCTTGTCGCCCGCTTGGCGGGCCAGTAGCGCGGAGCCGTAGCCAGCGTCAAAAGACCCCACGTTCGCATCCGTCTGCATGAAGGCGGCGTGCTCGATGGAGGCTACCGACAGGTCTGCGACCACGTTGAGGGAGTGTCCGCCGCCCGCGGCCCATCCGGGAACCGCCGCGATGACGACCTTCGGCATCGTTCGGATGAGGCGCTGGACCTCCAGGATGTGCAGGCGACCGGCCCGCGCGGGGTCGATCTGCTCGCGGCGCTGGGCGGTGGCGGCCTCGGGGTCCGCGCCCTCGACCTCGTAGCGGTAGCCGTCGCGGCCTCGCACCCTCTGGTCGCCCCCGGAGCAGAAGGAGTATCCGCCGTCTCGCTCCGAGGGGCCGTTGCCTGTCAGGATGACGGCCGCGACCGAGGAAGTCTGGCGCGCGTGGTCGAGCGCGCGGTACAGCTCGTCGACCGTGCCGGGGCGGAAGGCGTTGCGGATGTCAGGGCGATCAAAGGCGATGCGCACGACCGGCATGTCGGCGCCCTCGGGGCGGCCGTCTGCCTCGGAACCACGCGAAATGCCGCGGTGGTAGGTGATGTCGGTGAAGTCGAATCCCTCGACCTCGCGCCAGCGGGTCGGGTCGAAGGTGTCGGACACGAAGGGGAGAGCGCTCATGTGTCGGATTCTAATCGACGAGGCAGTGGCAGGCTGTGGGGGGTCCGATCCAAGCTCTGGGTGTTTGTGGAGTGTCCATGCCGGAGCCGGACGGTGCCGGTGATGATGAGGAGCGCACAAGCTAACCGAACGGAAGAAAGGGGGCGCTTCGCTCACCAACCGTCATTGCGGCTAGATGGCTCATTGTGTGGCGTGTGAAATGGGCCTGCTTTCCAGGTGTTCTAAAGTGTCTCATAGGCTGTCACTTTGTGCTGCTTACTGCACAATTGGTTACAGGTTGGTGTGCGTCGAATTTGTCGAGGGCGCAAGGTTGCGCGATAATATTACCGATAAGTAAGGAGGAGATTGTGAACGCAGGGCAGCAACCGACGCTCATGCGCGTTCCGATGCGCACGCTCAGTCGTCAAACGCGTTACGCCCTCGAAGGCTTTGATGACATCCTCGTGTACAAGGTGGCGATGACGACGCGCTTCCGTGGTGTGACTCGCCGCGAGGGGCTTCTCCTGCATGGACATGCCGGCTGGGGCGAGGCAGCGCCATTCTGGAACTATGGCGATGTGGAGTCCTCGCGCTGGCTTGCCGCAGCCCTTGAATCGGCTCGACGTTTGCCGCCGGTGCCTCGCCGCAAGTTTGTGCCCGTCAATGTGACCGTCCCCGTTATCTCTCCCGAAGAGGCCTACGAGCGCGTCAAGGCATCGGGCGGGTGTGCTACCGCGAAGATCAAGGTCGCCGAACCAGGCGTGAGCCTGAGCCGTGACTGCGCGCGTATCGCCGCCGTCGCCGACGCCCTGCGTGAGACCGTGGGCGGGCAGGCGATGATCCGCCTCGACGCCAACGGCGCGTGGGAGGTCGATGAGGCCCGAGTTGCGATTCCCGCAATGGCATCCGCCGCCGGTGTGGTCCCCATCGAATACGTGGAGCAGCCCTGCTTGACGGTCGACGAGCTGGCGCAGGTGCGTCGATCCGTGGACGTGCCGATCGCCGCCGACGAGTCGATCCGCCGCGCTGAGGACCCCCTGGAGGTGGCCCGCAAGGAAGCCGCCGACGTGGTCATCATCAAGGTTGCGCCCCTCGGAGGCGTGCGTGCTGCCCTGAAGGTCGCGCGCAAGAGCGGCCTCGGTGTGGTCGTGTCCTCCGCCCTTGAGACGTCCGTCGGCCTGTCGGTCGGCGTCGCCGCGGCTGCCGCCGTGCCCGGTGCGCCCCGGGCCGCCGGACTGGCCACCGCCTCGCTGCTGGTGGGGGACGTGACCAAGCCCCTCGTTCCCGACCGTGGCCGCCTGCCCGTGGGTCGCCTCGAGCCGGACCAGGAGCTCATCGACCGCACTCCGGTCGACGGCGACCTCGTCTCGCGCTGGGGCCGGCGCCTCGAAGGCATGGCTGAGCATCTGAGGGCGGGCTCCCGGTAGGCTGGGCGTATGCCCTCCGTCGATACCGCCAGCGCTATCCTCTCGTCCCTGGATGCCCTGGGCGTCACGCACGTCCTGTACTGCCCGGGTTCGCGCTCCGCGCCCTTCGCCTACGCCCTCGAAGCGGGTTCTTTCGGCGGTGACGCGCGCGCCGTCCTGGATGAGCGCGGCGCAGGTTTTGCCGCCGTCGGCCTGGCGCGTACCGGGGCCTTGCCCGCCATCGTCGTCACCTCCGGAACCGCCGTCGCCGAACTCGCGCCCGCGGTCCTCGAGGCCTCCCACGCGCGCCTGCCGCTCCTCCTTCTGACGGCCGACCGCCCCGGCGAACTGCGCGGCGTTGGAGCGTCCCAGGCGACCGACCAACCCGGCTTCTTTGGCGCGCACGTGCGCGCGAGCACTGATCTGGAACCGCAGGAGGCCTCGCCCTCCCTGGTCGGCCACCTCGCCCGCGCGGTCGCCGCCGCCTGCGGGGCTCCCAGTGGCACGCCTGGCCCCGTGCAGATCAACGTCGCCTTCCGTGATCCGCTGACCCCCGTCCGTCCCGCTGGTCACACTGGGGACGAGGCCGGGGCTTCGTTCGTCCCTCGCCCGACCCGGGTGCTGCGAGCCCCCGCGATGCCTGAGCGCTGGGAGGACGTGATTGGCCCTGTCATCGCCGGGCTGATTGTTGCGGGTGAGGGAGCCTCGCCTCGCGCCTGCGAGTGGTCCCGCGCTGCGGGCTTCCCGCTGCTGGCAGAACCAGCGTCGGGTGCGTGGAAGGGCGGGGGAGTGACCCCCTTCGAGCAGTCCCTCGTGGCTTCGCCGCTGGGGCGAGAGGTCGACGCGGTCGTCGTGACCGGGCGTCCGACGCTGTCCCGACCTATTCAGGCACTGCTCGCGCGTCCCGATGTGCGAGTCGTCGTCGCCCACCCGCACAGCCCGTGGGTGGACATCTCGGGCAATGCCTCGGTCGTCGTCGGCGACCTCGAGCCCGCCCGCGAGCCGATCAGTGCTGCTCAGGCCGAGTGGGCCTCTCGCGTACGCGAAGCCGCTCGCGAGGCGGGCGAGCGCATCGACTCCCTGCTCGCCGCTGACACTGGGCGCACGATGCTCCATCTGGCGCGAAGCGTCGCCGCCTCGACGCGCGGCCCCCTCGTGCTGGGCGCCTCCAATCCTGTGCGCGCCTTCGATCTCGCCGTCCCTACGCTTCAGGGGCGCGTCGTCCACTCCAACCGCGGACAGGCCGGCATCGACGGGACCATCGCGACCGCCGTCGGCATCTGCCTGGGTTCCGGATGCGCGGGCGAGGCCTCGGCCCCTTCGGGCGAGCGCGTCACCGCCGTCATGGGTGACCTCACGGCCTGTCACGACGCCTCGTCCCTGGCGCTGGCGGCGAGTGTGGGCGCCCACCTCGATATCGTCGTTGCGGATGACCAGGGCGGCGGCATCTTCGCCACCCTCGAGCATGGGCGCGCCGCCAGCCCCGAGGCCTACGACCGTTGGTTCGGTCTCGCTCAGCCGGTAGACTACGAGGCGCTCGCGGCCGCGTACGGTGTGGCCTTTGCGCGAGCCGACGAGCCCCGGGAGCTGGAGGCGCTTCTTGCCGGGCCCATCAGCGGCCCGCGGTTGATTCACGCGCCCGTCGAGCGCGCCGCGCACCTGTACCCGGCGCTCCGTGACGTGCTCTCCTGAGGGGAGCGCGTTCGCTGTGAGGTTGAACGGTTTATAGGAAACTTTCAGGATGCTTTCAGTAGCCCTTTGAGGAAACGGCCCATACTGGTGGACAGATAACGAACTGACACCAGAGGACACCATGACTCAGCCTCATATTCCGGCCCACGACGCCGACTCGGTGCGCGACGCCGACGCGGCCTCGACCCCCAGCTACCCGCAGCGCTCGACGGCTCAGGACTACGCGGCCACCCAGGAGCTTCCGGCCGCGCAGGACGCCACGCGCGAAATGCCCTCCGCCACGACGATCCCCGCGCCCCCCGCAGGCACGGTTCCGTCGGCCTCCGCGCCGGCGAACCCCGCCCCCTCCGCCCAGCAAGCCCCCGCGGCCGGCGGCGCTTACTCCGCCCCCTCTGGCGAGCCCTACAGCGGATACGCGGCCCCGGCCTCGCCGGACGCCTTCGCGTCGCCCACCGTCATCGTGAAGAAGAAGGGCCCGGGCTGGGGCGCCCTCCTCGGCGCGATGCTCCTGACGATCGGCCTGACCCTCGGCGCCGTGTTCTACGCGCGCCCCGCGATGCTGCACGCGTCCACGCCCACGAACCTCAACGGGGGGACGGTGGCCACCGTGCCCGCCTCGAATAGCTCCGGGGCGGATTGGACGGACGTTGCCGCCGCCGTGTCGCCCGCCGTCGTGACCATTCAGGCGCAGGGCGCATCCTCGGGCGGCACCGGATCCGGCGTCGTCTACGACGCACAGGGCGACATTGTCACCAACTACCACGTCATCGCGTCCACCCTCGGTGGTGGACAGATTCAGGTGACCCTCGCCGACGGGCGCCTCTACAGTGCCAAGGTCGTCGGCCACGACAAGACCACCGACCTGGCCGTCATCCGCCTCGACAACCCTCCATCGGACCTCACCGTTGCGCGTTTCGCCACCTCCGCGAACCTCGAGGTCGGCGCCCCCGTCATGGCGATTGGCGCGCCTCTGGGCCTGTCGAACACGGTGACGACCGGCATCGTCTCCGCGCTCAACCGCCCCGTCGAGGTCTCCATGGACGAGGGCTCCTCGTCGCAGGACCCGACCCAGGCGTCCTCGGATCTCGTGGTGACGAACGCGATCCAGATCGACGCGTCGATCAACCCCGGTAACTCGGGCGGCCCGCTCTTCGACGCGACCGGCGCGGTCATCGGCATTAACTCGTCGATCAAGTCGCTCTCCTCGTCCTCCGACGGACAGGCGGGCTCAATCGGCCTGGGCTTCGCGATCCCCTCCGACCTGGTCGTGTCCATCGCGGATCAGCTCATCGCCTCCGGCACCGCCTCGCACGGCATGCTCGGTGTGACCGTCAAGGCTGCGACCACGACCGTCGGCTCCGACACCTACGTGGGTGCCGAGGTCCAGGACGTCTCCGCAGGTTCCGGCGCCTCCGTGGCGGGCATCCGCGCCGGCGACGTCATCGTCAAGGTCGAAGGCCAGGAGGTGACCAGCCCCAAGCAGCTGATCGGCTACGTGCGCCGCTACAAGGCCGGCGACACCATCTCCATGACGATCGTGCGCGACGGGAAGACGCAGGACGTGTCCGTGCGGATTCAGTGAGCTGAATGCGTTGCGTGCGCGCTGAGCGCGCGTGCGGAGTGACTCCAGTGCCGCGCGCTGACGATGCCCGCTGTCCCTTTTAGGGGCGGCGGGCCTTTGCGTGTCGACGAGTCGTTCAGACGCCGAGGGCGTCCAGGAGTGGGCGCATCTTCGCTTCGGTCTCGGCCAGTTCGGCGTCCGGGTCGGAGTCCGGCATGATGCCGGCGCCAGCGAAAAGGCGCAGGCGCGTGCCCGACGTGAGCCCGCAGCGCAGCGCGATCGCAAACTCGCCGTCCCCGGCCGTATCCACCCAGCCCACGGGCCCCGAGTAGCGGCCGCGTTCCGTGTCTTCCAGCTCCTCGATGAGGCCCATCGCCGCATCGCGCGGAGTGCCGCACACGGCGGCCGTCGGATGCAGGGCGGCCACGAGGTCGAGCAGATGTGCCGACCCCAGGCGCGCGTGAACGTCCGTCGCCAGGTGGACGACGTTGGGCAGCGACAGGAGGAACGGCCCCTGAGTCGTCACCGAGGTACACAGCTGCGTCAGGATTGAGGACACGGATTCAGAGGCCAGATCGTGCTCGCGCAGATCCTTCGCACTCGACGCGAGCGCCTCGCCCTCGCCGGGCTTGCACGTGCCCGCCAGGACGCGCGAGCTCGCCGTGCCGTCCGACGCCGCGATCAGCATTTCCGGGGACGCGCCCACCAGCGAATCCACGCAGAAACGCCACGTCGACGGATACAGGTCGCTCAGGCGCTCCAGCAGAAAACGCTCGTCGAAGCCGTGGGCGCATCGCACCGTCATATCGCGCGCCATGACGGCCTTGTCGGCGGCGCCATCGCGCAGGCGCTGCGCCATCGCTCGCACGGAGTCGCGCCACTGGGAGCGCGACATTGACCCGTGCCCAAACGTTAGAGATTCCGGCACGCGCGGGGTGGGCCTCGCCTCGGCAACGGCCGCGTCAACAGCCGCCAGCGGATCCGGGGCGTCGCCGATGCCCGCGGTGATCGCCCAGCGGACCCCGGCCTCGTCGATGAGAGTCAGCGCGGGCACGAAGGCGACCGAGCGAGCGGGGGATCGGAACGCGAAGGACGCAAAAAGAACGGGGGAGGGCGCGCCGTTATCGGTGGACGAGGCCGGGGCGGCCTCCCACGCGCGGCGCACGTCGGCGATCGCACCCGGGGTCGCGGACTCGACCGTGAGCGCCCGTCCCAGGCCGATCATCTGGCGGCGCTCACCCAGCCACGCGGCGCCCCCGGAGCCGGGAAGCAGGGACGTCAGTGAGCAAGTAGACCCCGGGTGCTGCGGGGGTAGGACCAGCGCCCGAAAGACGAGGCGCGAGCATCCGAAGTCGTTGTGCATGGGTTCCATGGTAGGAGTCGGGGCGGCGGCGCGCTGGAAGACGTGCGAGTATTGACGCATGACTGAATCCCCGCGCGTGGATCTGAACAAGGATCCCGAAGAGATCGCCTCGATGTTTGACTCCCTCGCCTCGCGATACGACGTGATGGATGCGCTGATGACGGGCGGTTTGGACCGGGTGTGGATGACCGCCTTGCGTAAGGCTGTCGCCCCGCACCCCGGCGAACGCATCCTCGACCTAGCGGCCGGCACCGGCGCGTCGTCGGCCGCGCTGGCCAAGGGCGGCGCCGAAGTCGTCGCCTGCGACCTGTCCGAAGGCATGATCGAGGTTGGCCGTGAGCGCCACCCCGAGATCGAGTTCGTGCACGGCAACGCCATGGACCTGGACTTCGAGGACGGCTCCTTCGATGCGGTCACCATCTCGTGGGGCCTGCGCAACATCCCGGATCCGCAGCTCGCGCTGCGCGAGATGGCGCGCGTCGTGCGCCCGCGCGGCCGCCTCGTGGTCCTGGAGTTCTCCACCCCGCCCTCGCGCGTCTTCCGCGGCATGTACAACGTCTACCAGTCGACCGTCATGCCGGCGATCGCGCGCCTGGTCTCCACGAACGACGGCGCCTACGACTACCTGGTCGAGTCGATTCGCGCGTGGCCGGACCAGGAGGAACTCGGCCGCATGATCGCCGCGAACGGCTGGAGCGAGGTCGAGTATCGCAACCTCACCGGCGGCATCGCCTGCATGCACCGCGCGGTCAAGCCGCTGCCGTAATCGCTTCTGCGACGAGGCTGGGGCTGAGTTACTCGATTGCGCCGGTTGGCCATTGCCTTGGCTGGTTGTGAGCTCGTCGGTGCTGGGCCTACACTGGGGGACGAGTACGAGTCCTGACCGATGGTGTTCTTCGATTGTTGATAGGAGACAGTGCATGAGTGCCGATTATGGCTTCGATAAGGAAAAACACGGTCAGACGAACGGCGATATGGATGAGGGGAGGGACGGTCTCACCCAATCGAATGATGCTGCCGGTTCGCTGAATCGAGCCCAAACCGCAACTCGTTGGACCGACGAGCAAGGCGCGCAGGATTTTCGCAATAGTGCAGTGCGGTTCTTCGACTCTGTTGACGAGATGCTTGCCGATGAGCGCGCCATCTTCGATACCTTTCAGATGAACCTGGCGGATGCTGTTCGTGAAGCCGTCAGCAGCGAGGAAGCAAACGCGTCGGTCCTCGAAGCAATCAATCGAGCGCTTCAGTCCGATCCCTCGCTCGCTGTTGCATCCTCGCCTGCTGGAACGACGAGTGCTCCTTTCACAGCCCCGAGCACACAGCCCGATGACGTGCCTACCGCAGCCGGCGCAATGCCCGAGTTCTGAGCATCTAAGGAGGACACATGGTTTCTTCACCAATGTATGACCGGCTCATGACCTTTGCCGCGCAAGCGGACTACAACGCAGAACTTCAGTCCTGGGATAGCGATCATAAGCGTGTTATTGACGGCTTCGATCAGGCGATCGAGCGGGTGCGCCATTTCCAGGAGTATCAGGGCTTTACAGGAAAGACCGGAGAAGCCCTCAAGGCGTGGGCAGACAATACTGTGGCGCGTCTCGAGGCTAAGCGCTCGTACTACATGGGTGGGATCGCTCGCTATGTTGCCGCTCGTCAGGCTATCGCCCAGGCGGCCGCGGACGCGCGTCGTCTTTCGCCGACACTCATCGATTCGAAAACGGCTGCAATGCGCGACGCTGCGAAGGTGGTGCTGCCCTATACACCCGCTATTGGTGTCGCGACAGGAGCCGTGCCAGGACTGGTTGCGAACACTGTGCTGTCGGCGGGATCGGCTTATGTTGATGCCGTGGAGGCACAGGCGAATGCCATGCGTGAGGCGGCCGCAACTGAAATCCTTGAGCGTCTGAACGGCGGACTCAATGAGCTCAGTGCCGGCGTCGATAACCTGACACAAGCAGGATATGATGAGAAGAAGCTTGAAGGAATTGCTATTCCTCCGCTTTTAACAAATACTCAAGATAATTTGAATCGTGGATACGTGCAGTATTCGCCATATGATTCGGGGATCTACGGGCGTAGCGCTGCGGATGACTATGGTCGTGCCGCCCTACGATCCGATAAGTCACTCTACCCGGATGGGTATGCAGATCCGGAGACTGACGAATTCGCTCGTCGTCGCGCGTTGGCATCACAGCAAGTCTCCAAGCGATACCTACCGCCCGATATGGATGGCTCCTACGATCGTCCCATCACGAACCCGCAGGACCTGATGGGTATGGATCTCATGCACACAAGGGTCGATGCGAATCACCACAGGAACGGAGTCGTGTGGGGCGGTCACGTCCCCGCCAATCCCACCGACATTGATCACCCACTGTGGCGCATTAATGGAGGCCCCGCTGCTGATAACGGTTCTGCCGGGCGCCTCGCTGGGCTCGGCGCGCTTGGAGCCGGCGCCCTTGGTGTGCGTGGAGCTGTGCGCATGGGGGCGGGGTCCTTTGGCGGTTCGGGAGCAGCTTCTGTGACTCCTGGAACATACAGTGGGAAGGGGTATGGAACTTATGGTGCCCCCTCGCAGGCGGGAAGCGGAAGCGCCGCTGGCAGCGGCGTGAGTGGAACGACTGGTGCTCCTCGAGCGGCAGGATCTTCCGGCGCTCAAGGTGGCTCTTCTGGCGCGAACCGGGGTGCTCTTATGGGCAGCGGCATGGGAGCAGGTGCGGGTGGCTCGAAGGACGACAAGAAAGCAAAGCGCCGCAAGTACCAGGCCTACAGGTACCTGGATGATGATCCCGATGCACTGCCCGAAGGCTACGTGAATCCCATGTCGCAGACCTACGGATCAGACAAGGACCTGGCACCCGCGAAGCGGGAGGATGACGGATGGGACCCCCGCCAATGGTGACCCCCAAGTACAAGGTTTCGCGCGTACCTCTCGCGGTTGCCTGCGCGTCCGCTTGTGCCCTGGGACTCGTAGCAGTTCCCGCTGCGCCGGCACGGGCCGCAGATACCATCACCGCAGCCGATCAGCCCTACTTCGCGTACTATCACCTCGACCAAGCGAGAGATAAAGGCTACACGGGTCAAGGTGTCACGATCGCAATGATTGATGGACCAGTCGAGACGAGTGCCCCAGAGTTGTCTGGTGCATCGATCATTGACAATAGCCCGTGCTCTATAGAAAAAGCTCCTGAAGCTACTGCGCATGGAACAAGTACAGCTGCGCTGCTCGTTGCCCGTGACTATGGGGTGGTTCCTGACGCAACTCTTCATGCATATCGAACAGATGCCGGCGATGCGACACTTGGCTCTGATTGCATAGGAAATGGTGGAGTGAACCTCGCGGGGTATCCATCGCTCATCAATCACGCAATAAATGACGGTGCGCAAATCATCACCCTATCTCTCAGCAGCTCCGACCATAGCGATGCATTGCGTTGGGCGATAGCGAGGGCCGCGAGTCAGGGGGTGCTCATTACAGCTTCAGCAGGCAATGAAGCGCAGGATTCGAACGACTCTCATTTTGGCTGGTGGTCCGGTGTCGTGGGCGTATCTGCTGTCGACACTAACGGAGCAAGAGCGAGTTATTCTTCGTGGGGTCAAGGAGTTACAACTGCTGCAGTTGGGGGGCCAATCACTATTCGTCAGTATCCGACTAACACACTGGTACAAAGCGTTGGCACTTCGAGCTCTGCCCCCATCGTCGCCGGCTTCCTCGCAATGGCTCGCCAGAAGTGGCCCGATGCAACGTCGAACCAGCTGCTGCAACTCCTGGTGCACACGACCGTGAACCCGGACGGCGGCTGGAATCAGTACACCGGCTATGGTGTCGCGAGCCCCGCGACGATGATGAACACTGATCCCAGTCAGTACCCCGATGTCAATCCCCTCGCGGATAAGGGAGGCGGGTCCAGCCCGACCCCCGAAGAGATCGCCCAGTACGTCGACGGGGTCGTCCCGCCGGCGGAAATCGTCTTCGACAACTCGTACACCTACCGCGGCCTGGACGAATCCGTCCTCGGCGCAACCACGAACCCGTACCCGACACACCTCGGCACGAGCCCGCGCTACCACGCGAAATAGAAAAACCTCGACAAATGCAGTGAGAGGCCGGGACCCCACTCAAGGGGTCTCGGCCTCGTTGTTAGTTCTTCGGCGCGCGCCCGGGGCTCAGCGTCGTCAGGCCCAGGTATCCGGGAAGCGGCTCGTCCATGGTGGCGTTCGCGAAGGCGACCGACGGACCATTCGGCAGGGGATTGACGACCCGGATAGCGGCGGTGAGCTCGCGGGCGGGCGTGCTCGGCGGCAGCGTCAGACGCGCAGTCGCGGTCCCCGTCCCCTTGGGCAGGATTGACGGCAGGGGAGACTCAATGGTCGAACTGGCCACGATCGTGCCCGACTGATCCACGAGGACGACCTCCAGCGGCCACGACGCGTAGAAGGGCGCCGACCCCGTGTTCGTGAACTCCACCGACACGCTCGCCTTCGCCCCGTAGTAGCTCGCCGACACTCGGGTCGCCTGCAGCGTGTAGCCCAGCGCGGCGCTCGCGGCCTTCGCGCGCGTCAAGTCATCGCCCGAATATCCCTTCGAAAACATGTCGGGACCGTGCTTTGAAGGTGGCTTGGGTGACGTGATGTATCGCGGTGGTCTGCGTGTCGCTGTTCTCGGGCGCGCGCTGAGCGCCCGTGCGCGTGCCTGCGTTCGGATGAGGAGGCCGGGGCCACTATTTACGACAGTGTTTTGTTGCGCAAATTGGTGCGATGGGTGGGCCCAGCCCAGGCCTTGTTTGTTGGAACGGCGGGAAAAAATGCGCTCGGTCGCCGAGGTGAGGGTGACCTAGCTAGGGTTGTTTGCGGAATGAAGTGATGTGCACACTTCATCCGCCTTGCACACTCGCGCGAATGCACCCGCGCACCACATGACGGAGGAATGCCGTGGCATCCATCATGCCTAGCGACATGAGCGCTGACGTTGTCGTCGTCGGCGCAGGCCCGGGCGGGTCCTCCACTGCCTACCACCTGGCCAGAGCAGGCCTCGACGTCGTCCTCCTGGAGAAAAGCTCGTTCCCGCGCGACAAAATCTGCGGCGATGGGCTCACCCCGGCCGCCGTCCACGAGCTCATCGCGATGGGTGTGGACACCACCGGCTGGATGCGAAACCGCGGCCTGACCGTCATCGGTGGCGGCCACACCGTCCACATGGATTGGCCCGACCAGAAGTCCCTTCCCGGCTACGGCATGACCCGCGCCCGCATGGATCTTGATCACGCGCTCGCGCAGCGTGCCGTCGAGGCCGGGGCACGCCTCTACGAGGGCGTTACCGTCGTCGGCGCCATCCAGGACGGCTCGGGCCGCGTCGTCGGCGTGCAGGCCAAGAGCGGGCGCGGCAAGAGTGCAACCACCTTCGAGGTGCGCGCCTCCATCACCGTCGATGCCGGGGGAGTGGCCGCCCGACTGGCCACCAGTCTCGGCCTCGAAAAGAAGATGAACCGCCCGATGGGCGTGGCCGCACGCGCCTACTTCCACAGCCCCCGCGGCGACGAGGAGTGGATGGAATCCCACCTCGAACTGTGGAGCGGCACCCCCGGCGCCTCCGACCTGCTGCCCGGCTACGGCTGGATCTTCCCCATGGGCGACGGCATCGTCAACGTCGGCCTGGGCTCCGTCGCCTCGCGCGCCGGCGCCACCAACCTGCCCTACCGCGAGGTCTTCAAAACCTGGACCGCGAACCTGCCCGAGGAATGGGGCTTCACCCCCGAGAACCAGATAGGTCAGCTTCGCTCCGCCGCCCTGCCCATGAGCTTCAACCGCAAGCCTCACTACGTTCAGGGCCTCGTCCTCGTCGGCGACGCCGGCGGCATGGTCTCCCCCTACAACGGCGAAGGCATCGCCCCCGCCATGAAGGCCGGACGCTACGCCGCCTCGTGCATCGCGCAGGCCCGCTCCCGCTCCCACCGCGCCGGCATCGACCGTGCCATGAGCGAATACCCCCACATGCTTCGCGACGAATACGGCGGCTACTACCAGCTGGGCCGTATCTTCGTCGCGCTCATCGAAAACCCGACGATCATGCGCACCTGCACGAATATCGGGCTGCCCATTCCGCGCCTCATGACGCTCGTCCACAAACTCCTGTCGGACGGGTACGAGAGGAGCGGGGGCGACTTCGACGACCAACTCATCACCATGCTGACCAAGGTGGTGCGTCC
>CAUVIG010000033.1:0-15848 GCA_963551745.1 uncultured Actinomyces sp.
TCTTAGCCTCCAGCGACATGGATCAGGTCCGTCGTGGGAACAGACCGGCATGCTACCGCGCTGCCGTGGCAGACTGACCTCCAACGGCGGGTGCCGACCCAGGAAGGACGACGACGTGACTGATGAACACTCCGTGAAAGGCAATCGGCTCGATCCATGGCTGGACAACTATGCTACGCGAGCTCACGGCTTGCGCGCCTCCGAAACCCGTTCCCTCTTCGCCGTCGCCTCTCGACCCGAGGTCGTCTCCTTGGCTGGCGGCATGCCCAACCTCAAAGACCTGCCGCTCGATCGGCTCGCCGAATCCACAGCCCGGATGATCCGTAAGGACGGGGGAAGGGCTCTCCAGTACGGAAACGGACAGGGGCTTCCTCGACTGCGTGAGCAGATTCCCGATGTCATGGCGCTTGAAGGCATCGACGCGGACCCTGAAGACATCATCATCACAACAGGTTCCCAGCAGGCCGTCGACATCGTCGCCGAACTTTTCATTGACCCGGGTGACGTCATTCTCGCTGAGGGTCCGACCTACGTCGGGTCTCTATCGATCTTCGCCACCTATCAAGCAGATGTGCAACAGATTGAGATGGATGCCGACGGCGTCATCCCGGATGCCCTTGAGGAGGCGATCCTTCGACTGGAACGGGAGGGTCGACGAATCAAGCTCTTCTACTGCCTTCCAAATTTTCACAATCCCGCTGGCGCCACGCTCTCCGAGGAGCGACGCCGGACGGTCGTCGACATCTGCCACCGGCATCACATCCTCATCGTTGAAGACAATCCCTATGGCCTCCTCGGTTTCGATGGGCAGACCTACACCGCCCTCAAGACTCTCGCACCCGACGATGTCGTGTATCTCGGATCCTTCTCCAAGATTTTCGCTCCAGGTTACCGCGTCGGCTGGGCCGTCGCTCCGCCCGCGGTCAGGGAGAAGATGAAGCTCGCCTCTGAAGCCGCTATCCTCTGTCCGAGCTCAGTTGGTCAATACTCCATCTCCATGTATCTTGAAGGCTTCGATTGGAAGCATCAGATCGAAGAGTTCCGCGGCATGTATCGCGACCGTTGCGACGCCATGATCTCCGCGCTCAACGAGTACATGTCCATGTGCACGTGGAACGTGCCCTCCGGCGGGTTCTACGTGTGGGTCGGCCTGCCGGATGGCCTCGATGCAAAAGACATGCTGCCTCGTGCCGTCACCAACCTCGTCGCCTATGTGTCGGGTACCGCCTTCTACCCTGGAGGATCAGCAGGGCATGATCACATGCGTCTTTCCTTCTGCTATCCCGAGCCAGTCGAGATCCACGAGGGGATACGCCGTCTGTCTGACGTGATCACGCATGACCTTGAGCTCATCGATCTCTTCGGCCCGTCATACAGCCGTCCTACCGAGGGGGTCTCCACCCCCGCACCAGATCAGATCTGAGGTTACATCATGACAAAGACCACCGAATCCACAAAGCTCGTGCCTGTCGACGACGAGCCACTCCGCGTCGCCATTCTGGCCGGTGGCTTGAGCCATGAACGTGATGTCTCACTTCGTTCAGGGCATCGTGTCGCCTCAGTCCTTAAGCATCTTGGCCACACGGTGCTCATCCTCGACGTCGATGCACGGACTATTGGATCACTGAGAGCGTTCGCTCCCGATGCCGTCTGGCCGCTCCTTCACGGGCGACACGGTGAGGATGGAGGGCTTCAAAACGTTCTCATCGCGCTCGACATGCCCTACGTCGGAACCCATTCCGACGGTTGCCAACGTGCCTCTTTCAAGTCGACCGCGAAAGCAACTGTACGGGCAGGCGGGGTCGTCACACCGAATTCTGTCACGTTGCCCAAGTCGTATTTCTCCCAACTGGGAGCACAGGAGACACTAGGCGTCGTCGCATCGCATCTCGGGCTTCCCGTCGTCGTCAAACCGAATCAAGGAGGCTCCGGCCTCGGAGTGTCACTGGCCCATAATGTCGACGAACTACGTAACGCCATGGTGGCATGCTTCGCCTATGACGAGCGCGCGCTCATTGAACGGTACGTACCCGGTACCGAGGTAGCCGTATCGGTGGTGGACACCGGCAACGGTCCGCGGGCGCTTCCACCCGTCGAGGTGGTTTCGGAAGGTCAGTATGACTTCGATGCTCGATACAACCCCGGTCGTTCAGAGTACTTCGTCCCCGCGCGTCTTGATTCAGAGCTCCTGACACGGGTGCAGAACACTGCCGTCGTCGTACACCGAACCTTGGGGCTCGGCAACACTTCTCGTACAGACCTCATCCTCGACGAGGCGGGGACACCTTGGTTCATCGACGTTAACGTGGTCCCCGGGATGACGGAAACGTCCCTTTTGCCTCTGGCCGCCAACGTGGATGGTAGTTTGCCCGAGCTCTACAATGCTCTCGCCCACCATCCCCTCGTTCGCCCCTGAAGCGACGATTGACCGAGAAACACTGCTCGGGATCAAGAATAGCAGGTGTTTCACGTGAAACATCCGTCGCTGATTCCTGTCGGGGCTGACCTCCGACATCGTTGCTCGGACTTCCCCGTCTCCACGGCCATCCTCAGGACGAGGTCTCAATGGATCCCTGCCGTGTACGACACTCGGACAGCACGATGGCCTCGTAGACCGTCCCGGGTCGAAATCCGAAGTCGTTCCTCGTACTCGCTCAACAGCAACCAACGCGCGAGTCTCGCCATCCCCTGCAGAAGCGTGCCAAGACGCTGAACGTTGTAAACACGATCGTCCGCACGTTTCACGTGAAACATGACGACTCGATGTAGGCGACTGGCAGGATGGTCAGTAACCATCATGCTGTGTGTGCCGGGATCGTGGCAAGTGGTTCTAACGTGAACGTCAAGCGGAGTTGAGGGCAGAATCGCGAGCCGCACATGCATACGGTGGCCACTCCCTGCACGTGTGAGACCATGCGAGGCGCATCCGGGTCTGGCCATGGCTTTCCCCGACCGTGGTCGGGGAACTCCTTGACATCAGTCGCGTCGCGGCAGCGGAAGTGCGTTCATGCCCAATCGTCTCGCATGTTTCACGTGAAACATCGGGCCAGCTTCGGGCCCTGCATCGGAAGAACTGTTGCTGACCGACCGATCTTCAGGAGCTTAGTCTTCAGTCCTCATCTAGTGACGTTCCGGGAGCCAGTGCGGAGACGATGCGTGCGAGGTCGTCATCGCCGGCGAACTCAATCGTAATCCTCCCCTTCTTCGCTCCGCGAGTGACCTTGACCCGTGTGTCGAAAGCATCCGACAAGCGCGTCGACAGTGCGGGAAGCGGTGCCGAACGCGCGCGCAGCGGCTTGGACTTACGCGCTGGTTCCGGTTCATCATGCACCGCCACGAGCTCCTCCGTCGCACGAACGGACAGACCCTCTGCCACAATGCGCTGAGCAAGTCGCTCCATGGACGCCGCATCGGGAAGTCCCAAGAGCGCCCGAGCATGTCCCGCTGACAGGACTCCCGCTGCAACTCGCCGCTGAACAAGAGGCGGAAGCTTCATAAGACGCAGCGTGTTCGAGATCTGCGACCGTGACCGAGCGATACGTTTCGAAAGCTCAGCATGCGTGCAATTGAAATCCTCCAACAGCTGCTGATAAGCGGCAGCCTCCTCCAAAGGATTGAGCTGGACACGGTGCAGGTTCTCCAAGAGAGCATCCCGCAGCAACTCCTCGTCCGCGGCATAGCGAACGACCGCCGGAATCGTCTTGAGTCCGGCCTCCTTCGCCGCGCGCAGACGCCGTTCGCCCATGATCAATTCATAGTGGGCGTTCTCCTCATCTCCTTCGCCATCGATTCGCCGTACAACGATGGGCTGAAGAAGACCGACCTCCTTGATTGAGGCCGCGAGCTCGGAGATGTCATCCTCGTCGAAAACCTGACGTGGCTGATGAGGGTTCGCGGAGATAATGTCCACCGGAAGATCTGCAAAGGTCGCACCCGGCACCGGAACGAGTGACGAGTCCTCATTCGATTTCTCCTGCTTGGAAGAACCGGTCACCGTCTTCGCCGACCGCACCTCAGCTTCGTCCCCAGTCTTCCCAGCCCCGGCACGAGTCGACTTCGTCTTCGCATCGCTGTTCTTCGCAGCAGTGTCGCGCGCTGCAGTCCGGCTGGTCGATGCTGTTGTGCGCCGCTGATGACTCGTGCTTCTCGCAGCAGACTTCTTCGTCCGCCTGGATGGAGCCAAAAGCGTGGCGGCGATATCATCGGCCTTACGCCGTGTGCCCTCCGTGGCAGAGTCTTCGCCGGTCTCACCGTTCTCGGACGTCTCCGCGCTCTTCCTGTCCTCCGCAGGGGAGTCGGACTCGGGGAAGAACACATCCGTAGGACGGGTTGATGGCGTTTCGGATTGTGTCTCCGGGATGAGCGCCTGGAGCCCTCGCCCAAGCCCACGCTTCTTCTGCGCCATCGTCACGCCTCCTGTACGTTGTCATTGTTGACCATCGAGCTGTCCCAACCGGCCACTCCACGTTGTGCGATCTCTTGCGCGAGCTGTTTATAGGCCACTGCTCCCGAGCATCGAGGGTCCCAGAAAACTACGGGCGCTCCGAAAGAAGGTGCCTCGGCTACGCGTACGGAGCGTGGAATACGCGTATGGAGTGCCGCCGAGGAGAAGTAGTTCCGCACCTCACCCTCGACGTCGCGCGCCAGCGTCGTGCGCTTATCGAACATAGTCAGAGCGATCATGGACACCGTGAGTGAGGAGTTGTGAGTCTGTGCAACGCGCTCCACCGAGCGAGTGAGCAGTGCAAGTCCTTCCAGGGCGTAGTACTCCGCCTGCATCGGGATGAGGACCTCGTTGGCCGCCACGAACGCGTTGATCGTCATCAGCCCCAAGCTCGGTGGGCAATCGATGAAGACGTAGTCCAGACGCGGAAGGCCCTCAATAGCTCGGCTTTCGAGATACTCATCAAGAGCATGATGCAAGCGCGACTCACGCTCGGCAGCGTTGATGAGTTCAATCTCAACCGCGGCCACGTCGATCGTGGCCGGTACGCACAGCAGCGTCGGGGCGAAACTCGTCGTCACCACCACGTCATCGATCCTGGTCCCCTCCACCAGAACGTCGTAGATGGAGGCCTGCTCCTCATCATGCGCCACTCCGAGGGCCGTCGATGCGTTGCCCTGGGAATCGGCATCGATAACGAGGACGTGAAGTCCGGCCTCGGCCAGTGCAGCTGCAACATTCACCGTCGTCGACGTCTTACCGACCCCGCCCTTTTGGTTGGCAACAGCAATGATACGAGTCTGGTCGGGGTGCGGAAAGCGCATCCCGGCGAACTCTTCAAGCGCCGAGTGATCGGCCTGCAACTGTTCGAAGATGGACGATCCCGACAAAATTGTTCTCCTCGGACGACGTCCCCGGCTGCGCCTGGTGGTCGGGGACGTTCAGTCTACGTGAGCGCAGCGACACCGACGGTATACCTCGCCGCACCCAATCGGCATCGGCGATGCAACTCACGTCGTGTACCTCACACAACGTACCCGATTCGAATCCAGGCCGGCTCTTCACCGGTCGCACGTCACCGCTTAGGACGACGCACCTGCACAACCCTAGTCAGCTCCTCGCCCGGCGTCATCACCTCGTGAACGACCGCCGGCTCGAGTCGGGCCTTCTTCACGACATATTGTGCCGCCTCAACCTCAGCCTCGGCCCGAGCCCCCTTGAGTGCCAGCAGACTACCTCCCGGACGCAACAAAGGCGCCGTAAGACGGACGAGCTTCGTCAGGTTCGCGACAGCGCGAGCGGCGACGGCGTCGAACCGATCCTTGACCTCTTCCGCGCGAGCATGCCGCAGGATGACATTGTCCAGGTCGAGCTCGGCTACGACATCGTCAAGCCATTCGATCCGACGCTCCATAGATTCTATAAGCATTACTTCTAAATCAGGTCTCAAGAGCGCAATGACGATTCCCGGGAACCCCGCTCCTGAACCGACGTCAGCCACCGCACCGCGCGCCGGCAGAAAAGGCGCAAGAGCAGCCGAGTTGACTATGTGCCGGCTCCACAGTCGCGGCAGTTCGCGCGGACCGATCACTCCACGCATCTCGCCCTCGGCAGTGAGCATCTCCGCGAAACGCGCCGCGCCCGAGAAGGCGAGTCCGAAGATCTCGCGGATCCCGTCCGCAGGCTCCTCCACTTCAACTGGCACGGAAAGATCGTCACCACTCACCAGATGTCAATCCTTCTCCGGAACCTCGCCGACGCCCGCATCCTCACGAGCACCCTCCACGTCAGTCTCTGCGATCGACAGCGAGTCCGCCTCAGTGGACTCACGATCCGGCAGGACGACAACGTGGCGGAGCGGCTCGACTCCTTCGGACTCGGAGGTCAGCCCCGCAGCAGCCACGACGTCGTGACAGACCTTGCGCTCGAAAGGATTCATGGGTTCGAGTGCCACCGTCCGACCGGAAACCTTCACCCTCTTCACAGCTTCCTCGGCAACCTTCTTCAGTTCGGCTCGCCGTGCGGCGCGATAACCGTTGATATCGAGCATGAGACGCGAGCGACTGCCCGTACGGGCCTGCACTGCCAGGCGGGTCAGCTCCTGAACGGCTTCGAGCACCTCGCCGTCGCGTCCAACAAGATCGGCGAGCTCTCGCGCGTCGCCCTCCTCCGATGCGACAATTGCGATGGAGGCACGACCATGATCGATGTCAATATCGATGTCTCCGCCGAGATCAACAATATCGAGAAGCTCCTCGAGGTAATCGGCTCCGACCTCTCCCTCCTCCTCAAGACGGCTGATGGTACTCGACGAGTTGGACGAGGCGGTGTTCTCGCTCATGATAGTCCATTCTCCTCAATGGTCCTGTGGGACTGCGGGTCAGCCCCGGCGCTTCTTGTTCTGAGCTTTACGGCGCGCGGCAGCGCGCTTGCGCTCTCGCGCGCGTCTTTCATAGCGACGCCGGGCGATCTCCTCGTCCGTCAAGCCGCCGGGTCTGCGGGAAGATCCTCCGCCGCCCGTCGTCGCATTGTCGGAATCATTGGCATCACCGGCTCCGCCCATCTTGGCGCCATCACCGTCGTCGGGCCGTGAGCCGCTCCGTCCCTCCGCTCCGGACGGCCGTCCGGCACCCTTCTTCTGACGGTTCTTGCGCACTGGCTGCGCACGTTGCCCCCCGGTCGGCGCGGTTCCCTCGGCCTCCGCCTTAGCACGCTCCTCCTCTTCGAGTGAGGGCATGCCCTTGCGCGCCCGCTTGGCGTTCTCCCGGGCCCGGAACTTCTTCTCGGCCTCCGAGCCCGGAGCCGGCATGCGGTTGATGGTGTAGAACTGCTGGCCCATCGTCCACAGGTTCGACGTCACCCAGTAGATCAGAACACCGATCTGGAATTGCACACCGGTGAAGGCGAAGAAAACCGGCATCACCGTCATCATGACGCGTTGAGACCGTATCATGGGATTATCCGAGTTCTTGGAGGACTCGGGCATGTTCTTCATGCTCAGCTGCGCCATGGTGTACCACTGGGTCGCGCTCATGGCGATGATCATGATGACGGTGACGACCTTGGTCGTCATATCATCGGTGTTCATGAAGGAATCGGACAGATGCGCCCCGAAGACCGTGGAGGCTTGAACATCCCCGGCCAGTTCGGCCGTCAACGGTCCGATCGAGGTATGACCGGGATAGACACCCTCGGCGACCTTCTCCAGATTCGCCAGCACTCGGAAGAGTGCGAAGAAGATTGGCATCTGAATAAGGATGGGGAAGCACGAGGCGAAAGGATTCGTTCCGTGCTTGCGGTACAGCGCCATCATCTCCTCCTGCTGACGCTGCTTGGAAGCCGGATCCTTCTTCCCCTTGTACTTGGCCTGGAGCGCCTGCAGCTCGGGCTGCATGAGTTGCATTCCCCGGCTGGCCCGGATCTGACGCACGAACAACGGCATGATGAGAATGCGCACGAAGATCGTCAGACCCACGATCGACAGAACCCACGCGGCCCCGGAGCCATCGTGCATCCCGACGAGCACGAGGAACTTGTGAATGTAGACCATGACCCAGGCGACAGCAACCTTGAGGGGCCACAGAATCGTGTCCATTGCACTCCTTGCTTTCAGGCGTGGTGAGCACCCGCACCGCGGGTCACGCTGGCCGGTACATCCGGCCCGGTCTCGTCCGGGTCAATCGGTGGCCCGACCAAGCTCGAAACGGGGAACATCATGACGGTAGGGGTAGCGCCACCGGCCCGGATCGGGAACGTGGTCGACGCCGCCGAGGGTCAGAGGATTGCACCGCACGAGCCGCCAGAACGCCAGCAGAACTCCCTTGAGCGGTCCGTGGACGCGCACGGCCTCGACGGTGTAGGCGGAGCAGGTCGGGTAATAACGGCACCGGCGCGGCAGCATCGGTGAGATCCTCCTCCGATAGAAGCGCACGGGCGCGAGCACCACCCGCACGGTCCGAGCGCGACTCACCGGCTCATTCGTCTGCTGTCCACTCACCTACGGTTTCCTCCGGAATGCTCAGCGCTGTCTGCTCTGAAGGCTCGCCCGCCGACTGCGGGCGAGCAGACGATCGAGATCAGCCCCAAGCTCGGCGCTGGTAGCGCCGTCGGAGGCGGCTAGACCGCGTACGACGATGCGCGCCCCGGGCTCGACATCTGCTACTCGCTCACTCATGAGGGCGCGGACACGGCGCTTGACCCGGTTACGATGAGCAGCACGGGAAATCTGCTTCTTCGGCACAACAACGCCGACGAGGGCCGGAGCCGTCTCTCCAGCCCCGCCAGCGCTGTAGTGAATGACCAGCCTGCGACTGCCGCTGCGCGCACCGGACCGAACCGCGGTGAAGAAATCTTCGCTCCGCAGCATCCGGTGCGCCTTCGGAAGCACCTCAGGCGGCAAGACGCGCACGGCCCTTGCGGCGGCGCGAGGCGAGAACCGCACGGCCGGCGCGGGTGGACATGCGCTTGCGGAAACCGTGCACCTTGGCACGACGACGGTTGTTCGGCTGGAAGGTCCGCTTAGTCACGTGTGTACTCCTGGTCGGATGATCGGAACCATGCATCACGGGGATCGCGGCACGGTCGCTCGCACTGGCTGCCCCATGGACCGGGACGTGACTCCATACGAACGTCCGCACCACCATACGGCCCGCTTTTCGGCGCGGTCAAACGGTCCTGCACCACCCTTGGTGAGAGCCCTGACACGCCGTCGTCACCCGCTCACAGAGGCCGCTCCCCACCCTGTTGACTCATCCGGGAGACCACATGTGGACGTCCTTCGACCGAGCCGCCCGATCCGTGAGTCGGAACGCGTCATGACGCGCGCCACCTTCCTCGTCGACGCCGAGGCGCCCCTCTCCTCGCCCGGGGACAGACCTGTGGGGAGCCACAGGTGTGGACAACCCTGTGGAAAAAACCCATGATGTGAACCTCTCGCATTCCCCATCCGTCAGGAGCGCACCGTGCCAGACGACACAACGACCAGGTGGCAATCCGTCCTCGAGGTCCTCGCCGAGTCCGCCGAACTGAGCACGGGCAAGCTCTCCATCATCCGAATGACGCGCGTGATCGACGTCGACGGCACCCTCGTGCTCGTCGCCGGCTCACCCTTCACCAAGAGCAAAGTCGAGGAGGCGCGCACCGCCATCAGTCGGGCTCTGGCGCAGGTCTGGGGCCGGGAGATCCCCTTCGAAGTGACCGTCGACACCTCGTTGGAGGCCGGAGCGCCCATACCGACGATCTCCTCCAGCCGCCCCCTGGCCCAGCCCGCTCCCGATCAGTCCTCATCCTTCGCCAGCACCAGCGGGCCCATTGCACGCTCCGAACCGGTCACGCCCGCCGAGCCTGTCGTACGCGCACGCCCGCACATCGCCGAAGCATCGATGAGCACGACAGCCGACGGTTCCACGAGCATGCAATCCACCACACCGACCTACGTGACCAACCCGGCCGCCGCCTTCGCGCGCCCGGAGAGCCCTCAGACCTTCGACAAGAGCTCACGCCTGAACCCCCGCTACTCCTTCGACAACTACGTCATGGGCGACTCCAACCGATTCGCCTTCGCCGCTGCACTCAAGGTGGCCGAGCAGCCCGGGGACGCCGACCCCGACCGCAGCACCGGCGGCTACAATCCGCTGTTCATCTACGGGGGCTCGGGACTGGGCAAGACCCACCTGCTCCACGCGATCGGCAACCACGCACGCTCCTTGTATCGGGACATGATCATCAAGTACGTCTCCTCCGAGGAGTTCGTCTCCGACTTCATCGCCTCGGTCGCCGAGGGCAAGATGAACGACTTCAAGCGCCGCTACCGCGATGTCGACATTCTCCTGGTCGACGACGTCCAGTTCCTCGGCGGCAAGGAGCAGACCCTCGAAGAGTTCTTCCACACCTTCAACACCCTCTACATGGCCAACAAGCAGGTCGTGCTGACCTCCGACCTGCCGCCCAAGGATCTCAGAGGCTTCGAGAAGCGCCTGCTCTCGCGCTTCGAGTCCGGCCTGACCGTCGACGTCCAACCCCCGACCCTGGAGACCCGCACCGCGATCCTGCGCAACAAGGCTCGCGCCGAAGGCGTGGACCTGCCCATGCCCGTCCTGGAGTACATCGCCGGCCGGGTCACCACCAACATCCGCGAGCTGGAAGGAGCTCTCATCCGCGTCACGGCCTTCGCGTCCCTGACCGACCAGCCCATCGACCAGACCTTGGCGGAGATGGTGCTCAAGGACATCATCTCCAACTCCGGCGGCGGCGAGATCACAGCCGCCATGGTCATGACGCAGACCGCCGACTTCTTCGGCCTGACCATCGAGGACCTGCGCTCCAAGGACAGGGCTCAGACGATGGTGCACGCCCGTCACATCGCCATGTACCTGTGTCGCGAGCTCATCGAGATGTCGACCACCAAGATCGGCAAGGAGTTCGGCGGCAAGGACCACACGACGGTCATGAGCGCGAGCCGGAAGATCAGCACGCAGATGGCCGAACGGCGCGACACCTACAACCAGGTCCAGGAGATCACCGCCCGTATCAAGCAAGCCTCCCAGGCCCCCCGCTGACGCGACGCGTCGCCCTGGGGAGGGACCTGCGAGCTGTGGTGGACAACTCGTCCAGCCATGTGGACGGCAGGACTCGCTCATGTGGACTCCGCCCGAGACCCGCAGGAGGAAACCACCACCGGCCGGCCGGCTCCACCGAACCACTCTTCTGTCGTTCCACACCTCCGACTCGCACGATGCCGGGCCCCATCGGGCTTATCCCCAGAACCCACACCTCCTAACACCCCTACTACCCTCATCTCTCCACGCTCATCCCGCACAGCCCGCGCAGGGCGCCGACGCCCCCCGCGCATCCCATCCGGCCGGACATGGACGCGTCCTACACTCATACGTCTAGACTCCACTCGGGTGGTCCGCCCCTGACCGGGGCCACAGCCACGCACTCACATCAAGGAGGCACCCACATGAAGCTCCGGGTCGACCGCGACGTCCTGGCCGAGGCCGTGACCTGGACCGCCCGATCGGTGCCCGCGCGCCCCCCCGTCCCCGTCCTGGCAGGAGTGCGCCTGGAGGCCTCCCCAGCCACGCTCATCCTCGCCTCCTTCGACTACGAAGTCTCGGCGCGCTGCGAAGTCGCCGCAGACGTCGAGGACGAGGGCGTCGTCCTCGTCTCGGGCCGTCTGCTGGCGGATATCGCCAAAGCTCTGCCCCCCAAACCGGTGGACGTGGAGGTCGAGGGCACGAAGGTGGCCGTCTCGTGCGGTGCGGCACACTTCTCCCTGGCAGCCATGGCGGCCGACGACTACCCCGCGCTGCCGGTGATGCCCGGGGCGGCCGGTACCGTCGACGCCCACGATCTGGCCCAGGCCGTCGGTCAAGTCTCGATCGCGGCCTCGCGCGATGACACTCTCCCGCTGCTCACCAGCGTGCAAATGGAGGTTGACGGCGAGTCGCTGACTCTCATGGCCACCGACCGGTATCGCCTGGCGGTGCGGAAGATGACGTGGACGCCGCAGAATGCAGGCCTGTCCACCCATGCGCTGCTCAAAGCGCGCACTCTGTCCGACGTCGCCAAGTCGCTGACCTCGGCCGGAGACGTGACGCTCGCCCTGACCGAGCCCGGTTCGTCGTCCTCCAGCCTCATCGGCTTCGAGGCCGGGGGACGACGCACGACGAGCCTGCTCACGGACGGTGATTATCCGCCGGTGCTGCGTCTATTCCCCGAGACGACGACGATCCACGCCACCGTCAGTCGTGAGGAACTCATGGATGCGGTGCGTCGCGTCAGCCTCGTGGCGGACCGCTCCACCCCGATCCACATGGCATTCACCGACGGCAACCTGGCCCTGAACGCCGGGCAGGGGGACGACGCCCAGGCGTCCGAGCAGCTCATGACTTATGTGGAGGGCGATGACATCACCACCGCCTTCAACCCCGGCTATCTGCTCGACGGCCTCGGCGCGATTACGCAGCCCTACGTCATGTTCGATTTCACTCACCCGTCCAAGCCCGCGGTGCTGACCGGCGTGAGTGCCATCGGCGGAGAGGAGGACGCCTCCTTCCGCTACCTCATCATGCCGATCCGCTTCGGCGCCTGAGGGGGCGGATGCGCGTCCGTGTACGTTTCGGACCTGGCACTCGACGACTTCCGCTCCTACGACGAGCTCGTTCTCGCCCTCGACCCCGGGCCCACCGCCCTCATCGGGCCCAACGGGCAGGGGAAGACCAATCTCATCGAAGCGGTCGCCTACCTGTCGACCCTTTCGAGCCACCGGACGGGCGCCGATACGGCGCTGGTGCGGCGCGGTGCTCCGGGCGAGCCCCAGCCCGCCGGCGCCGTCGTGAGGGCTAGGGTCCTCCACGGCGAGCGCCCCAGCGTCCTGGAGATCGAAATCGTCGCGGGCAAGGCCAATCGCGCCCGGCTCAATCGGGGGGGCGTTCGTCCGCGCGAGCTGCTGGGCATGCTGCGGACCGTCGTCTTCGCGCCCGAGGACCTGGCCCTGGTTCGCGAGGAGCCGGGGATACGGCGTCGGTTCCTCGACGACCTCGCCGTGGCGCTACGCCCGTCGCTCGCTGGAGTGCGCGCCGAGCACGACAAGATCCTCGCTCAGCGCTCCAGTCTGCTGAAATCGGCTCGTGTCGCGCGCCGCTCGGGAGGCGTGCCGGCCTCGATGATCTCCACCCTGGAGGTGTGGGACGCTCAGCTCGCGGCGGCGGCGGCCCGGCTCATCGCCGCACGTATCGACGTCGTGATTCGGATGCGTCCGTGGGTGGCGGCTTCTTATGAGAGGGTCAGCGAGGGGCGGTCGGTGGCCCGCCTCGCCTACCGGTCGAGCCTGCTGGATCATGAGGGCGGGTCGCAGTCCGATCTCGCCGACGAAGCGGCGCGGGATGCCGCCGAGGCCGGTCTTGCCGATGCCGCCGCCACGGCTGCGCGCCTGGAGTCGGCTATGACGCAGCTGCGCGAGCGCGAGATTGATCGTGGAACCAACCTGGTGGGAGCGCACCGCGACGATCTCGCGCTCTTCCTGGATGCCCTGCCTGCTCGGGGATTCGCCTCACACGGGGAGCAGTGGTCGTTGGCGCTGGCACTGCGATTGGCCTCCTACGAGATGCTGCGGCATGACGTCGACGCCTACGGGGGCGACGGAGAGCCGGTGCTCATTCTCGACGACGTTTTCGCCTCGTTGGATGCCCGGCGTCGGACGGCACTGGTTGGCGTCGTCTCCGAGGCTCAGCAGACGCTGCTCACGGCGGCGGTGGATGAGGACGTGCCGGACGAACTGGCCGGGGCGCGCTTGCGCGTCTCCGGCTCCCGGGTGAGCCGTGGCTGAGGACGGGGACGCCCTGGCGCTGCGGGTGCTGGCTCGCGAGCGGGGCCATGCGTGGGACGCGGGCGAGATGCGGAAGAAGTTGTCGCAGCAGGCTGTCGACCGGGACGGCGTGGCCGTCTGGGACGCCCGCCGTCCGCACGGGGGGAGGAGCCCGGGGACGCAGAAGGATCCGACCGATCGCGGACCAGGGCTGCCGCCGGGACGCGACCGACCCGGACCGACGCGGTTCGACCCGCGTACCGGTAAGGGGGACCTGCGCCGGTACGCCGAGACGCACGGCTGGGCGGGCCACCTGGCCGTCGCCTCGGTGTCGGTGCGGTGGGAGCGGATCGTCGGACCGCAGATCGCCGGGCATGCGGCCATTGAGAGTTTCGAGCCGGGCCGGTTGACGTTGCGAGCCTCCTCCAGCGCCTGGGCTCAGCAGTTGCGTCTGCTTCTGCCCACGATCGAGCGGCGGGTGGTCGAGGCTCTGGGTTCTAACGGCGGCGCCGTCGAGATCCGGGTTCTGGGGCCGGCCGGTCCGCTGTGGCGACACGGTCGTTTCGGCGGGGCCCGGGGCGGGCGTGGTCCGCGGGACACCTATGGGTGACGACTCTCGACCGGCTCGGGACGGGCACGCACGATCATAGCGAGTGATGCTGCACACGTCCGACAAACGATGTCTGACGAGGGCTTCTCCGGTTATTCACGGTAGGATCATCATTGAAATGCCCATGGCGCGCCCTGGGCTGATTGCAGGTACCCACCTACACGCCGCGGGACCGAGCCCGCCAGTCGGCGTCCAGAAGGGTCGGTGCCGCTCGGCGCATAGAACGAGGAGCAGCTGACACGTGTCTGACCAGGACCAGCCTGTGACTACCAGCGCGTCCGTTGCCGGTCGAGTTGCCGGTCAGGACGTCGGTCGTGAGGCCGCCCGTGAGGTCGGCCGGGGAACCGCCGGCTACGGCGCTTCCGACATCACCGTCCTCAAAGGGCTCGAAGCCGTCCGTAAGCGGCCCGGAATGTATATCGGCTCCACCGGTGAGCGGGGCCTCCACCACCTGGTGTACGAGGTTGTCGACAACGCCGTGGATGAGGCCCTTGCGGGTTTCTGCGACCACATCGAAGTCACCGTTCTGGCCGACGGCGGTCTGAGGGTTGTCGACAACGGCCGGGGCATCCCCGTCGACGAGCACCCGACCGAGCACAAGCCCACCGTCGAGGTCGTCATGACGATCTTGCACGCCGGTGGCAAATTCGGAGGCGGTGGATACGCGGTCTCGGGCGGTCTGCACGGCGTTGGCGTCTCGGTGGTCAATGCCCTGTCGACCCGTGTGAATACCGAGGTCCGCCGGCAGGGTCACGTCTGGCGCATGTCCTTCGCGGACGGCGGCCGTCCCACGACGTCGCTCATCAAGGGCGAGGAGACTACCGAGACCGGCACCACCCAGGTCTTCTACCCCGATCCCGCAGTCTTCGAAACGGTCGACTTCGACTACGAGACGCTGCGTCGGCGCTTCCAGCAGATGGCCTTCCTCAACAAGGGCCTGCGCATCACGCTGACTGATGAGCGCGAGCTTCCCGAGGCCGGCGATGAGATCGCCGGCTCCGATCAGCCGACGACGGACATCGCGCAGGGCGCGTCCGGCCGCAGCGTCAGTTATTACTACGAGCACGGGCTGCGCGATTACGTTGCCTTCCTCAACAAGTCCAAGAAGGTCGAGCTCGTCCATCCCGAGATCATCGATTTCGAAGCCGAGCAGCAACTTGACCCCACCCACGGGATCAGCCTTGAGATCGCCATGCAGTGGACCAGCGCTTATTCAGAATCGGTCCACACCTATGCCAATACGATCAACACCACCGAGGGCGGCACCCATGAGGAGGGATTTCGCACGGCGTTGACCACTCTGGTCAATAAGTATGCTCGTGAGAAGGGTTTGCTCAAGGACAGGGATGACAATCTCACTGGTGATGACATCCGCGAGGGTCTGACCGCTGTCATCTCCGTCAAGCTCTCCGAGCCGCAGTTCGAGGGTCAGACCAAGACCAAGCTCGGCAACACCGAGGCGCGCACCTTCGTCCAGCAGACGG
>CAUVIG010000034.1:0-15543 GCA_963551745.1 uncultured Actinomyces sp.
GTCCGAGGGCAACGGCCGCATGTGCCTGACCCTGCCCGACACGCTCATCACCCTGATGGGCATCGAGAAGCTGGTCCCCCACTTCCAGGACATCGAGATCTTCTCCCAGCTCCTGCCGCGTTCCGCCACCGGCGAGCGCATGAACCCCTACACCTCCATGTGGACGGGCGTCACCCCCGGCGACGGCCCCCAGGAATTCCACCTGATCCTCATGGACAACGGCCGCACCAAGGTCCTCGCCGACCCGATCGGTCGCCAGGCCCTCGCCTGCATCCGCTGCGGCTCATGCATGAACATCTGCCCGGTGTACCAGCACACTTCCGGCCACGCCTACGGCTCCGTCTACCCGGGCCCCATCGGCGCGATCCTGACCCCGCAGCTCACCCAGGGCCTCGACGAGCACGATCCTGTGCACACCCTGCCCTTTGCATCCTCCCTGTGTGGTGCGTGTGGCGAGGTCTGCCCCGTCAAGATCGATATCCCGACGATCCTTATTCACATGCGTGCGCGCACGGTTGACGTCAAGCGCAACCTGGTGCCGGACGTGTGGGACCTCGCGATGGGCGTGACCACCCCGGTGATGTCGAACGCAAAGCTGTGGAAGGCCGCGAACGTGCCGACCAAGGCGACGCGCCTCTTCGCGAAGAAGGGCGCGATTGGCGCACTGCCGTTCCCGGCCTCGCTGTGGACCCGCGCGCGCGACCTGCCGGTCGCTCCCAAGGAGACCTTCCGTCAGTGGTGGAAGCGCACCCACAAGGATTCCGACGCCAACGCGCCTCGCACGGACGCCCCCGCGACGGGTGTCCCGCTCGCGTCCGAGCACGGCATGACCACCAACACGACCCCGAAGGAGGCGTGACATGAGCACCACCACCATGGATGCGAAGACCGCGATCCTGGCTCGCGCACGCGACGCCATCTCGCGTTCCCAGCAGGACCGTCCGGTGCGCCCGATCCCCCGCGACTACATCCGCTCCACCGAGCACGCGCCCGGTTCGCAGGCCGTCATTGACGAAATGATCGAGAAGCTCGAGGACTACTCGGCCAAGGTCGTCGTGGTCTCCAAGGAGTCCGAGGTCGCCGACGCGATCTCGACCTTCCTGGCCGACCAGAAGGCCGCCTCCGTCGTGGTCCCCACCGGCCTGGACGACGCCTTCAAGGAGGCCGCCGCCCGCGACGGCCGCACGGTCCGCGAGGACAGTCGCGAGCAGGCCATCCCGACGCTGGAGCTCGACGAGATCGACGCCGTCGTCACGCGTTGCCGCGTCGCGATTTCTATCTCCGGCACCATCGTCCTCGATGGCGAGCCCGACCAGGGTCGCCGCGCGATCTCGCTCGTGCCCGACACCCACGTCGTCGTCCTGCGTGCCTCCGACATCGTTCCCACGGTGCCCCAGGCGGTCGAGATCCTCGGCAAGAACCCGACCCGTCCGATGACCTGGATCGCCGGCGGCTCGGCGACCTCCGACATCGAGCTGGTCCGCGTCAACGGCGTGCACGGCCCCCGCTTCCTGCGAGTCGTCATCGTCAAGTGATCTGATCACGACGCAGGAGTGCCCCGTTGCCACTCGGCAGCCGGGCACTCTGCTTATCTGAGCCGGGGCTCACCTGATGTTTCCCTGCGACAGAGTCTCAGCGCAGGTAGCGTCCCGTGACCGAGGGCTCATTGGCCACGATATCGCTCGGAGTGCCCTGCGCGACGATACGACCACCCTCGATGCCGCCGCCCGGGCCCATGTCGATGATCCAGTCAGCGCAACGGATCAGGTCCAGGTCGTGCTCGATGACGAGGACCGTCGCTCCCCGCTCAATGAGGCGCTGGAGCACATCGATGAGGACCTGCACGTCGTCGGGGTGCAGGCCGATGGTCGGCTCGTCGAAGACGAAGAGCGTGCCGTCCTGGCGCCTGCCCATCTCCGAGGCGAGCTTGAGTCTTTGCGCCTCACCACCGGAGAGGGCGGGCGTCGCCTCGCCGAGCGTCAGATACCCGAGGCCGAGGCCCGTCAGGGTCTCCAGGATCGCTCCCGCTTTCTTCAGGCCGCGCACGGCCACCCGGGCCTCGTCGACGCTCATCGCCAAAATATCGGGTAACGAGAGGCCATCACGCCGAATCGATGCAGCCTGCGCGCCGTAGCGGCTCCCCCGACAATCCGTGCACTCGATGTCAACGTCGGGTAGAAACTGAACGTCCAGGGTGATCTGCCCCGTCCCATCGCAGGTCGGACAACGCAGCGAACCCGTGTTGTAGGAGAATGCGCCGGGCTTCAGCCCGGCGGCCTGCGCCTCCTCCGTGCGCGCAAAGGCCCGGCGTAGCTCGTCCAGCACGCCAGAGTACGTCGCCACAGTCGAGCGCACATTCACGCCGATCGGTGTCGCATCAATGAGGTTGACCCGCGACAGACCGCCAGCATCCACGTCGCGCACGTGCGCGGGCAGCGACTCGCCCGCCAAGCGCGCAAGCAGCGCGGGAACCAGCGACTCCAGGACGAGCGTCGTCTTACCCGACCCGCTCACGCCCGTGACGGCCGTCAACGAGCCGATGGGAATGTCCACGCTGAGGGGGCGCACCGTGTGTATCTGCGAGGTCTCCAGGTGAATCGCGTCGCGCCCGTCGACGTCCGCTCCCCGACCCGGCTCCTCTGCCGCCCGCTCGACGCGACGCAGCCCCGCCATGTAAGGGCCGATGCGAGAGGCTGGGGTGTGGCAGGCCTCGTCGATGGTGCCCTGGAAGATGACGCGACCGCCGTCCGCGCCAGCTCCCGGGCCGATCTCGATGAGGTGGTCGGCGGCCCGCAGGACCCGCGTGTCGTGGTCGACGACGACAACGGAGTTTCCGTCGGCGATAAGCTCACGGATGATCGATAGGACACCGTCGACGTTGGAGGGGTGCAGACCGATTGTCGGCTCGTCCAGCACGTAGAGGACACCGGTCGTCCGGTTGCGTACCGCGCGGGCGAGCTGCACGCGCTGGCGCTCGCCATTGGACAGCGTCGAGGACGCGCGGTCGAGGGACAGGTAGGACAGGCCAAGCTCCACGAGGCGATCCATCGGCTCGGTCATCTCGTCGACGATGACGCGGGCCATGGGTGCGACCTCGGCCGGGACGAGGCCGGGGACGCGGCGCACCCACTCGCGCAGTTCCGTGAGGGTCAGGCGAGAGGCCTCGCCAAGGTCGATGCCGTCGATGAGCGTCGAGCGCACCCGCTCCCCCAGGCGCGTGCCGTCGCATGCCGGGCACGTGCGGGTGATGAGATATTTGTCGACGCGCGCGAGGGCCTTCTCACCTTTCGCCTTCGACAGGGCATTCTCGACCGTGGCAACCGCATTAAAGTAGGTGAAGTCCAGCTCGGCGCCGCCCGTCTTAGTCGCGACGACGATATGGCGCTTTTCGGCGGGCCCCTCGTAGACGATTGTCTTTTCGGCGTCGGTCAGGTCCCGGAAGGGTACGTTCGTGCGCACGCCCATCTCGCGGGCGACGTCCTTCATGAGTTTCCACATGAGGGATCCCCACGGGGAAACCGCACCCTCGTCGATGGTGAGGGACTGGTCGGGCACGAGGGACGCGCGGTTGACGACGCGCTGGATGCCCGTCCCTTCGCACACCGGGCACGCGCCGCCCGAGTTGAAGGCCATCTCCTCCGCGCCGAGGCCGTCAAAGGACTCCCCGCATTGCGGGCACATGAGAGGCACTTCCAGGGCGACGTTTCGCGAGGGCGGGACGCGGTGCCCGTTCGGGCACAGGTAGGAGCCCGCGCGCGAGAAGAGGAGGCGCATGTGGTTGAGAAGCTCCGTGGCTGTCCCGAAGGTGGAGCGCACGTCGGGCACGCCCGGGCGTTGGCGCAGCGCAAGCGCGGCCGGCACGTGCGCGACCTCGTCGACCGAGGCCTTGGCCGCCTGGGAGATGCGTCGGCGCGTGTAGGTCGCCAGGGACTCCAGGTAGCGCCGCGATCCCTCGGCGTAGAGCGTGCCCAGGGCCAGGGAGGACTTGCCCGACCCGGACACACCCGCGACCGCGACGAACGCGTTCAGGGGAACGTCGACGTCCACATTCTTCAGGTTGTGGACGCGTGCGCCGCGCACGCGGATGAATTTGGGCATGTCAGAAGCCCAGGCGCCCGAGCATCTTCGGGTCGGACTGCCAGTCCTTCGCGGTGCGCACGTGCAGGTCGAGGTAGACGCGCCGTCCCAGCAGCTCCTCGATATGCGCGCGGGCCTGGGTACCGATCTGCTTGAGGCGCGAACCCTTGCGGCCGATGATGATGGCCTTCTGGGAGTCACGCTCGACGTAGACGTTCACGTGGATGTCGAGCATGGGCGGGCGCTCGTCGCCCTCGCGGCGCGGCCTCTCGATGATTTCCTCGACCTGGACGGCCAGGGAGTGCGGCAGCTCGTCGCGCACGCCCTCCAGGGCGGCCTCGCGGATGAACTCGGCGATCAGGGTGTCGCGCGACTCGTCGGTGACGTCACCCTCAGGGTACAGCGGCGGCGACAGCGGCACAGTCTGCGCGAGTACCTCGCGCAGGTGATCGATGCCCTTGCCTTCCACGGAGGAGACGGGGACGATGGCCGCCCACTCCCCCAGCTTCTCGATGGAGAGCAGGTGCTTCATGACGCGCTCGCGCGGCACGGCGTCGCACTTGGTCGCAACGGCGATGATTGGGCGCTTGATGCCACGTAGCTCGCGGGCGATGAACTGGTCGCCGGGGCCGATGCGCTGGTCGGCGGGTAGGCAGAAGAGCACGACATCGACCTCGGAGAGAGCCTCGCGCACCATGTCGTTGAGTCGCTTGCCCAGCAGCGTGCGCGGGCGGTGGTATCCGGGGGTGTCCACGAGCACCAGCTGGTAGTTATCCCCGTGCACAATGCCGCGGATGTTGTGGCGCGTCGTCTCTGGACGGCCGGAGGTGATCGCGATCTTGCGCCCGACCAGCGCGTTCGTCAGTGTCGACTTGCCGACGTTGGGGCGACCGACGATCGAGATGAAACCGGCGCGAAAGTCCTCCGGGAAGTCCGGCATCTCGATGGTCGCGGCCGCGTCCTCGCGCAGGGATGCGAGGGAGGTCAGCGCCTCGAAAGCGTCGAGGTCGGCGTCCTCCTCGTCCTCCAGGCCCTCGAGGTCCTCGTACTCGTCGTCCTCGGAGTCCTCGAGGTCCCCACAGTCTTCGTCATCGCCGAGCTCAGCGCCTGCCTCGTCGGAAGTGTCGTCGCCGAGGCCGGCGTCGATCTGCGCGCGAGCGTCGGCTTCCGGGTCCGCGGCATCAACGGCCACCTCGATGCGCGCGTCCCCGAAGGCGTTGGGGCCGGCCATGAGTTCGTCGTCGGAGGGGAATCGCATGTCAGTTGTCCTTGTCGTCGGCGGGGATGGTGTCGGTGATGAGCGGAGAATCGGGGTCGAGGCGGCAGAGAATCGTGGAGACTTGGCGGCGGCGCCCGCGCGCCTCTTCCGCCGTCATTGACACACCGGCGAGGGTGCCGGTTGCGCCGGGCAGGGGAACCCGCCCAATCGCCTTGGCGAGGAGGCCACCGACGGAGTCGACGTCCTCGTCCTCGATCTCGCGGTCGAGGAGCTCGCCCAGCTCGGAGATCGGGTAGCGTGCGGGGACGCGCCACACCCCCGGCTCGACTTCCTCGGGCTCAACGGAGTGGCGGTCGTGCTCGTCAGTCAGCTCGCCGACGACCTCCTCGAGAATGTCCTCGAGGGTCACCAGGCCCGCGACGCCGCCGTACTCATCGATGACGATGGCCATGTGGAAACGCTCAGCCTGCATCTGGCGCAGCATGTCATCCGCGGGCTTCATTTCGACGGCGAACTCGGCGGGGCGCATCATCTGCTCGGCGCGCATGTCGAGCTGGCCGCCCGTGGCCTCCCAGCGCGACACGAGGTCCTTAAAGTACAGGATGCCGCGAATATCGTCCACGTCGTCGCCGACGACGGGCACCCGGGAGAAGCCGGAGCGCACGAACAGGCGCAGGGCGGAGGGGGCGGGCGTATCGGCGTCGATGGTCACCATGTCGGTGCGCGGCACCATGACCTCGCGCACGAGCGTGTGCCCGAGGTCCAGGACGGAGCGAACCATGTCGCGGTCCTCTTCCTCGAAGCTCTCGGGCTCGCCGACCTCGTCGACGATCTCGCGCAGGTCGGAGATCAGCTCGGCGCGCACCTGTGCCTCGGTGGGTTCGGGGGCGGGACGAGAGGAGCGCACACGGGTGAGGAGCGGGTCCACCAGGTGGCTGAGGCGCGCGAGGCGGTCCGCGAACTTCGTGCCTGCCAGAGCGATGCCCTCGGGGTTGCGCGCACCCCACTGGGCGGGCAGGAAGGACACGAAGAGCAGCTGCAGGGCCGCGATCACGAAGACAGCGATGAGGGCGACCGCCCACCAGGGCAGGCGGGTATTGACCAGGACAATCGTACCTATCACCGCGTACACGACCTGCCAGAAGGTACGGAACGCGCGCAGCGACAGCAGGGTACGCCGGCGGTGATCGACGAGGCCGTAGAGGACGCGCGCGTTGCGCCGCTCGTCCTCAATGAGGTCCTCGACGCCGGCCAGGGTCAGGCGTTGGACGGCCTGCTCGACGCTCTGGGCAACAGAAGCGAACGCGAGCGCGACGACCGCGAGGATCAGGAGCGCCACGGATGGCACATCCGGGATCGGCGAGGCCGGGGACGCCTGCAGGGGAAGGATCATCGGGTGGCCAGGAAGGTCAGCAGGAGCTTGCGTTGGAGGGCGAACATGACCTCGCGTTCGGCGTCGGTCGCGTGATCGTAGCCCAGGAGGTGCAGCATGCCGTGCGTGGCCAGGAGGAGCATCTCCTCGGCGGCGCTATGGCCGGACTCCGCAGCCTGTCGGGCGGCGACCTGCGGGCAGATGCAGATGTCGCCGAGCATGCCGGGAGGCGTGGGGTGGTCCGCCGTACCGGGGCGCAGCTCGTCCATGGGGAAGCTCATGACGTCGGTAGGGCCGGGCAGGTCCAGCCAGCGCACGTGCAGGTCCTCCATCGGCTCGGGCTCAATGAAGATGATGTTAACTTCCGCGTCGGAGCTGACGTGCATCTGGTCGAGCACGTAGTCGGCCAGCGCGGAAAACTCGGCTTCGTTGATCTCGTAGTCGGTCTCGTTGATGACCTCGGTCATGACGTGTACTCCCTGCGTGCGGTGTTGTGGCTGCGTGCGCGTGCGCGACGCGCAGCGTTACGATCGTCGAAACGCTGGTAGGCATCAATGATCGCGCCGACCAACTCGTGGCGCACGACGTCGGCGCTGGTCAGGTGGCAGAACTCGATGTCGTCGATGTCGCCGAGGATGTTCTCGACGACGGACAGGCCGGAGGTCTGGCTGCCAGGCAGGTCGATCTGCGAGGCGTCGCCCGTGACGACGACCTTCGAGCCGAAGCCGAGTCGGGTGAGAAACATCTTCATCTGGCCGACCGTCGTGTTCTGGGCCTCGTCCAGGATGATGAACGAGTCGTTGAGGGTGCGTCCGCGCATGTACGCCAGGGGCGCGACCTCGATCGTGCCGGCGGCCATGAGCTTAGGCAGGGCCTCGGGATCGAGCATGTCGCCCAGAGCATCGTAGAGGGGACGCAGGTAGGGGTCGATCTTGTCGGTGAGGGAGCCGGGCAGGAAGCCGAGGTTTTCCCCCGCCTCGACGGCCGGGCGGGTCAAGACGATGCGGCGGACTTCGCCGGAGAGGAGGCGGCGCACGGCCTGGGCCATCGCCAGGTAGGTCTTGCCGGTACCCGCGGGGCCGATGCCGAAGACGACGGTGGCGCGGTCGATGGCATCCGTGTAGGCCTTCTGGCCGGGGGTCTTGGGACGGATCGAACGCCCGCGCGCGGAGAGGATCTCTTCCGTGGGGGCCTCGCCCGAGGTGAGACGTCCGAGCAGTCCGATGGCCTGTTCGACGGCGGTGGCGTCCAGGGCGGTACCGCGCCGGGCCATGCCGATGAGTTCTTCGAGGAGGCCCGCGGCCACGTCGATGTCGGCCTGGGTGCCGGCCAGCGAGATTTCGCGCCCGGTGACGAGGAAACGGACGTGCGGGAAGCCGCGTTCGAGGGCGCGCAGAACCTGGTCTGCGACGCCAAGGACCACGATCGGGTCCATGTCTGCGGGGATGGTGACGCGACCCGTGGTGTGTGCGAGGGTGGCCGCCGCGAGCGCCGGCGCTATGTTCTCCGTAGTCATACTGCTTTCAGTCTACTCTGCCGCTTCATCTTCCTCACGCGCTCGATTTTCGTATTACAATAATGGCATGAGTGCTCGTACCATTCACGGACAGGAGATCTCAGAGGAGCAGATCGACCTGTGGGTTGCAGAGGCTGAGGCCGGATATGACCCCGAGATGCTGCGCCGCCGCGGCCGCCCCGCTCGCTCAGTCTCACCGTCCCGCGCAATCACTGTGCGCCTGACAGACGCCGAGCTTCAGGGCCTGGAGAAGTACGCCCACGATCATGCGCTCACCCGCTCAGAGGCCATTCGCTCAGCGATCCAGGACCTGGTGTCATGAGGCTTCGGGCCTCTGCCTTTAAGCACGGCCTGACTGAGGAAGCAATCATCGCGGCAGCAACGATTGGTCTCAGGTTCACCTCACCCTTAGACGATGAACACCCCCAGCGCGAACTGCGCCTAGGTTTCGACAATGCATCACGGCTACTCGAGCTCGCCATACTCCGCTGGGACAACCGCGACATCGAAGTGATTCACGCGATGAAAGCACGCCCACAGTATCTCTCCCTCCTGGATTATTGAGCCATGCCCACCCTCGAAGAACTCGTTTCACACCCGCCACAGCTCCCGGCCACGCGCGCCCTGGGCGATATCGCTGCGGCGACGCGGCCGGGCGGCTGCGCGGTCATCACGGCCCCTCCGGGCACGGGTAAGACGACGCTGCTGCCTCCCGCGGTGGCGGTGGCGTTGGCGGAAGCGGGCACAACCGGCCGGGTTCTCGTCACGCAGCCGCGCAGGGTGGCCGCGCGGGCTGCCGCTCGCCGGATCGCCCGTCTGCTCGGAGAGGAGGTCGGCGGGCAGGTCGGCTATTCGGTGCGCGGGGACTTGCGGGTCAGCGAGCGCACGCGCGTGGAGATGGTGACGCCGGGCGTGGCGCTGCGCCGCTTGCAGCGCGACCCGGAGCTGCCCGGGGTGTCCGCTCTGATCGTCGACGAGTTCCACGAGCGTGACCTGGACACGGACCTGGCGTTGGCGTTTGCGCTGGACGCGCGTTCGGCGCTGCGCGACGATCTGTTCGTGGCGCTCACCTCGGCGACGCTCGAGGCCTCGCGCACGGTTGATTTCCTGCGTGCGTCGACGGGCAAGGAGCCCGCGCTGGTCGATATTCCGGGCGATATTTTCCCATTGGAGCTGCGCTACGCTCCCCCGCCGCGCGGCGTCGAGGCCGTGGGCGCGATCGGGAACGAGCGCGTGGGCGTGCGCCGCGAGTACCTGGCGCACGTGGCGCGCACGGTCGAGGAGACGGTTGCCGCCACCGAGGGGTCGGTCCTCGTGTTCCTGCCGGGTGTGGGCGAGATCGAGACCGTCCGAGGCAACCTGCGTCTGGGGGATGTCCCTGTCCTGACGCTGCACGGACAGCTGAGCGCTGCCGAGCAGGACCGCGCGCTCTCCCCCGCTTCCGGGCGCCGCGTCATCCTCTCCACATCCATCGCGGAGTCCTCACTGACGGTTCCCGGTGTCTCCGTCGTCGTGGACGCGGGGCTCGCACGCGAGCCGCGCTTCGACGCTGGGCGTTCTCTCTCCTCCCTCGTGACCGTTCCGGCGGCCCTCGCCCGCCTCGAGCAGCGTGCGGGACGCGCCGCGCGCACCGGCCCGGGTATCGCCGTGCGCGTCATGGACTCGGTTGACGTGGCCCGCAGGCCCGCGCAGTCGGCGCCGGGGATCGCCACGCAGGATCTGACGGACGCGCGCCTCCAGGTCGCCTCGTGGGGCACTCCGGTGGAGGAACTCGCCCTGCTCGACGCTCCACCCGCAGGCACGTGGGAGGCTGCCAGGCAGCGCCTGTCCTCCCTGGGCGCCATCGACGAGGCCGGGGCCGCCACCGCTCTGGGCCGCACGCTGGCGTCGCTGCCGTTGGACCCGCCCTTGGGCAGGGCCCTCCTAGCGTCGAGCGCGATCCTGGGGCCGTCGAAGGCGGCGCGTTTCGTGGCCCTCCTGTCGGAGGATGTGCGTGCGCCGGGGGCGGACCTGGGTGCGCTCGAGCGCAGGCTGGGTCGCGGTGGCGCCAGCGATTCGGGAGTGGGGAAGGCTCAGGCGGCGCGGGTGAAGGAGACGCAGGCGCGATTGGAGCGCCTGGCCCAGCGCCTGCCGGCTTCCGCGTCGCACGACGCGCTCGCGTCCTTTGTGGCTGAGGATCAGGAGAAAACGCGCACGCGTGAGGACGAGTTGGCACTGACGTGCGCGCTGGCGCACCCGGAGTGGATCGCGCGGCGCCGCCCGGGGTCCACTGCCTACATTTTGGCGGGCGGCGTGGGCGCCGAGCTGCCGCAGGGCTCGCCCTTGGAGGGCCAGGAGTGGCTGGCCGTGGCCTCGATCGACCGGGCGCCGGCCTCGCGGCACGCGCGTATTCTCGCGGCGGTGCCGCTGTCTGAGGAGGATGCATTGGTGGCGGGCGGCACGCTCCTGGAGACCCGCACGCAGGCCTCGATCGACAAAGGTTCTCTGAAAGCCACCCGCACGCGCACCCTGGGAGCTATCCCCCTCACGAGTGCCCCGGCCTCGTCCCTGAGCGAAGAGGAGGCGACCGCGCTGGTGGCCGAGCACCTGGCTGCGCGGGGGCTGGGCGATCTGGGTTGGGGGAAGGAGGCCTCGTCCCTGCGTGAGCGCATGCGGGTGCTCCACGAGGTGCTCGGCGATCCGTGGCCTGACGTGTCTGATGAGGCTCTCGCGGGCAGCGCGGCGCAGTGGCTTGCCCCCTGGGCGAAGCGCCTGGCACAGGGCGGCTCTTTGAGCAGCGTGTCGATGCTCGATACGCTGCGCTCGATGCTGCCGTGGCCGCAGGCGGCGCGCCTGGATGAGCTGGCGCCGGAAAAGATGCCGATTCCTGCCGGAGGCACGCGCCCCATCGACTGGAGCGGCGCGCACCCGGTGCTCACGCTGCGCGTCCAGCAGGCGTTCGGGTGGACGGACACGCCCCGACTGGTGGACGGGCGCGTTCCCCTGGTGCTGCACCTGACGGATCCGGCGGGACGCCCAGCGGCGGTTACCTCCGACCTGACGTCATTTTGGGCGGGGCCGTATCGGGACGTGCGCGCGCAGCTACGCGGGCGCTATCCGAAGCATCCGTGGCCCGAGGACCCGCTGCACGCCCAGCCCACGAACCGCGCCAAGCGCCGGGGGTAGCGCACGCGTTCTCCCCCGCGCGGGGCATTCATTCCTCCAGTTTGCCGACGATTCCCCGACCGTCGGGCAGGTTCTTGGACGGCATCTGGTAGGCGTCGAGGTCCGCCATGGCGGGACGCTCGAGGCCCAGTTCGCGCAATTGCACGTAGGTCGACATGCGCACGGGACCCAGCTCGGCGACGGGCTGGCCTTCCTCGGTGAGCGTGACGACTTCGCCGGATGAGGCGCGCGCCAGAGCGGCCCCCACATCCTCTTTGAAATCACCAATTTCTAGAGCCCTCATACCTTAATCTAAGCATGCCAGAGGGGGTTTGAACGAACGGCATGATCACTATGTGACCCTTCGTTCCTTTACACCCTCAAAACGAGCGCCATACAGCCCAATCATCGTGAAAATAGACACCACTGCTGTGACCATCTGGTGGACATTTGCGCTTGATGGAATAGATCCGGGCGCACTGCGTTGAAAGAGGCGACCCTGTTCTACCCAAGGAGAAATATGTCCACGAACGCAATCGAGAACGTCGACCTGCTGGTTGTCGGCGGCGGCAAGGCCGGAAAGTCCCTCGCGATGGAGCGCGCGAAGGCGGGCTGGAAGGTCGCCATGGTGGAGCGCCAGTTTGTTGGCGGCACCTGCATTAACGTCGCCTGCATCCCCACGAAGTCGCTGGTCAACTCTGCTCGTCGCCTGAGCGATGCCCGCTCGGACGAGGCGTTCGGCGTGGTCGGCACCGAAGGTGCGCGCGCGGACCTGGGCCTCCTGCGCGCCCACAAGGAGGGCATCGTCGGCGCCATGGTCGGCGCGCACGAGAAGATGTTCGCGGCCTCCGGCCTGGATTTCATCCGCGGAGAGGCTCGCTTCACGGGCGAGCGCACGGTGACGATCGCTCTTGAGGACGGGGGCGAGCGCACAATCTGCGGCGAGCGCGTCCTCATCAACCTGGGCTCGCGTCCGGCGCGTCCCGCGATCCCCGGCCTGTGGGAGTCCGGCGCGTGGACGAACGAGGAGATCCTGCGCCTCGAAGAGCTCCCCTCGTCCCTGGCGATCATCGGCGCCAGCTACATCGGCGTGGAGTTCGCGTCGATGATGGCGACGTTCGGCGTGGACGTCACGCTTATTTCCTCGGGTGATCACGTGCTGCCTCGCGAGGACGAGGATGCCGCCCGCGTCGTCGAAGCTGGCCTGGAAGCCGCCGGAGTGCGCATCGTGCCCGGCCGCGCTGAGTCGGCCTCGCGCGAGGGCAACACGACGACCCTGACGCTCTCCGACGGCTCGACGGTGTCCGCCGAGGCGGTCCTGGTGGCCGTGGGTCGCGTTCCCAACACGGACGGCATCGGTCTGGACGAGGCTGGGGTTGAGCTGACCGATCGCGGTTTCGTCGCGGTCGATGAGCACCTGCGTACCTCTGCTGAGGGTGTGTGGGCGGCCGGCGACTGCGCGGGCACCCCCATGTTCACGCACGCGTCCTGGTCTGACTTCCGTATCATCCGCGCGCAGCTGACCGGCGCGTCCCTGGATGATCCGACGACCACCACGAAGGACCGCACGATCCCCTACGCCGTGTTTGCCACCCCCGAGCTGGCCCGCATCGGCCTGTCCGAGGGCGAGGCGCGCGAGGCCGGCCTCGACGTGCGTATCGCCAAGGTTCCCACGGCCGCGATTCCGCGCGCCAAGACGATGCGCTACGCGGGCGAGGGCTTCTGGAAGGCCGTCGTCGACGCGAACACGCACCAGATCCTGGGCGCCACGCTGATTGGCCCGAACGTCTCCGAGGTCATCACGGCCGTGCAGGTCGCCATGGCCGGAGGCCTGACGTACGAGCAGCTGCGCTTCCTGCCGATCGCGCACCCGACCATGGGCGAGGGCCTGCAGGTTCTCTTCGACTCCCTGGGCTGAGGCCCATCGCGCCCCGGTGCACCGCCCGGGGCGCGCCCGGATCCTTCCCGGGATGCGTGAGGGAATAACGGGGCGGGTCCGAACAATTAGTTCGGACCCGCCCTTGTTGTATTCAGTTGCGCGCGCTGTCAGCTCAGCGCGGGGTTCGAGGCCGGAGCGTCCCAGCCCATGCCTCGTCCCCCTTCTGGCTCAGCCGAGCCAGGCACCGGAGGACGCGAAGCGATAGCGCGTGCCGTCGATGGTGACCCAGCCTGTGACCATCTTGCCGGAGGCGTCGAGGTAGTACCAGGTGCCGCCGTCGTTGACCCAGCCGATCGCCATCGCGCCGTTGCCGGTCAGGTAGTACCATTTGCCGTTCACGGCGGTCCAGCCGGTGGCCATAGAGCCGTTACCCGTCAGGTAGTACCAGTAACCGTTCACGTTCACCCAGCCGGTGGCCATCGCGCCCGAGGCGTTCAGGTAGTACCAGGAGCCGTCGACGTCAACCCAGCCGGTGGCCATCGCGCCGGTGGCGGGATCGAGGTAGTACCAGGCGTCGCCGACCTTGGTCCAGCCCTTCGCCATGCGGCCGGACGGTGTCATCCAGTGCCACGCGGCGTCGAAGGTGACCCAGCCGGTCGCCATCACGGCGTCGCCGTTGAAGTAGTAGGTCTCCCCGCCGATCACGATAGACTCGTTGCGGGCGCAGGAGCCGTCGGAGTAGCAGTACTTCCAACCGTCGGTGCTGTTGGTCCAGGCGCCGCCGTCGCGCGGGGATTCATCCACGTGGAAGTAGATCGTGTCCTTCACGTCGTCATCGGCGCGCGCGTCCTTGTTGCGGCCCTCAGCACTGACGGTCACCTCGACGTGGGGGGCGTCGCTCATCAGGTCCGTTGCCGCGTAGGGTCCGGCCACGACCGTGACCTGGTTATCCTCAAAGGCACCGGTTCCGGTGGCGCTGACCGGTTCCTTGTCAGCGACCTTCAGGGAGGCGTTGGTGACGGGGCCGCCGACCGTGGCGCGCACGTAGACGGTGCCCGACACTTTGGCGTCGGACAGCGGACGCCAGTCGGTGGCGCCGTCGCGGGAGTATTCAACGGGGCCGAGGACAGGCTGCGGCTGGTCCTTGAGGACGGCGGCCAGGGCGTTGACGAGGCCAGCGCCGCGGTATTCCTTGCCGTCCGTCGGCTCGGCGAGGCGGTCGTAGGTGTATCCGGCCTGCTTCTTGAGCAGGTTGATCGTCTGGTCAGCGGTGTAGTCCGGGTGGATCTGCTTGATCAGCGCGGCCACGCCGGCTGCGTGCGGGGAAGCCATCGAGGTGCCGGACAGGTAGCCGAAGGGAGGATTCTTCTTCCAGGTGGGCACCGTCGACCAGATGCGCGAACCGGGGGCTGCGACGTCGACGGAGTTCTTACCGTAGTTGGAGAAGCCCGAACGCTCAAGCTTAGCCGTCGCGGGATCCGTGCCGGTGGGCAGCGCCAGCGCGGACACGGACACGACGGAGTCGTTGAGCATCGCGGGGACATCGATGCCGCCCTCGACGTTACGCTCTGTGGCTGCACCCTCGACGTCGTTGGGCGAAGCCTTGTCGATCGTCGGGTTGTCGTGGTCGTCATTGTCGTTGCCTTCGGCGGCGATGTTGACGACGCCGAGGTCCTTCGCGTAACGGATTGCGCGCGAGGCGGCCTCAAGACCCGCGGCCTGCGAGCCCTCGTTGGGCATCCAGAAGGCGTAGGGGTCCATGTAGTAGCTGGAGTTCGTCACGTCGATGTCGTGATCCGCAGCCCAGTCGAAGCCGCAGACCACGTACTCGGGGTAGAAGGAGCCAGCCTCGTTCGACACCTTAATGGCGACGATCGCCGCGTCGGGGGCGACGCCGTCCACGCCGTAGGCGTTGTGCGCGGCTGCGATCGTGCCGGCGACGTGCGTGCCGTGGTAGTGGTCATCCTTCCATGCGCTGGGGTCCTGGTTGGGGATGCCGTTGACCTGGCAGCCCACGGAACGCGAGGCGTCGAGGTTGTCCTTGAGGTCCTTGTGGTCGGGGTCGATGCCGGTGTCCATGACGCCGACGGTGACCTTCTCGCGGGGGACGTCGACCTGCTGCGCGTCGATCGCGCCGACGGCGGCCAGGCCCCAGGCGTTGGCGTCGCCCTCGTCGGGGACGAAGTCGTTGAGCTGAGAGTCGGCGGCCAGGCCGGTCGGGTGCGTGCCGGCGGCGTCGGCGACGGCGTTGGCTTCAGCGGTGGTGGTCTGCGGCTGGTCGGTACGCACCTCGGCGCCGGTAACCGTCTTGTAGCGGGTGGGGCCGATGGAGTGGT
>CAUVIG010000035.1:0-15517 GCA_963551745.1 uncultured Actinomyces sp.
GGGTATAGACCCGGGCATCGTCGACAAGATCATGGAACCCCACTTCACCACCCAGGCGGGGCGCGTCAGATTCGGGCTGGGCATGGGCATGTCCATCGTCCGAACCATCATTGCCGACCACGGGGGCTCCCTCGCGATCGACACCCACCCGGGGTCCACGACCATGCGGATCCTGCTGCCCACACAACCACACGAGGAGGAATCATGACCCTGACAATCCTGTCCCTTGAGGACGAAGCAGACGTGCGCGACGCACTCGAGCGTGATCTTGAACAGTTCTGGGACAAGATCCGGCTCGAAGTCGCCGAGGACGTTGACGACGCGTGGGCCGTCATCGACGAGATCGTTGAAGACGGGGACGAGCTGGCGCTGGTCCTGTCTGACCACCGCCTGCCGGGAAAGTCGGGCGTGGATTTCCTCGTGGAGCTCATGAAGGATGAGCGTTTCGGGGCGACCCGCACGGTGCTGGTCACAGGCCAGGCGGACCAGTCCGACACGATCCGCGCGGTCAACCAGGCGGGCCTGGACTACTACATCGGCAAGCCCTGGAACTCCGAGGAGCTGCGCTCGGTTGTGCGCGACCAGCTCACCGAGTACGTCCTTGAGTCCGGCGTGAACCCCCTGCCCTACGTGAGTGTGCTCGACGGCGTGCGCGTCATGGAGGCGATTCGCTAAACGGCAGACACAGGGCCGCCGCACGACCGACGGTTGCGCGGCGGCCCCTGCGATTCGTGTCAGTTTTGCGCCGGCTGGCCCGGGTCGTTGCACATCGTGATGCCCTCGAATCCGGCGTAACAGTGACGGATCATCAGACAACCACGACGTAAGTGTTGATCAGCAGAGAAAGGGCGAAGGTGTGGGAGTGTGAACTAGTGTCCAGTCGGAATGTGTCTTGATGGTCGGCCAGGCTGGTTCCACCTTGAAATCGCTAAAACATAGCGTTGTGATGGAGAGTTATAAATGGGGTGGACTAGAAGGTTGGGGCCAAATTGTTGAGTATGTGGCGGAGCGGTGTATCCTAGTTGTAAAGTTCGAGTTCGTTCCGATGGAGGAAGTACCGTGGAATTTTCTCATGTGCATATTAAAAACTGGAAGAACTTCCGGGACCTCAGCTTCGATATTGGGCACCGACTCTTCATTGTTGGTCCTAATGCCTCTGGAAAATCGAATCTTCTCGACGTCTTTCGCTTTTTGGGTGATGTTGTTGCGCCTGGTGGTGGGATAGCGCAGGCGGTTGATCAGAGAGGTGGGATGAAGAAGATAAGGAGTTTGTTTAGTAGACAGCATCCCTCTCCAAGTATTGATGTGACAATGCGTGATGGTGACGATGAATGGCGCTATGTTTTAGTTATTCGGCAGGAGGGATCCGGCCATCGAAGGCTTTTGGTTGAAAGCGAGAGGGTTGAATGTAATGGTGAGATTCTGCTGAGTCGACCAAACGAAGATGATGATGTGGATGCGGAACTTCTTACGCAGACTTATCTGGAGCAGAAAGTAACCAATAAGAGGTTCCGAAAGATTGCTGACTTTTTTGCGCAGACCAGGTATTTCCATCCGGTTCCGCAGGTTATTCGTGGACTAACGGGTAATGATATTCGGACCTCAGATCCGTATGGGTCTGATTTTATTCGACAGATTAGTGAAACGAACAAGCGGACTCAAGATGCAAGGCTTCGGCGTGTCCAGGAGGCGCTTCAGTTGGCGATTCCTGAATTTCAGGAGCTTAGGCTGAAACAGGATTCAATGGGCGTGCCTCACCTGGAGGCAGCCTATAAGAATTGGAGGCCGAACGCGGCATGGCAGAATGAGACGCAGTTTTCGGATGGAACGCTAAGGTTATTAGGCTTACTGTGGACACTGGCCTCCACGCCGGCGGAGAAATCAAGTGTCTTGCTTCTTGAAGAGCCGGAGCTCTCATTGCATGCGGAACTTGTGTCGGAGCTTCCGGATGTGCTCGCTGAAGCGCGAAAAAATGTGAAGGGGCAGGTGCAGATAATCTTGTCAAGTCATGCTGCGGAGGTTGTGGATGATGACACCGTTGGCCTAGATGAGGTTCTTGTTCTTGTTCCTGGGAAAGATGGCACAAAAGGTAGTTTGCTTAGTGAACGCGAGGATATTGAAGAGTATGTTGATATAGATTTGCCTTTCTCAGAGATTATTAGTGTTATTATGAGTCCCGAGGGGACGCCCAGTCTTGGGTTCCGATCATGAGTACGTCGTTGCAAAAAGCTATTGTCTACGTCGAGGGCTCAACGGATTTGCCTGTGGTTTCTGCTGTGATGAGAGCATCGGGATGGGGGGATGAGGAATTCCGTGTCTTTTCAATGAAAGGTTCCAAACCATTAGAGGCACGGCTCAGGGAACAGGCTCATCGGCCTTCTTGTGTCCCGAGGGTGTTCTTGCGAGACGCCGATGGGCATTGTCCGGTCGATATGCGGAGAAGCCTCCTGCCGGAGGGGTCTGCAGATACTGTCATTCTTCGCGTCTGTGACAGTGAGATTGAGAGCTGGGTTCTCGCGGATAATGAAGGATTTGCTAGATTTTTCAATATTCCTCTTGCAAAGGTCGAGCTACCTGAAGGACCAGACGCAAAAGAGCGAATGCTGCGATGTGTGGATAGGCTCGCTAATCGACACAAAGAGGATTTTGTTCGCAAGAATAATAAAGGTGGTAATCGGCCCACATATAGCTTCGGTAGCCGCTATGGCATCATTCTGGGCCAGTTTGTTAATGATGAGTGGGATGCTTATAGAGGTGCTGAGCGCTCCGACAGCCTAGCCAGGGCGCTACGCCGCCTCGGAGAGTTGCACGATCGTTTCGTCAGCGGGGAATTGGGGCTTTAATTGGTGTGTGACGATCCTAATATAAAACGGATCTGTCATGACGGCGGGCGCGGCGGCCCTCGTTGCGTGCGTCAGCCCTGCGGCTGGCCCGGGTCGTTGCACATGGTGATGCCCTCGAATCCGGCTGCCCCCAAAATCTGGAAGATCTCGTCGAGGAGGACCATCGGCTCGGCCGTGCCCGCCGCGAACTCGGGGTGGCGGATCTCGATGGCGGCCATGCCGCGCGGGTCCGTGACCGGCTCGGTGTCGAACTTCTCCGACAGCAGACGGTTCGCTTCCTCCAGGTCGGCGGGGGAGCCGAACGCCCAGGTCACGGCCTTGTTACCCGCACCCGTGGGTGTGCGATGAATGTACATGCGCGTCATGAGGATGTGGCGGCCATGACGGGGGAACGCGTCGCCGACGCGCATGAACAGCGCGATGTCTGCGAGCTCCCCGCCCAGCGACGAATCCACGAGCGCGTAGGCGTAGGCGCCGATGCCGCGCAGAGTGAGGGCGTCCGCGAGTAGGCCCATGACCTCGTCGCCGAAGGGCTCGGGCTGGAAATACACGCCCTCGCCGATCTCGGGTGCGTCCGGCCCCAGCAGCGAAATCTCGAAGCCCGCGTCCGCCAGCGCGTCCCGCACGAGCGCAACATTGTGCTCCGGGAAGGGGTGCAGCGCGGCCGCGTTCGCGGCGATGCGCTCGATAAACACGTAGGTGGAAAAACCAAGCTCAGCCATGCGCTCATTGTAAGCGCGCGGCCAGCCGCTCATGCGACGAGGCCGCGGCGCCCCGGGTGGTCGAGTGACCACGAGGGGAGGCCACGGCCTCGTCAATGACGGAGAATCAGCGCAGGCACAGGCCCTGTTCCTTGAGGACCTCCATGATGGGGGAGACGTGTGCACCGCCCACACCGATGGTGGTGGCGACCAGGTGGGTGAAGGACTCGAGGCGCGAGCCCGAGCGCAGGTCGTAGTACTCAGTGACTTCACGGTCGTAGTCGGCCAGTGTCTCGGCGTAGGACTCGATGCGCGGGTACGTGTTCTCCGCAGACATGACGGAGCGGGGCATGCGCGGCTTCTGGCCGGGCTCCTGGTCCGCGTGTCCGACGAGCAGGCCGACAACCGGGAAGGTCAGTTCTGGCAGCTCCAGCGCCTTCACGGCCGCGCGCGGATCGGCGAGGATCGAGCCGAGGTAGACGGTGCCCAGGCCCATCGACTCGGCGGCCACGACCACGTTCTGCGCGGCCAGCAGTGCGTCTTCGAGGGCCGTGAGGAACAGGTTGATCGACCCCAGGGCCTCCGAGGAGACACCCTGCTCGGCACGGATGCGGCTGTTGCGGTACAGGTCGGCGACGAAGATGAACAGATCGCCCTTCGTGCCGCCCACGTAGGGCTGGCCGGACGCGGCACCGATCGCCTCGCGCACCGTTGGGTCCGTGATGTGCAGGACCGTGCACGACTGCAGGAACGAGGACGTGGCCGTGTGGCGGGCCACGTCCATGAGGGTCTCAACCTCGGCGTCGGTGAGAGGCTGGTCCTTGTAGGCGCGGATCGTGCGGTGCGCGAGCTGGCTCGCAATCGTCTCGTTTGTCATGCGTTCATTCTACGATTGGGTGCGTGAAACAGATAGAGCCTTTCGGTCCTTTTGCGCTGGCAGCAAACGTCATCCCCGTCGCCGTCCCATCCCCGGCCGGCGAGCTGAGCGGGCTGCTGACCGGCCCGAGTGCCCCCACCCTCGTCGACGGCAGTCTCGCGATTTCTGCCGTCTCGGCCCCGGGGGCCGCAGGACGAAGCCGCGCCCTCCTCGTCCCCGGATACACCGGATCCAAGGAAGACTACTCGACCGTCCTGCCCTTCCTCGGCGAGGCCGGCTGGGACGTCCTCGCCTACTCGCAACGAGGCCAGGGCGGGTCCGCCGCGCCTGCCGGCCTGGGCGCCTACGGGATGAGCGACTTTGTCGGTGACCTCATCGCCGTCGCCGAGGCCTGGGCCGGGACCTCGGGACGTGTGCACCTCGTGGGACACTCCTTCGGCGGCATCGTCGCGCGTGCGGCCGTCGTCAAGCGCCCCGACCTCTTCGCCTCCGTCACCCTGTTCTGCTCGGGTCGGGCCGTCTACGACTGGATGAACACCCTGCCGATCCTGGACCCCCTGCCCACGGGCCCCGGCGCGCGCCAGCAGGTGCTGCGAGCCTACTTCCCCGACATGAACTTTGCCGAAGTGGGCGTCGGATGGGCGGAATTCCAACGCGTTCGCGCGCTGGACACGGCCTCGGAAAACCTGGTGGGCATCGCCCGCATCCTCTCCCAGCTGCGCCCCGACACCCCCGCGCTCGCGGCCACGGGCGTGCCCGTGCACGTGCTGTACGGGGACCAGGACGAGATCTGGCCGCCCTCGTGGTACGCCGAGGAGGCCGCCGACCTGGGGGCCCGCGAGAGCATCATCCGAGGGGGCACGCACAGCCCGCAGCTGCAGTTCCCGCAGCAGTGGGCGGAGTTTGCCAGCTCGTACTGGGCGGATGTGGAATCGGGGGCGCTGGTCTGGTCCATGTGACGTGAGATGTTGTGACATCGTCCCAAAACAGGCCTTGTGATGCATATCTGTGAGGATGGATGCTTAGTATTGTGTGTATGAACAAGCGTTCCATCCTTACTGCAGTGCTGGCTCTCGGCCTGGGCATCACCGCCCTGACCGGCTGCGCCACCGATTCCGATTCCGCTCACTCCTACGTGACCCCGAAGGACGTCAAGACGGTCGAGCGTCCCATCGCTCAGATCGACGACAGCGGCATCAAGGTCCCCGAGAAGCGCGACCTGAAAGTCAAGCTGGCCGACTCCGACAAGGCCACCAAGTGGAAGATCGAGGTCTCTGACCCGACCGCCCTCGAGGTCGGCAAGTCCGAGAAGAACATCGTCACCCTGCACCCGCTGCGTGCGCTGGGCGAGGACGATGACCCGGTGACCGTGAGCCTGACCGATCCGGATGGCATCACCACCGACTTCAAGGTGACCATCACCGAGGGTGCCAACTGAATCTAACCCTGTGAGGGCCCGGGATCGGTATCGATCCCGGGCCCTCACATGTTGGCGCCTAATCGGAGTACTTCACAGAGCGTCTATGAACTCCCGGAGTGCGCGTAGCGGCAGCATGAGGTGGTTGTCTGCCCCCGGGCAGGGAACAAACTGCGAGGACTGGTGGAGATAGAATTCGCGTGCCCGGTCGTCCGCACAGTGGACCTGGAGGGCGGCAAAACCGACGTCGTTGCTGAGCTTGTAGGCTCGTAAGAGGGCGTCTGTTAGGAGAGCTGCACCAATGCCGTGCCCCTGCGCGCGTTGATCGACGGCAAGACGTGCAAGGAGGACAATGGGACACGGGTCCGGGCGTCGACGGGGTTTGAGGGCGTCTGGGAGTTTGTAGCGTTCTACTGATCCCATCGCCAGGGCGTAGAAGCCGAGCGTTTCGGGTTCCTGCCTCGTGACGAAAACGTGAGCGTTTCCGGCGCTGTGGTTCTGCCATGCGAAGCGGTGAAACCAGTCGTCAATCTCGGCGTTTCCCGACTGGAAGCGTGATCGGTCATCCAGCCGCTCAAGGGGGCGAGGTTCTTGCAGAACTGGTACGTACATCACTGATTAGAGGTGCGTGGAGCGGTCAGATTGATGTGCGTGCCGAAGGGTGACGGGCGTTCGAAGAGCTTGCGTAGGTTGGGGTCTTCCGATGGCGGGGCCTGGAGGATCTCTTCGAAGTGGGCGTATTGTTCGTCGTTCATGAAGAAGAGGCGCTGGTCGGCGAGACGTCGCTGCGCTTCCAGTGTTGCAGTGGAGAGAACGAAATCGCTGATGCTACGGTCGTCCTGTTCAGCCGCTCGACGAATGAGTGCATCCTGTTCTTTGGTGAGGCGCAGGTCCAGGCGCCGTGTCTTTGTGGTACTCATTAGAGTCTCTCTTTCTTCTGTACGGCGTTTATCCGTACATCTGCCCAACGTAGCATAGATCTATGCAAAGAACCACTTCTGTTCGTGCCCTTCAAAGTGTTCTGTCCCATACATGTGAGAGGGGTATGCAGTGTCAAGGCGTTGCACGTTAGCTCGCTAGCTAGCGCTTTGGTCGCGCAGAGATGAGGCCAGATCGCAGTCGTCCCGGCCGGCCGTTAGTGCAGGATGCGCGCCAGGAAGTCCCTGGTGGCCTGCTCGCGCGGGTTGTCGATGACCTGCTCGGGCGGGCCCTGCTCGACGATCTGGCCGTTTTGCAGGAACACGACGCGGTCGGCCGCCTGGCGGGCGAAGCTGATCTCGTGCGTCGCCATGAGGATGGTCGAGCCCTGCTCCTTGATCTCGCGCACGAGATCGAGGACCTCGCCCACGAGCACCGGGTCCAGCGCCGCCGTGATTTCGTCCAGCAGGAGCAGCTCCGGGTGCGTGGCGAGCGCGCGTGCGATGGCGACTCGCTGCTGCTGGCCACCCGACAGGCGATCCGGGTACTCCTTCGCCTTGTCCTTCAAGCCGATGCGCTCCAACAGCTCCATGCCGCGCTCGTGCGCGCGATCCTTCTCCCAGCCGTGCACCTTTCGTGCGGCCAGGGTCACGTTGTCCAGCACCGACATGTGCGGGAACAGATTGTAGTGCTGGAACACGACGCCAATGCGCGCGCGGATCCGATCCGCGTTCGCGTGCGGGTCCGTAATGTCCTCGCCAGCCAGGAAGATCTGGCCGTCGTCCACACGCTCCAGCAGGTTCACGCAGCGCAGCAGCGTCGACTTACCCGAGCCCGACGCGCCCAGGAGGACCACGACCTCGTGCGCCGTGACGTCCAGGTCCAGGCCGCGCAGGACGACGTTATCGCTGAAGCGCTTGACGACGCCGACGGCGCTCAGGACCGGGGTGTTGTTGTCCGAGGTGGGGCATGCCTCGTTCATCGTGGGAACCGACATCAGACGGCACCTCCCATTTGCTCGCGCTTACGCAGTCGGGCCGTGTACCAGTCCGACAGACGAATGAAGGGGAACGACAAGATGATGAACAGCAGGCCGGCGACGACGTAGGACGTCATGTTGTAGGTCTTGGCCTGGACCATCTGCGCCGAACGGATCGCGTCGACCGCGCCCAGGACCGAGATCAGGCCGACGTCCTTCTGCATGGAAATGAAGTCGTTCATGAGGGCGGGCGTGACCTTGCGGATCGCCTGCGGCACGATGATCATCCGCAGCGTCTGGCCGTGGGACAGGCCCAGCGAGCGGGCCGCGTAACGCTGGGAGGGGTGCACGGAGTCCAGGCCCGCGCGCAGCACCTCGGCGACGTACGAGGAGTACGTGAGGATCAGCGCGACCGTGCCCAGGAACGCGGTCGGGATGCGCGTCGTCGGATTGAGCGCCGGGATACCGAAGCCGATCAGGTAGAGAACGACGAGGAAGGGCACGCCTCGGAAAATGTCCGTGTACGCGGCCGCCAGGAAACGGATCGGGAAGAACACAGGACCGGCCAGCGTGCGCGCGGCCGCCAGCAGAGTCGCGAAGACTGCGACGCCCAGCACCGCGATCAGCAGGATCCGGATGTTCAGCCACAGGCCGGACAGGACCTGAGGGAAGGCCTCGACGAAGTATTTGCCGTTGAAGAAGGTGTTGCGGGTGGCCTCCCACCCGTCGGAGTTGACGACCACGGCGATGAGGACTCCCGCAACCACGACCGTGGAGGCCAGGGAGACGAGAATTGACCGGACCGTCTGCTTGCGCCGATAAGCGCGGCGGGCCCCCGCCCCCCCCCCCACCGGGGGCGGGGGCCCGCCGCGTTACTTGAGTAGTCACTCATGAGTGTGGGGCCTCACTTGAGGGTGGGCACGTTCTGTGCCTCGTTTAGCCACTTTTCCTGCAGCTCGGCGAGCTTGCCGGACTCGGCCAGGCGATCGACCGCGGCGGAGACCGTGGGGGTCAGCTTGGAGCCCTTGGGCAGGACGATGCCGTACTCCTCGCCGCCCGTCGTGTCGTCGAACTGGCCGATGATGACGCCGTCATCGATCTGCGCGGAGACCATGTAGAACGCGGTCGGCAGGTCCACGACGATCGCGTCCACGCGGCCCGTTTGCAGGGCCAGGACCGTGTCGTCGGAGGAGTTAAACATCTGCAGCTTCTGGGTCAGTCCGGCCTCCAGGTGATCGGAGGCGAACTGCTGCGACGTCGTGCCGGCCTGGACGCCGATCAGCACATCCTTGAGGTCCGCGATGGACTTCGCGTCGGCGGCCGGGGTACCAGCCTTGGTGATGATCGCCGAGGTGGTCGTGTAGTACGGGGACGTGAAGTCGACGGCGTTCTTGCGCTCATCGGTGATGGAGAACTGCTGAATGTTCAGGTCCCAGTCCTTGGCGCCGGGGGTGATCGACGCGTCGAAGGTGGCGCGCACCCACTGGACGTTGTCGGCGCTGTAGCCGAGTTCCTGGGCCAGGGCGTAGATGACGGCCGACTCGTAGCCTTCGCCCGAGGCCGGGTCGTTGTCCAGGATCCACGGCGAATAGGCGGGATCGGAGGTGGCGACGGTGAGCTTGCCTTCCGTCACGGTCGGCAGCGCGCCGGGGCCGTAGGTCTGCTCGGCGTCGGAGGAAGAAGAGGAGCTCGTGCCGCCCGTGCAGGCGGCCAGGCCGAGGGCCGCGACGGCGGCGACGGCGGCGAGGGAACGGAGAGAGCGGCGCATGGGGCCTCCCGGTAGCGTGGGGTGATCCCGCCGCGACGGCGGGTCTGACTCGATGAGCGTATAGGCGCGTCGCGCAATGCGCTGGCGTCGTTTCGCTGCACGAAACAATGGAACGAGGCCTGGGCTCGGAAAACGTTGGAATCGTTGGGGTTTCGTGGGGTTGGGGGATGGGACACAGTGCCGCGCGGGCATGCGAAAGGGCCGGGCCGCATCGGCCCGGCCCTCCCGTCAGGTCACTTCTGGAACTTGTCCTTCAGATCGGAGACGACCTCGGTCGCCTTGTCCTTGGCGGTCTCGACGGCCTCGGTCGTCTTGTCCTTGGCCTTCTCGAGACCCTCTTCAGCCTGCTTCTTCAGATCTTCCAGACCCATGTTTCCTCCTTGGAACGAGACGCTCTTCTTGAGCGGATGGTCTCACCCTAATACTCGAACGTCGGTGCTCGCGCGTTTAAGCTGCTCAGCGGTGCGTTCGTTCCCTGAGTGTCCGAGCCGTCGGTCTTAGGCCCCTTCGGCGAGCTTCCAGTCGTCGAAGGTGAACTCGGGGGAGACGACGCAGGTGGCCAGCGCGTAGTCGCCGCGGGCGAAGGTGCGCTGCCAGGTGCCGGCCCTCACGAGGACCTGCACGGGGTTGCTCGCGTCGGAGGTCTGCGCTCTGGCCGGAGAGCCCAGCGTGACGATGCGCGGGTTGGCTGAGGGGGCGTCCCCGCTGCCTCCCAGGTGCACTTCGAGTGCTCCGGGCCCCGACCAGATCCACAGTTCGTCGGAGTGGACGAGGTGCCAGCGGGCCTCCTCGTCGCGGTCGAGGAGGAAGATGATCGCGGAGGCGCTGTGGCGGCTCCCGCGCGGCGTGTCCACGCGGGCGGGCGCGGTCCACGTGCGGCGGTAGTAGCCGCCCTCGGGGTGGGGCGCGAGGCCCATGGCATCAATCAGCGGGGACACGTCGGTCATGCGAAGCTCCAAACGAAGGGAAAGGGAGGCTGAGCGAAAGGGAAACGAAGGGGTCAGTGTGAGGCCGAGTAGCGCACGCACCCGGACACGACAGTTTCGAAGACGCGACCGGCGCCGTGGCGGGCGACGGTGTCGATGGTCTCCACGATCGAGGTGACAGGCACGTCGACGACGCACATGTCGGCGACCGCGCCCGACTGGAGCTGACCGAGGCGGTCGGGGCCGGTCGCCAGGCCCATCGCGGTGGCGCCTCCCAGGGTCGCGGCCTGCAGGAGGCGGCGCGCCAGGTCCTGGTCCTCGTAGCCCTGGGACCGCGCCAGGTCGAAGAGGAGGGCGACGTCCTCGAGCAGGTCGAGGGAGGGAGAGGAGGACAGGGAGTCCGTGCCGACCGCGATCATGTTGCCCTCGGTGAGGTAGGCGCCGACGGGCGGTGCGTCCAGGCCGATCACCCGGTTCGATCGCGGGCACAGCGCCACGGCCGTCTGGCGGGCGCGCAGTCGCCGGCGGTCATCGGCACGCATGTACACGCCGTGGGCGACGTGGCAGTCGGGTCCGAGGACGCCCAGCTGATCGACGAACTGCGTCGAGGAGAAGCCGCCTCCGCGCGAGCGCATCGCCGTGAACGACGAGGAGTGCTCGCTCTTCCACAGGTCGGCCAGTGCCGTCGTGCGCGTCTCGGACCATTCGGCCTCGGAGTGGGACTCGCCCAGGTGGATGTGGATGCGCATGCCACGACGCCTGGCCATGTCCGGCAGATCCAGCAGCGGCTCGGCGTCGAGGGAGTAGGGGGCGTGCGGGGAGATGCCCACGGCCGGAGGGGTCGGCATCGCGTCCAGGGAAGCGGAGACCTCGCGTTCGCCTCGGGCTCGCCACTCCTCGTTCGACCAGCTCATGACCTCCCAGTAGGCGACGCCGTGCAGTCCGGCGTCGTGCAGTGCCGAGGTCGCAGCTGCGTCCGTCACCACGTCGGCCGCGGCGGTCGTGCCGCTGGCCAGGAGCAGGCGCGCGCCCGCGGCCGCGTCGCCTCCCCAGTCCAGGCCGCCCGCGTCGTAGACCTCGTCGAAGGCGCGCGCCCAGTCGCCAAAACCGCGGTACTGCCCCGCGCCCACGGAGGCCATGCCCGTGTACTGCAGGTGCGTGTGCGCATTGACGAGGCCGGGGAGCAGCACGCCGTCAAAGTGGCGTTCGGTGAAGGACAGGCCGCGCTGCGTGAGCGTTTCGATGACCCAGTCGCGCGCTCCCACGTGCTCGATGCGCCCGTCGCGCACGGCGACAGCGCCGTCAAGGATCGAGGGGGCGGTGATCGGGATGACCATGCCGGCGGACCAGACGACCACGTCGCACATGGGGGGCCTTTCAGTGGGGGACGCTGACTAACAGTGTAGAAGTGGGGCGGGCGCACCCGCCCGCCGGTGGACGTGAGCTGCGACTATGACAGGGACAGGGCAGCCAGCGCCGCCGCGGCCACCGCGTCGTCGGCCTCGCGCGGCAGGTCGTGCAGGCCGGGAGCAAGCTCGCCTTCGTGGGTGAGGAGCTCGCGCAGGGACGCCAGCTGTACGCCGAAGCTCATGTCCATGATCTCGATGGGGTTTCCCTCGCCCGCCGTGTAGTTGATGCCCTCCCCGCGCTCGAGGACCCGCAGCGTCTTGCCGGAGGGGCTGGTCAGGGTCTGCACGTGGGGATCGCCCGACTCGGCCATGACCCAGGAGGCGGCCACTGCCTCGTCGATGGACACCTCCCCATCGACGCCGCCCGCGACCGTGACAATCGCACCATTGGGCGCCGCCTCCAGCGCGCTCAGCGGGATCGTCGAACGCTCGCCCGTCGCGGAGATCAGCATGCCGGCGCTGGGGGTGGCCTCTTCCAGCGAGGCCACGGCGAACCCGTCCATCGATGCCTGGAGGGCACGCACGGGATCCAGCTCCACGACGGTTACTCGGGCGCCGAGCGCCGCGCCCCACGTCGCCGTAGCCGATGACGACGACGCTCATCCCCGTCACGGGCGCGCCCACGCCGCGCGGGTCGATCAGGTCGAGGATCGTCGTCCAGCACGACTGACCCGTCCCGTAGGCGTTGTCAAACAGGGTCTTGGACCGCGCGTCGTTTGAGGCCAGGACCGGAATGTGCAGGTCGAAAGAACGCAGGGGGCGCAGCCCCGAGGTGGTCTCCTCCGCCGCGCCGACCAGCGCGTCCAGGACGCCTGGGCAGCGGTCCGTCTCGTGAGCCAGGCGGATCAGGTGGGAGCCGTCGTCCAGGAGGAATTCGCTGCGTTGGGCCAAAAACTCGCGCGCGAGCTCCCACTCGCGCTCGCGGGAGGCACTCGAGTCCGCGAACACGGGGATGCCGGCGTCGCGCAGGCGGGCCGCGACGTCCTCGCGGGTTTCGGACGCCCAGCCGAAGACGCTCACGCGTGCCCCCGCCTCGGAGAGCATGAGGGCGAGCGCGGCCGTCTTCGGCTCCAGGACGAGGGACAGCCCCACGCTTCGGCCCGCCACCAGGGGTGCCAGTGCGCGTGCCGCCGCCTCGGTGACGGGCATGTGGGCGCGTGCCCACTCGATGCGCCCCTCGTCGCCGGGGCCCGTGATGGTGCGCCCGTCGGGGGCGCTGACGGCGCGGAAGACGCCGCCGGGCGCCAGGACCGTGATTGCCCCGGGCCTCGGCGCCGCGTCCTCCTCGAGTGCGAAGACCACCGGGGGCGAGGCCGGGGTGCCCTCGGCGTCTGCCAGCGGGCGCACGTGGGCGCCGAAGGCGCGCAGCAGGGCGGCGAGCGTCGGGTCGTCTGTCGCAAAGGAACGCCCCGCGATGAGCATGTTCGTGGCCCGCGCGTAGGCGCGTAGCAGCAGCTGGGAGGCGAGGGAATCCAGGGCGCAGTTCATGCGTCAAACGTAGCAACTGCGGCGTCGATGTCGGGGATGAGCCAGGGGGTGACCAGGGGTGACCCTCATAGAAATGCGCGCGGCTGCGGGCCTATCGTTCACACATGACACACGACACGGCGGGTCTGGTGACCCGAGCACTGACGAAGACATACATGCGTGGGAACACGCCCGTCCACGCCCTGGCTGGCGTCGACCTGACCCTCCCGCAGGGCACGCAGGTGGCGATCATGGGCCCCTCGGGCTCCGGTAAGACCACGCTCCTGCACTGCCTGGCGGGCGTGCTGCGCCCCAGCTCAGGGTCCATCACCCTGGACGGTGAAGAGATGACGACCATGTCGGAGCGCGTGCTCTCCGACCTGCGCCTGCGTCGCTTCGGCTTTGTGTTCCAGGACGGCCAGCTTCTGCCCGAGCTGCCCGCGGAAGAGAACATCGCGATGCCCCTCATGCTGGCGGGCACGCCCAAATCGCAGGCCATCGCTCGCGCACGTGAGATCCTGCGCAACCTCGGCCTCGATGGCGCCGGTCCGTATCGGCCCGGACAACTCTCGGGTGGACAGGCTCAGCGCGTCGCGATCGGCCGCGCGCTGGTGACCAACCCCTCGGTGATTGTCGCAGATGAACCCACGGGTGCCCTCGACCAGGCGACCGGCGGAGAGGTCATGTCCCTGCTGACCAGCGCGTGCGCGACAACGGGCGCGTCCCTCGTTCTGGTCACCCACGACCCCGCCGTCGCGAGCCGACTCCCGCATACGATTCACGTGCGCGACGGACGCGTCTCCCTGTCCGAACGAGGCGGTGTCCCCAGCAGCACGCCGGCCTCGAAGCAGGCTGTCCCAAGCGTGCCCGCGGCGGGTACCGCGAGCGAGGGGGGACGGCGATGAGTTCCGTACGCACCGCGGCTGAGGCGCTGCTGCGCTCGCGCGACCGGGCGACCTCCGCCCTGACGGTCGCCGCCTTCGCGTTGCCGCACGCCGTCCTTCTGGCGGTCACCGGCGGTGTCATGTCCTTCATGTCGCGTTCTGACGCTGCGAGGGCTACCGGTCTGGCCGACGACCCGACCACCATCGAGGGTGCGATGGTCATGTACGTCCCCCGGGCTTTCTTCGCCGCGACCCTCCTGATCGTCCCGATCATTTCGATGGGCGCGGCCGCTGCCCGCCTAGGCATGAGCCGGCGCGAGCGCGACCTCGCGGTGCTACGCCTCGTGGGCCTAGCGCCCGGCAAAACGAAGCTGGCGTGTATCGTCGAAACCTGCGTCTTCGCGTCCGTCGGTGTTCTCATCGGCTCGGTCTTGTACGCGGTGACGCTTCCCGCGTGGGGGGCGCTATCCTTCCAGGGCCGCCCGATGGGGGTCGGCGAAATGTGGGTGGGAGTGTTGGTTCTCCTCGCCGAGGCCGTCGCCATGATTCTGCTGGCTGCCCTTTCCTCGTGGCTGGCCATGCGCAAGGTGGCGATTACCCCCCTTGGCGTTGCGCGACGCTCCCATGCCGGTCGGATCAGTCCCTTCGGCCCGATCCTGGCGGTGGTTCTCCTCGTTGGGTGGCTGGTCGTGGGCGGATTCGCCATGAACTTCGGAGCCGCGATCGGCATGGCCATCCTCATGGGTTTCCTGGGGGCGATCTTCCTGGTCGTGAACCTGCTCGGCGTCTGGTCGATCAGCGTGATGGGGCGCATCATGGCGCGCTGGGCTCGCAGCCCGCAGATGATGGTGGCGGGCAGGCGCCTGGCCGATGACCCGCGCAGCGTGTGGCGTTCCTTCGGGGCCGTGGCCCTGGTTGGATTCATCGTGGGCGTGATGTTCCCGATGGGTTCCGCGATCTCCACGGAGGGAGGCACGGCCATGGATGAGGTCCAGCGAATCGTCAACGGCGACATCCTGCGCGGCATGATGCTGACCTTCGCGATCACCCTGGCGCTCGGAGCGGTGTCCACGGCCGTCAACCAGTCCATCCGAGTCATCGACTCGGCCGACCAGATGCGTGCGCTGTCCTACATGGGGTCCCCGCGGGGCTTCATGGATCGCAGCCGCCGCCTAGAGGTTGCCCTGCCCGCCTTCGTGATGGTGGGGGGATCGGTGCTGATGGGGCTGGTGTTCATGTCCCCGTTAATTCCCTCTGGAGCGGCCAGCGGTTTCATTGCAGCGGCCGCCGCAGCTCTCGTCGGTGTCCTCCTGATCGTGCTCGCCTCC
>CAUVIG010000036.1:0-15469 GCA_963551745.1 uncultured Actinomyces sp.
AAAGCGTTGATAAAGGGAAAATGCCTTCCGGTCAAGACCGTGACAAGCCTTGATAATGGGAGGAAATGGCGCGTTTATGCCGTTCGCACGTTAGAATTATTGCGCTGACCACACCACGTTCAACGGAGGGAATAAGGTGGATCTCTACGAGTACCAGGCCCGGCAGATGTTCAAGGAGCACGGCGTGCCTGTGCTCGACTACCGCCTGGCGTCGACCCCCGAAGAGGCGCGCGAGGGTGCGCGCGAGCTGCTCGCGGACGGTGCGTCGCTGTTGGTCGTCAAGGCTCAGGTGAAGACCGGTGGCCGCGGCAAGGCCGGCGGCGTCAAGCTCGCCCACACCGCCGACGAAGCCTACGAGAAGGCCGAGGCGATCCTCGGCCTCGATATCAAGGGCCACGTCGTCAAGAAGGTCATGATCGCGTCCGGCGCGGATATTGCCGCCGAATACTACTTCTCGATCCTGCTGGACCGCTCGAACCGCCGCCACCTGGCGATGTGCTCGCGCGAGGGTGGCATGGACATTGAGACCCTCGCGAAGGAACGCCCCGAGGCCCTTGCCCGCGTCCCCCTCGACCCCACCGTCGGCATTGACGCTGAGGTTGCCCGCCACATCGCCAAGGAAGCGGGCTTCGACGAGGAAACGGCCGAGGCCATCGCCCCCGTCCTCGAAACCCTGTGGACCGTCTACCGCGACGAGGACGCTACTCTCGTGGAGGTCAACCCGCTGGTCTCCAGCCCAGACGGCTCCGTGTGGGCCGTCGACGGCAAGGTGACCCTCGACGACAACGCGCGCTTCCGCCACCCCGGCCACGCCGAGCTCGTGGACGTCGCCGCCCAGGATCCGCGCGAGGCCGCCGCGAAGGAGGCCGGACTCAACTACGTGCGTCTGGAGGGCCAGGTCGGCATCATCGGTAACGGCGCGGGCCTGGTCATGTCGACCCTCGACGTGGTCGCGATGGCCGGCGAGGAGTTCGGCGGCATGAAGCCCGCGAACTTCCTCGACATCGGCGGCGGCGCCTCGGCCGAGGTCATGGCCAAGGGCCTGGACATCATCCTCGGCGACGAGCAGGTTCGCTCTGTGTTCGTCAATGTCTTCGGCGGCATCACCGCGTGTGACCAGGTCGCCCACGGCATCATCGGCGCGCTCGAGACGCTGGGCGACGCGGCCTCCAAGCCGCTCGTTGTGCGCCTCGACGGTAACAAGGTCGAGGAGGGCCGCGCGATCCTTACGCAGGCCGCGCACCCGCTCGTCCACATGGAAGAAACGATGGACGGGGCGGCCCGGCGCGCAGCCGAGCTCGCAGCCCAGGCCTCGTCGAAGTATCGACCCGAGAACCGCAGGAGAACACCATGACTATCTTCGTCAACTCTGATACCCGGGTCATCGTCCAGGGCATGACCGGCTCCGAGGGCCGCAAGCACACCCAGCGCATGCTGAGCGCCGGTACGACAATCGTGGGCGGCACGAACCCGCGCAAGGCCGGCACGACCGTGACCTTCGACGTGGCCGGCTACGGTCCGGGCGCGGACAAGGTGACCGACGGCCAGGTCGAGGTCCCCGTCTTTGGCGCGGTCGCCGAGGCTCGCGAGGCCACCGGCGCGAACGCCTCCGTCATCTTCGTGCCCCCGGCCTTTGCGAAGGGCGCCGCTCTCGAGGCCATCGAGGCGGGCATCGAAACGATCGTCCTCATTACCGAGGGAATCCCCGTCCAGGACTCCACGATCGTCGTCGAGCGCGCGCTCGCGGCCGGAGTGCGCCTGATCGGCCCGAACTGCCCCGGCATCATCTCCCCCGGGCAGGCGAACCTGGGCATCACCCCGGCGGACATCACGGGACCGGGCCGCCTCGGCCTCGTCTCCAAGTCGGGCACGCTGACCTACCAGCTCATGTACGAGCTGCGCGACTTCGGCTTCACGACGTGCCTGGGCATCGGCGGCGACCCGGTCGTGGGCACCACCCATATCGACGCGCTGGCCGCTTTCGAGGCGGACCCCGACACGGACCTCGTCATCATGATCGGAGAGATCGGCGGTGACGCCGAGGAGCGTGCAGCTGCCTGGATCTCCGAGAACATGACGAAGCCCGTCGTCGCCTACATCGCGGGCTTCACAGCCCCCGAGGGCAAGACCATGGGCCACGCGGGCGCGATCGTGTCCGGCTCGTCCGGCACGGCTGCCGCGAAGGCGGAGGCGCTCGAGGCCGTGGGCGTGCGCGTGGGTCGCACCCCCTCGCAGACGGCGCAGATCGCGCGCGAGATCCTCTCGCGCTAACGTCACAGCACAAATCGGCCCGGGGTCGGCGCGCAGCGTCGCGGCCCCGGGCCAATTCTGACACTATGGGCCTGTGAGCGAGCGCATCAGAGAAGTACCCAGCCCCCGGCGAACCACGACCACGTACGTGGCGGATCGAGCGACGATCCGTGTGGCCGTCCCGCAGGGGTGGGCGCGCGGTGTGCTCGCGGGCGTTGAGGCGGCCTTTGCGGGCTGGGGTCTGATCACGGTGTTCACGATGATCGCGTACCTGACGATGCGGTCGAACTCGTGGATGAATGACACGACGCCGCGCGACGCGCTCGGCCTGGGTGGCGACCTGTGGGCCGCCGTCATTGGCGGCACGTCGGTCGTGGGGGACGTGCACTATCGTGCGATCCCGACGCTGATGGGCGCTCTGCTGATCGTGCTGGTGCGGATTCTGCTGCGCACGACGGCGGGTTATCCGCGCAGTGCCGCGCTGTTTGCCGTGCCCGGCTTCCTGCTGACCTCGTGGCTTCTGGCGGGGGCCTCGGGTATTCATTCGCATTGGTGGACGGGCACGATCAGCGGTGTGTTGATCCCGTTGATCGGCTCGGTCTGGTTCGTTGCCTCGGGATATTCGCGTGACCATGAGGCACCGTCGATGCAGCACTGGATTTCGGGTGGCCTGAAGCTGGGCGGCTTGTCCGTGGTGGTCCTTGTGGCAGCGTCGTTCGTCGCCTCGATCATCGCGCTCGTCGCAGGGCGGGGCCGTATGGCGGGCATCCAGGAGCTCCTGGGCGCATCGTCGGCCGCAGACACGTCGTTCATCGTCGGTGGGCAGGCGCTGTTCGCCCCGACGGTCATGGCGTGGGTGGCCTCATGGTGGTCGGGCGCGGGCTTCCTGACGGCGACGGATTCGTTGCATTCGCCGACGGTTGTCGGCTCCGGGCCGATTCCGCCGATTCCGTTGCTGGGCGCCGTCCCGCAGACCGCTCCCGGCATGTGGGTGATCCTCGCGCCGATCGCGCTGGGTATCGGCCTTGGCGTCGTCGCTGCTCGTTCGTTCCGTCGTGAGCACCTGCTGCACCAGAGTGCTCAGGGCGTGCTGGCTTCGGTCATCACGGCGTCGGTGACGGCCCTGTGGATGTGGAGCGCGACGATGAGTCTGGGCTCCGTGCGGCTGTCGTCGATGGGCCCGCGCGTGGGGTGGGCGACACTCGCCCTCGTGCTTGAGATCGCTCTGCCCGCGCTGATCATCGCCCTGGCGACCCACCCGACGACGCGTGCCCTCCTCGGAGAGGGTGCCGGCCGCGTGCGCAACGAGGGCGAGGCCCTGCGTCGTCGCGCCGCCGAGCGAGCCTCCCGCGCGGGGGCCGGCGCCTCGACGACCGACGAGGCCTGGGCGCAGGCATCCGACCCCGCTGAGGTGGGCGACGCGGAAGTGGGCGGCTACGAGGCTGCGGACAGTCAAGCGGGCCGGATCGAGGGTGACGCGGAAGACCCCGCGACGAAGGCGACGCGGCGCGAGGGACTGAACTAGACTGGGGGTTGCCGCGACTGGCGAGGGTGGATGACCACCGGGGAGCGGCCGCATTTCCCGCGAGGCGTCGCCCGCCTGGGCGCCTGGGTTTGGTCTCAACCTGGAGGAACTATGTCCGTCTCCCTGGACAACCTGGAACCCATCGACGTGCGCCCCATCAAGCGGGCCCTGATCTCTGTGTATGACAAGACGGGCCTGGAGGATCTCGCCCGCGCGCTCGGCGAGGCTGGCGTGGAGATCGTCTCCACCGGCTCCACGGCCGCCCGCATCGCGGACGCTGGCGTGGCGGTCACCCCGGTCGACGATGTGACCGGCTTCCCCGAGGTGCTCGAGGGGCGCGTGAAGACCCTGCACCCCTTCATTCATTCCGGCATCCTGGCCGATCAGCGTAAGGCCGCGCACCGCGAGCAGATTGCGCAGCTGGGCATCCGGGCATTCGACCTGGTCGTGTGCAACCTGTACCCGTTCCAGGATACGGTCGCCTCGGGCGCGTCCTTCGATGAGTGCGTCGAGCAGATCGACATCGGCGGCCCGTCCATGGTGCGCGCCGCGGCGAAGAATCATCCCTCGGTCGCAGTCGTGACCTCGCCCGAGCGCTACGCGGACGTGATCGAGGTGGTGGCGGGGGAGGGCTTCACCCTCGAGCAGCGCCGCGTGCTGGCCGCCGAGGCCTTTGCCCACACGGCGACCTACGACCTGGCGATCGCCGGCTGGCTGGCCGACGAGCTGGATCTTGAGGACGTGCGCGAGACCCTCGACGAGGCCGCCGAGACCCACCTGGACGCCTCCGACGCGGCTTTCCTGGAATCCCTGGGCTACCAGACCGAGGAAGACTACGTGGTGGAGGCCCCCGAGGAGGAGGGGCAGGCCTCGGGTATGCCCGTGTTCGTCGCGGACGCCTTCGAGCGCGTGGAATCCCTGCGCTACGGCGAGAATCCGCACCAGGGCGCGGCCGTCTACCGCGAGATCGACGAGTCCTTCGAGGACGAGGATGCGGGCGACGAGGCCCTGGCTCCGGGCATCGCGAACGCTCGCCAGCTGCACGGAAAGGCCATGAGTTTCAATAACTACACGGACGGTGACGCGGCCCTGCGTGCAGCCTACGATCACGAACGGCCCTGCGTCGCGATCATCAAGCACGCGAACCCCTGCGGCATCGCGGTGGCCGATGATGTGGCGCAGGCGCACCGCCTCGCGCACGCGTGCGATCCGGTGTCGGCGTTTGGTGGCGTGATCGCCGTCAACCGCCCGGTGAGCGTGGAGCTCGCCCGCCAGATCGTCCCGATCTTCACCGAGGTGGTCCTCGCCCCCGACTACGAGGAGGGCGCGCTCAAGGTGCTGAGCGCGAAGAAGAACCTGCGCGTCCTGCAGGTCGAGCCCCCGGCTCGCGGTTCGTACGAGTTCAAGCAGATCAGCGGCGGCCTGCTGGTCCAGGAGCGCGACGACATTGATGCGCCCGGCGACTCGCCGGAGAACTGGACGCTCGCGGCCGGCGCTCCCGCCGACGAGGCGACGCTGGCGGACCTGGAGTTCGCGTGGCGCACGGTGCGCGCGGTTCGTTCCAACGCGATCCTGCTGGTGAAGGACGGTGCCTCGGTGGGCGTGGGCATGGGCCAGGTGAATCGTGTGGACTCGTGCAAGCTGGCGGTCGAGCGGGCGAACACGCTGGGCTCGCGCTCGACGGGTGACGCGGCGGCGTCCAACGTCGACAGTGCGGGTGGTGCTCGCGCGTCCGAGGTCGTGGGTGAGGCTCCCGAGCGGCGTTCTATCGGCGCGGTTGCCGCATCGGACGCGTTCTTCCCCTTCGCGGACGGACTACAGGTGCTCATCGACGCGGGCGTGAAGGCTGTCGTCCAGCCCGGTGGCTCGGTGCGTGACCAGGAGTCGATTGATGCGGCGAACGCTGCTGGCATCACGATGTACCTGACGGGTACGCGCCACTTCGCGCACTGATCAAACCCGCTCATGGGCCCCAGGGGGCGAGCACCGGTGTGGTGCTCGCCCCCTGAGATTTGTGTCTGTGTGCTTGACAGGGAGAGGCGGGCAGCATATCGTTCAATTGTTGAATAAATGGCTGTTAGCCCTGCTGAAAGGCGCTCTATGACCACCCTGACCGCTTCCCCCGTCGCCGTGCGCGAAAACCGCGTCCTCGCCGACCGCCTCGGTGGCACGATCGTTCGCGAGATCGCCCTGATCGCCGCCGGAACGATCGCCATGATCGTGCTGGCCCGCATCTCGATCCCGCTGCCCTTCACGCCCGTGCCGGTTTCGCTCGGTACGCTCGGCGCCCTCTCGGTCGGCACGACTCTCGGCGCGCGCCGAGGCCTCGTCTCCGTCGCCGCGTACGCTCTCCTTGGCGTCGCGGGCGCCCCGGTCTTCACCGGCACGAACGTCGGTTGGGCCTTCGCTTCCTTCGGCTACATCCTCGGCTACCTCCTCGTCGCCGCGATCGCCGGAGCGGCCGCCCAGCGCGGCGCGGACCGTCGCATCATCACCATGGCGCCGACCGCGATCGTGTCCTTGTTCTCCGTGTACATCGCGGGCCTTGCCTGGATGATCCCCTTCGCCCACATGACGCTTGAGCAGGGCCTGATGAAGGGCTTCGTGCCCTTCATTATTGGCGACCTGGTGAAGGCCGCCGTGGCCACCGGCGCCTTCCCGGTGCTGCGCTCCATCTTCCGCTGAGCCGCACGCTCCAGCGTCACGCGAGTCGGCCTCGTCCTCTTCCGGGGGTGGGGCCGTCGCCGTATCCGGCGCGCGCAGTGGTGACATGCGTAATGGAGCGCGACGGGGCGGGACGCGCGCGGGTACCATTGGCAGGGTGAACGCTTCTGACATGCATCCCGTCCTCGTCGTCGACTTCGGCGCGCAGTACGCCCAGCTGATCGCGCGCCGCGTGCGTGAGGCCAACGTCTACTCCGAGATCGTCCCCCACACCATGAGCGTGGCGGACATGCTCGCCAAGGAGCCCGCCGCCATCATCCTGTCCGGTGGCCCGTCTTCCGTGTACGAGGAGGGTGCGCCCTCCGTCGATCCCGCGATTTTTGAGGCTGGCGTGCCCGTCCTGGGCATCTGCTACGGCTTCCAGACCATGGCCCACGCCCTCGGCGGCACCGTCGGTCGCACTGGCACCCGCGAGTACGGGCATACCGAGGCCACCGTGGCCGGTGACTCCTGCCTGTTCGGCGGCACCCCCGACGACCAGATCGTGTGGATGAGCCACGGTGACGCCGTTCAGGGCGCGCCCGAGGGATTCACCGTCACGGCCTCCACCTCCGAGACCCCCGTCGCGGCCTTCGAGTCGCGTGAGCGTCGCCTGTATGGCCTGCAGTGGCACCCCGAGGTGGGCCACTCCCAGTTCGGCCAGGACGCCCTGAAGAACTTCCTCTACGAGGGTGCCGGCCTGGAGCCGACGTGGACCGCCGGTTCCATCGTGGACGAGCAGGTTGCCAAGATCCGCGAGCAGGTCGGCGACGCGCAGGTCATCTGCGCCCTGTCCGGCGGCGTGGACTCCTCCGTGGCCGCGGCCCTCGTGCACAAGGCTGTCGGCGACCAGCTCACCTGCTTCTTCATCGATCATGGTCTGCTGCGCGCGGGCGAGCGTGAGCAGGTCGAGAACGACTACGCGCGCGGCATGGGCATTCGCGTCATTACGTGCGACGAGTCCGAGCGCTTTCTGTCCGCCCTGGCCGGTGTCACCGAGCCCGAGGCGAAGCGTAAGATCATCGGCCGCGAGTTCATCCGCTCCTTCGAGGCCGCCCAGAAGCAGGTCATCGAAGAGGTCGGCGCCGCCGGCGGCGAGGTGAAGTTCCTCGTCCAGGGCACCCTGTACCCCGACGTCGTCGAGTCCGGCGGCGGCGAGGGCGCGGCCAACATCAAGAGCCACCACAACGTGGGTGGCCTGCCCGAGGACATGACCTTCGAGCTGGTCGAGCCTCTGCGCACCCTCTTCAAGGACGAGGTGCGCGCGGTCGGCCGCGAGCTGGGCCTGCCCGACTACCTGGTGAACCGTCAGCCCTTCCCGGGCCCTGGCCTGGGCATCCGCATCATCGGCGAGGTCACGCGCGAGCGCCTCGACATCCTGCGCGCCGCCGACCTGATTGCCCGCGAGGAGCTGACCGCCGCCGGCCTGGATCAGGAGATCTGGCAGTGCCCGGTCGTCCTGCTCGCCGACGTGCGCAGTGTGGGCGTCCAGGGGGACGGGCGCACCTACGGCCACCCGATCGTGCTGCGCCCCGTGTCCTCCGAGGATGCGATGACGGCCGACTGGACGCGCCTGCCCTACGACGTCCTGGCCCGCATCTCCACGCGCATCACCAACTCGGTGCCCGAGGTCAACCGCGTCGTCCTCGACGTGACCTCCAAGCCGCCGGCCACCATCGAGTGGGAATAAAAAGGCCCCTGAGCTGGGCGTTTATCATCTGTCCTATCTAGTGGCATCTGGTCTCATCCAGTAGCAGGTAACGTGCAAGCCACCGGCCAATTCTGGTGAGAGAGCTTTTCGGGAAACCTCTGAAATCATCGATTTCAGAGGTTTCCTCTTTGCCTGTCTGCCTGCGCATTTACTCCCAAGCCCGCCCCGTTTTGTCCACGGGATGCGACTGGTTCGCACTAAATGCTAAAAGGTGCCAATAGATGGACGATGCCGACGCGCGTTTTTATAGCGTTTTGCGTCCGAGTCGTCCCGATTCCCAAAACTGGAACTCAGTTTGAACTCAGTGGCTTTTTTGAAGGCCGATTTTCGCAAAGGCGCAGGTCGCTGCTAGGGAGTAGATTTTTCGGAAAAACGCCGCCCGGAGTGCCAAAACCCGTGCGAAAACACGAATCGTGAGCCTGGATTTACTCACCACCTACGTCCCAAAAACCTGCCTTCAGGGGTTTTGGTGCCGGTTTCTTTGCTGGGGAGTAAATTGCGACAACAAAAAACGAGGTCCCGCAGGACCTCGTGATTGGCATGCGATCGCTGTCGCCTAGCCTTTGAAGGATGCCTTCCAGGCTTCGTATTCCGCCTCTGAGACCTTGCCGGAGTCAAAGTCGGCTCGCATCCGTGCCCATGCCTTCAACGCCTGAGAGAGCTTCTGAGAACCTTCCACCTTTGGATCTACTGCTACGCCGATGCCATCTTCCGTCTCGATGGGCCTGAAGCCCATCTCGCCCTCGAGCCTGAAGAGCATCTCGAGCGCCCCGCGCGCGGTGGCGGGGCCGATGTCGGCGAGGGACTCCGGCACGACGTCCAGCACCCTGGCGATCGCCTCGAGCTGGGGTCCGCCCGGCGTGCGCAGCCCGAGCTCGTAGTTGCGGACGGCTGATTCGGTGACGCCGATCTCCTCCGCGAGGCCCCTCTGGGTGTAGCCCCCCGCCTTCCTGCAGCGCCTTATGCGCTCCCCGACGCCCATTCCGCCTCCGTCCCCGAGCCCGTCATTCCATGGGACGGATTCTACAGCAGCACGGTCCGTGCGCAATAGTTGACAGCACAATATCGTGCTGATATATTCCTAGGATGAAACAGCACGTTATCGTGCTCTATGGAAGGAGGACGGCATGTCGGTGCGGCAGGAGAACAACGGGACGTGGACCTCCCAGTTCTGGTTCCGAGACTACGACGGGAACAGGCGCCACAGGACGAAGCGCGGCTTTCCCACCGAGCAGGCGGCGCTCGAATGGGAGGATGGGAGCAGGGCCGACGCCGAGGGGTCGGTCAGCTCCACCTTCGCCTCCTTCTTCGAGGTGTATAAGAAGGACATGAAGCCCCGCCTGCGCGAGAGCACGTGGATCGGAAAAGAGTACATGGTCCGCGACAAGATACTGCCGATCTTCGGGCAGATGCGCGTGGACGAGATCGAGTCGGTCGACGTCATCCGCTGGCAGAACGGGCTGATGGCGATGCGAAACGCTCACGGCGAGCCCTACTCGCCCACGTACCTGCGCACGATCAACAACCAGCTCGCGGCCATCTTCAACCACGCCGTGCGCTTCTACGGCCTGCGCAGGAGCCCGTGCGCGCGTACGGCGAAGTTGGGATCCAACAAGGCCGGCGACATGCTCTTCTGGACGAAGGACGAGTACCTCAGGTTCGCAGACGCGGTGGCGGACAAGCCCGACAGCTTCTGCGCGTTCGAGATCCTCTACTGGTGCGGACTCAGGGTCGGCGAGCTACTCGCCCTCACGCCGGACGACGTCGACTTCAGGCGGGCCGTCGTGTCCGTCAACAAGTCATACCAACGGCTCAAGGGCCGCGACGTCGTCACCGATCCGAAGACGCCCAAGTCCGTGAGGGCCGTGGCGATGCCCGGCTTCCTCGTCGACGAGCTTTCGGATTGGCTCCAGGGGCATCCCGTGGCGCACGACGAGCGCATGTTCCCGTTCACCAAGGACCGCATGCATCACGAGATGTCGAGAGGCTGCAAGGCCACTGGCGTGAAGCGCATCCGCATCCACGACCTGCGCCACAGCCACGTGTCCCTCCTCATCGACATGGGCTATTCCGCCGTGGCCATCGCCGATCGCCTCGGCCACGAGAGCACCGACGTCACGTTCAGGTACGCGTACCTCTTCCCCGACAAGCAGGGGGAGATCGCACGCGCCCTCGACAAGGGAGGGAGAGACTGATGCCCTGCCCCAACGACCGAAGGGCGAGGAGCGTCACCGTTGCGTTCCGCATGACGCCGGCGCAGAGCCGTTGGCTCGACGAGGTGGTCGCGGAGTCAGGCATGACCAAGCAGGACTTCATCATGGCCCGCCTGCGCGAGGACGGCATCACCGTGGTGCCGAACAGAAGGATCTTCTTGGCCTTGCGAGATCACATGGCCGACGTGCTCCGGGAGCTCAGGCGAATCGACCCTGGCTGCGGGGTCGGCAGCGAGCTCATGGAGGCCATCGCCCGGCTCACGCGCGAGTTCACCGAGCTGCGCGCTGAGGAAACCGCCGATGTCGTGGCGGAGAGGTTCGAGGGCATCATCGGGTTGGAGCGCCGCTAACGTCATGATTGCATGGCGATGATGCGCTCGCCTCTATTTGCGATTGAGCCATGAGGCCTCGTTGCCCAGATCTTCGAGCGAACCCTCTGCCCTTCGGCTCGTTGCACTCCATGCCCTGAGCGCGCTTCCAGGCCTCCTGAGCGCCGGCTCGCTCCCCGGGTCGCTCCTTGGACTCTGCAGGCTCATCGAGGACCCCTACGGCCGCAAGGGCCGCAAAAACTTTTCAAGTGGTTTCCCAAGTCCAATGCTCGAAAACTCGAGCCCTCAAGGGTTTTGCTTCCTCCCTTGCAACCTCCGGGAACCCTGATGGCATGCGAGCCACAAGGTCCGCCACAGGGGCGGGCCGAAACCTTAGGAGGTCAACCATGGAAACCATCGACACCAAGGCAATGAAGGGCATCAAGAGCTATCTTGAGCGCAGGGGATTCGAGATCCTCGAAGAGAACTGGGCGCACGGCGGCGACACCATCGACTTCATCGCCAGCGAAGAGGACGACATGGTCTTCATCAGCTGCCAGGTCCGCCAGAATACCGGTGAAGGTTTCCCCGAGGAAGTTCCCGATCGCGACTCCCTCGAGCGACTGGCGGCATCCTACCTCACCGAGCACCTCGACTCCGGCGATTGCGCGATCAGGTTCGACCTGATAAGCATGCTGATTCTCAACGACAACAGGGCCCTTCTCCGCCATCATCGTAACGCACTTTGCGAGCTCTAAAAGCTCGCAAGGCTGGGAGCTTCGGCTCCCGGCCTTGCCTTAAAAACTCGGGAGCTCTTTCCGTGCCGTCGAGATGGTATTCTTTTCCCAAACGAGATGGACCGCAAGCATAAAGTATTCCAGGAACTTGATGGACGTGTAGCACTGGTCAATATTGTTGCGCAGGGGGAGTGAGGCCGAATGAACCACAGAATCGAGGAAATTTCATCCAGCCTTGCGGGAGTCGAGCACGGCTTCAAGGAAATCGAGAGGTGTGCTGCCGCCGACTTTGCATCCAGAGACGCCTCGGATGTCGCAGAGTTGGCGCGGTCGGCAGGAGAATCGAAAACCGTCCAGGTAAGGATGTACGGGACATTCCTACTCGGCTACCTCGCGGCGCATGATGAGCATGCCCTGCGTATCCTCAAGGATATTGTCTCTCGTGACGAGGACTGGAGAGTCCAGGAGATTCTCGCCAAGTCCTTCGATCGGTATTGTGGCGACAGAGGCTACGAGGAAGCTCTTCCCATAATCGACGAGTGGCTGTCCTCGGACGAGCCCAACGTGAGGCGGGCGGTGACGGAGGGCCTGAGAATCTGGACGGACAGGGACTACTTTAGGGAGCACCCCGAGGAGGCCGTTCGCCGGCTGTCCGCGCTCAGGGAGGACGCGAGCGACTACGTCAGGAAGTCCGTTGGCAACGCCCTGAGGGATATCAGCAAAAGGCACTCGGACCTGATCGCCGCAGAGCTGGCCTCGTGGGAGCTGGACTCGAAAGAGGCGCGACAGGTCCACAAGCTGGCATCCAGGCTTCTCGCATGATGAACCATGCAAACGGCCGCCGGAAAACGGGACGCCAGCCGCTCTCATCGAAGAGGCTTCTGAGGATCCGACGCTCTTCCGATAGGCCGGGTTGTTCATGCTCAACAAGCCCGTCTCCGCAAATGAAGCCTAGATAGCTTTCTTGAGCGCAAGACGCCTGTAGTGCTCGCCAAGCATGGTCAGCCTGCAGCCCTTGCCTTCCATAGCCGCGTTCCACATGTGCTCGGCGTCGACAGGAACGAGCAAGTTGAGCCGGTTGTATCTCTGCAGAATTGCGAACACTTTGTTGTTGGCCTCGTCGCTTGGCGGCATGTCGGGGGTCCTGCCCTCGTTCCGAGGCTCGAACGACGGGTCGAGCTGGAAGACATGCCCCTCATCGGGAAAGAACTCCGGAATGCGCCTCAGGTCCTCTATCGGTATCGGAGGAGTGACCTTGCGAAGCGAGACGAAGCTCTCCGTGTTGGTCTTGAAAACCGGCCTCTGCTCCCATGCTCCGAGCGACTGATCGATGTGGGCATAAACGCTTCCGGGGGTGATGTCGCCCGTGAGGTTCGCTGCCGCACCTTCCAGTGCGTCGACAAGCAGACCGGTGAAGACACCGTGCACACCGACCTCAAGGGCCGTCTCGTTTCTCCTCGAGGCAGTGAGTATCGTTACTCCGTCAGCGATGGCCGCATGGCTTTCGAGACTCGGGATATCGCCCGCCGCCCCCGAAAAGCAGCTGTCAAGGATGATGACCTTGTTCCTAACCGGAGAGTTGTTTGCGTAATTCACCAGAGTCCGAAGCGACAGGCCGTCGTCTCCTCGCTTGCATTCGGACGTGATTATGTAGCCGCCCGTCGATTCGACATAGCCATGGCCGGAGAAGTAGAGAAGGGCTATCTCCGCATTCGAGTTGAAGAGCCTCTCGACCTGATCCTTCAAATCCCCTCTCGTCACCGATTCGGCGTTCTCCGCAAGGAGCAGCTTCGTATCGAAGTTCTTGGTCCTGCCCGCGTCGCCATTCGCCTCAAGCAAAGAATTGACCGCTTTAGCGTCAGCAACACATCCTGATAGCGACTTCACATGCTCGTAATGGTTGATGCCGACGACGAGGGCCATCCTGTTTCCGCTCACGGCTATCACAGGCTGTCTATGAAGTCTTCGATGGAGCGCCATGTCCAACAAATGGTCCGAACCCCTGGGATGTCGGTCCGGTCATCCTTGTAGGCCCATATTCCCAGCACCTGCTTCCCCTCTTCGCGGGCACACTGTATCTCCCACTTCTGGCCGCTCGACCGAAGCGAGTTGTCGCTTATCAAGGCGATGACACCATCCGATCTCTTTATGCGCGTCCTCACCTTCTCTTTCCATGCGGACGCATAGGGCTCTTTGACGGACATGTCCACATATTCGAAGGGCGAGCGGGTATTGAGAGATTGGCCCTTGAGAAAGTCCCTCTGTCTCTCGTCCTCTATTGCGAATGCGACGAAAATCGTTTTTCTGTTCATAGCTCACTTCTTCCCGAAACTGGCGTAGATGGTATGTATCAAGTGACCTCATTATACTTGCTGCATTCATGGAAAACGCAGCTCAGAATTAGTCTGTGTTAGTCTGTGGCAGCACGTTTTTGTGCTGTATATGGTACAATCCCATTGGTAGCAAGCTTCCTATGTCGTGACACGAACGCATCGCGACATAGGGCTTCTCGGAGCAGGGCGGCCATCCACGCCTTCCGGCAACTGCTTGGGGTTGCTGGAAGGACCGCCCTGGCTCCGAACCATGGAGGACGCCGCCGGCGCCCTCCATGCGGGGGATTCCCCGCGCCCCTGGGAGCCGAAGCACACCCGATGCAAGGGAGCAAGACCATGGCCAAGCGAACCAGATATCTGAACGTGCGGCTTACCGACGGCGAGAGGTCGCGCGTCGACCGGATCGCCAAGAGCAAGCAGATGACGCCCTCTGAGCTCGTGCGGGCCCTCGTCCAGCTGCCCGGCGACTGCGTCTCCGGAGACTTCCGCACCGCCGTGGTCCTCGATCGTGCCTCCCTCCCGAGACTCGAGTGCGAGATGCGGCGCTGGGGGAACCATTACAACCAGGCGGTGCACGCGCTGAACCGAATCGCATACTACGCCGAGCGCGGGAGCCTCAGGGCCGAGGAGGCCCGCCGGCTGCTGCGCCTGGCCGAGGGAAACCTCGAGGACCTCAACGCCGCGGTCGTCGACCTCCGGAACGACGTAAAGGGCATCACCCGGCACGCCGTCGTCAGCTTGTAGCGATGCCGTACGTGAAGTGCATATCGGGACACACGAGCGCTCGGTTCATCCAGAGGTATCTCGAGAAGGGCGAACGTGCCCTTGCGACCGATTTCGTGAACATCGACGTACCCGTTAAGGGAGTTCGCGACGGCCTGGAAGATTACGGATCGTTCGACTGGTGGCGTGAGATGGACCAGACGCGCAGCGACTTCGGGAACGACATCCCATGGAACGGCCAGCGCGCACGCACCTGGAAGCACTACGTCCTCTCGCCCGACCCGAAGGACGGCATCGATCTTGCGAAGCTGCGAGGCATTTCCTTCGCCCAGGCGACGGAAATGCCTCGCAGCACATCCCAGTAGGGCGAAACTGATTCGTCGCCGAAGCGCACGAAATCAGAAACGGAGCAAGTTGCGCCCGTTACGCTGGCATCGAGTCGCATGAATGTTTTTCGATCGCGAAGGGCCTTGCTAGACAATTCCCGCCTTCTCGAAGTGCTTCCTCATGACCCTCAGCGAGACGAGGGCCCCCACCAGGCTCGTCGCCACCGTAAGGACAACCATCCCTGCGTACATGGAACCCGAGAACAACGCGACGAACTGCGCCATCGCCTCGTCGGTGAGCTGCAGCATCTCCTGGCGCTCGGAGAGATATCGAGAGGCGGAGAGGTATATGGGAAGGGTGAAGAGCGCCGACTGCAGCGAGCATCCGGTGACATAGGCTGCGACGAGACCTTTCCTGTTCGCATACCCGATGCGCGTGGCAACCACCTCCGCAACGGCCCACCCTGCGATGCTGCCGAGGACGCCGAGGACGTTCGCCGCCATCAGACCGGGCAACACGTTTACGGTCCCCATGATGAGGAAGGTTCCGGGCTTCTTGACCTTCGCGGCAAGGAGCATATAGGTTATCGATGTGAAGAAGCAGACTATGGGTATGTTGGCGACCGTCCCCACGACGGTG
>CAUVIG010000037.1:0-15445 GCA_963551745.1 uncultured Actinomyces sp.
GGGACCGGAGGGCACGGGCGGGCTTCGAGGCGCGGCGCTGAACGAAGTGAGGCCCTAGCCTCGCGGGCGGCCGGGCCCTCCGGCGCCCGGAACACCCGTGGGGCCACAAACCATAACCTCAGGAACTGGGCGGCGTCACGACCCACGGCTCGGTCGACAAGGAACGCAATCCTGAAATCCCCAGGGCCTGCGCGATGTCGGAGGCGCAACGCGCCCCGGGCACTCCCAAGGAAGTCCCGATGAACGAAACGACGTCCTCGGTGGACCAGCCCAGGCCTCGTAGATCTGAGAGGGTGACGGCGCCGTCGCGCTTGGCCAGGCGCGCCCCCGAGGGTGCGAGCGCGAGGGGCACGTGCGCATACGTCGGTTCGGGGGCCCCGAGCAGGTGGGCGAGCTGCGCCTGTGCGGGTGCCTGGGAGAGCAGGTCGAAGCCGCGCACGACCTGGTCGACGCCCTGGAAGGCGTCGTCGACGACGGCCGCCAGGTTGTAGGCGGGAACGCCGTCCGCGCGGCGCACGACGAAGTGGTCGACAGCCCCGGTGTAGGAGCCGTGCAGCTCATCGAACACGGTCCACTCGGGTGAGGGTGCGGCCAGGCGCAGCGCGGGGGCGCGGCCCAACGCGGCTAGAGCTGCGCGCTTTGCGTCGCGCTCGGCCTCGCTCAGCGTCAGGCAGGTGCCCGGGTAGTGGCCGGGCGGCACGTGCGGAGCGGAGGCGGCCTCGCGGATGTCGCGGCGGGTGCAGTAGCACTCGAAGACGAGTCCGCGGGCGGCCAGCGACGCCAGGGCAGCCTCGTGCGCGTCGGCCCGCGCGGTCTGGATGAGGGGCTCGCCGTCCCAGTCGACCCCGATCGCCGCCAGGTCGTCGATCTGGCGCTGCGCGGACCCCGCGCGCTCCCGGTCGATGTCCTCGATGCGCAGGACGAATCGCCGCCCGGTCGTGCGCGCCCACGCCCACGCGAGGATCGCGGTGCGCAGGTTGCCCAGGTGGAAGTCGCCCGTGGGGGAGGGCGCGAATCGTCCGGTGTTCGTCATGGCCTCAGTGTACGAGGCCGTGGCCGCCTCCCGGGATCCACCTCCCCGGGTGCTGTGCGAGGCGGGCGTACAGTGGGGTGCATGGTAAGAATGCGGGTGCCCGACTGGTTGGCGGTCTTCGTGGGCGGGGTCGTGGGGACGGCGGCGCGCGCCAGCCTGGACGAGGTCGCGAAGGCTTCGCCCGTGCGCGGCCTCTTCCTGTCGTGGTCGACGCTGATGGTCAACGCCGTGGGCGCCTTCCTGCTGGGCGCATTGGCCGCGTGGGTGGCGGGACGTCTGGCGCGCGGAGTGGGGGATGCGGCGTCGCTGAAGACCTTGAAGCTCCTGGTTGGCACGGGTTTCGCGGGCGCGTTCACGACGTACGGGACGTACATCGTCGCGTCGGTGGGCGACGCGTCGCTCAATGGAATTGTCGAGGCCGTCTCTCAGTCCCTTGGTCTCCTGGTCCTGGGTGGCGCCTGCGCCTGGGCGGGTATGCGCGTGGGGGAGTGGCTGTGTCGTCCCTCGGGCGTGCGGCCCGTTGCCAGTAAGGGGGAGCGAGCGTGAGCGGTATGACCTTCCTCTGTGTTGCCCTGGTTGGCGGCATCGGTGCGTGCGTGCGGTTCTGGCTGGACCGTGGTGCTCAGCGTGCCCTGTCCTCGTGGGGCGACCCGGCGGGGGCGAAGCTCGGCATCCTGGTCGTCAACGTCATCGGGTGTTTCCTGGCCGGAGCGGCCACCCAGCTGGTGCCCGCTGACCTCATGCCAATCGTCTCGACCGGCTTCCTGGGTGGTTTCACGACGTTCTCGACCGCGCTTGTGGACGCGGTGACCCTGTGGGCTGACGGATTCCGAGGTCGCAGCCTCGCCCTCGCGCTCGGTACGTGGGCCCTGTCGTGGGGTGCGGCCCTGGCCGGCATCGCCTGTGTTGGATAATGGCTTTGCGCGCAAGTTTGGCCATTATGCCGGGCTGTTTGGTGAGGGTTTAGCCACGATACGGAGTTTTGTAACAGCATTCCGAGCGCTCGCGCGCGTGGTCCTCATATGCTGATGTTGCGGGCCGCGTGGCCCAGTAACGGAGATGCACATGATTGACCTCACCGGGGTGTCCAAGGTCTACCCCGTGAAAAACGGCGGTGAAGTCGTCGCGCTTGATGGGGTGAACCTGCACGTTGAACGCGGTTCGATCCACGGGATCGTTGGCCGCTCCGGTGCCGGTAAGTCCACGCTCATCAGGTGTCTGACGGCCCTGGAGAAGCCCACAGAGGGCCACATCGTCGTCGACGGCCTCGACCTCGCGACCCTGTCGGGTTCCGCGCTGCGTGCCGCTCGCCGCCGTATCGGCATGGTGTTCCAGGCCGCGAACCTCCTGGATGCTCGCACCGCCGCCGACAACATCGGCTACCCGCTCAAGCTCGCCGGCGTGCCCGCCGCGAAGCGCCGCGAACGCGTCGCGGAACTCCTCGAGCTCGTCGGCCTCGAAGGCCGCGGCGACTCCTACCCGTCCCAGCTGTCGGGCGGCCAGCGTCAGCGCGTCGGTATCGCCCGCGCCCTGGCAGACAATCCCGCCGTGCTCCTGTGTGACGAGCCGACCAGCGCGCTCGACACCGAGTCGACCGCTCAGATCCTCTCCCTGCTGCGCCACGTGCGCGACATCGCCGGCGTCACCGTCGTCATCATCACCCACGAGATGGCCGTCGTCCGCGAGATCTGTGACTCCGTGACCCTCCTCGGCCACGGACAGGTTCTGCAGACTGGCACCCTCGAAGAGGTCGTGGCCGACCCCGCGACGCCGCTGGCCCGCGAACTGGTCCCCATGCCTGTCGTCGAATCGGTTCCGACGCCGCCCGCGGAGGACCGCTTCGGACCCGCCGCGACGGGCACTGTCCTCATCGACGTCGTCTTCACCTCGCACCCGGGCGTCCCGACCGGCGCGACCGTCCTGCGCCTGGCCTCGTCCATGGGAGCCGACGTCACCGCCGGAACCTTCGAGTCCCTCGGCAGTGTGCAGGTGGGCCGCCTGGCCCTGACCGTCCCCGCGTACCACGCTGACAAGATCATCGAGCAGCTGCGCAAGAACAACGTCCATGCGGAAGTGAGGGACCAATGAACGCCGCACACTTTGCCGCCGCTCACGCGCTGGCGATCCTGCCCGCGGGCAAGGGCGACGCCACGTGGCTGGAGAACGATGCCCTGAGGAAGCAATTCATTCCAGCGATCTTCGAGACGCTGCAGATGGTGGGCCTGTCCACCCTTTTCGCGGTCATCATCGGCACACTCATCGGCCTCGTCCTGGTCCAGACCGGCAAGGGGGGCCTCACCCCGAACAAGGGCGTCTACCAGGCCGTGTCCTTCGTCGTGAACATCGTGCGCTCCCTGCCCTTCATCATCGGCATCATCGTGCTGATTCCCGTCACGAAGGCGATCGTCGGTCGGTCGACCGGCTCCATGGCCGCTGTCGTGCCCCTCGTCATCCTCTCCGCGCCCTTCTTCGCGCGCCTCGTGGAGACGAATCTGCTGGCCGTCGATCCCGGAAAGATCGAGGCTGCCCAGATGATGGGTGCCTCTAACCGTCAGATCCGCTGGGGCGTCCTCATTCGTGAGGCCATGCCCTCCCTCATCCAGTCCATCACGACCCTGGCGATCACCCTCATCGGCTACTCCGCGATGGCCGGTGCCGTCGGTGGCGGTGGCCTGGGTCAGATGGCCATCAACTACGGCTACAACCGCTGGCAGACTGACGTCATGATCTCCACCGTCGTCGCCATCATCGTCATCGTGCAGATCATCCAGCTGATCGGCGATATTCTCTCGCGCCTGGTCGATCATCGTGCGCGCTGACCGACCTCGGTCAGGCCACCCCAGCCTCGACCATTTATCCCATCCAGTACACAGAAGAAATGAGAACCATCATGCGTCACCGCTCTCTCGCAGCCATCGGCCTGGCGGCCGTTGCTTCCCTGGGCCTGGCGGCCTGCGGCGGCAGCTCTGACTCCTCGGACGCTTCGGCCTCCTCCTCAGACGTCGTCACCCTGACCGTGGGCGCGACCCCCTCGCCCCACGCGAAAATCCTCACCTACATCAACGACAACCTGGCCGCGGACGCGGGCATCAAGCTCAAGATCGTTGAGTACACCGACTACGTCCAGCCCAACACCGCGCTGAACGACGGTGACCTGGACGCCAACTTCTACCAGACAGTTCCCTACCTGGAGAACGCGGAGAAGCAGTTCGGCTACGACTTCGAGGCCGGCGAGGGCATCCACCTCGAGCCCCTCGGCGTGTTCTCCAACAAGCACAAGTCCATCGACGAGCTGCCCGACGGCGGCACGATCGGCATCATTTCCGACACCGCGAACCAGTCCCGCGCGCTCGAGCTCCTGGCCACCCAGGGCCTCGTCTCGATCCCCGAGGGTGACGGCGATGTCAACATCAACACCGTCACCAAGCTGAAGAACTTCGACTTCCGCGAGGTTGAGGGCCCACAGCTGGTCCGCTCGCTCGACGACTTCGACTATGCGGTCATCAACGGTAACTTCGCCCAGGAGGGTGGCAAGACCATCTCCGGTGACGCCCTCGTTGTTGAGTCCCCCGTGGATAACCCGGCCGTGAACGTCCTCGTGTGGAAGGGTGATTCCAAGAAGGCTGAGGCCATCGCGAAGCTCGACAAGCTCCTGCACTCCGATGAGGTCAAGCAGTACATCGAGCAGACCTGGTCGGACGGCTCGGTCATCCCGGCGTTCTGATCGACGAGGCCGGGGCGCGCAGGCGCCGCGGCTGACAGATCGCAGGGCTGCGGCTCTCGCATAGATAACGGGTGGGCCCCGGAACCGTAAGGTTCCGGGGCCCACCCGTCTATCCGCGCGAGCGGATGTATCAGTTGGTGCGAGACTCGAGCGGGAACTCGGCGTCCGGCTCGTGCGTAATGCGGTTGCGCATGTCTCGGCGGAAGACTTCGATGGCCCACAGCCAGATGATATGGCCGAAGAATTCGGAGAAGTGCTCTGCGAAGGGCTGGTTCCAGGGGGCCGGGACCGTGCCCATGAGAGGCATCAGGACGACGTGGAAGGCCACGTATACGAAGATGCCGAAGGCAGCGCCCTGCCAGAGCTTGATCTGCGGGAAACGCTCGGCCAGCACGCAGTAGAGGACCGCGAAGCCGATCGAGAACGCGAAGTGGACGATGAAGGAGACCCAGGGGAGCCCCTCGTTACCGTTGTAGGTGTAGGACAGGTGGGTGACGCTCTCCGGGATGCCCAGCTGCTGGAGCAGTTCCTGGGGCGGGTTGGTGGCGTTGCGCTCGGGCGTACGCGGAGGCAGCGGCACCTCCCAACCGAACTTCACGATGGCGGAGACGATTCCGCCGAGAACACCTGCGAGTGCTGCGACGCCGTAGCGGCGGCGCTTGGGATTGGTCTGAATCAGTGCCATGTGACAAGCATGAAACTCTGACAGGGGATTTTTGAGGCCTTTGTATTCTTAGCGCTCAGGATCACACAGGCACGCGATGAAGGAAAAAGGGCTACAAAGAGCCGAGTAGGTGAATTTATTCGTTTATTAATGAGTAAATACGAGGGGCGGGTGTGGGACTTTCATCCCGCGCCCACCCCTCGTGTGGCGTTAACTGCGTCGCGACCCCCGGCGCTGCGCCGCGCGAGGCGCGTGCGCCTCGTCAGTCGACGATGCCGTACAGACGGTCGCCCGCGTCGCCCAGGCCGGGGACGATGTAAGACTTCTCGTTGAGGTGATCGTCGACGGCGGCGACAACGACGTTCACGTCGGCGCGATCGCCGATCGCGTCCTCAAGGGTCTTGATGCCCTCCGGAGCGGCCAGGATGCACACGCAGGTGACATCCTTGGCGCCGCGCTCGAAGAGGTAGTTGGTGGCGGCCACCATGGTGTGGCCGGTGGCCAGCATCGGGTCCAGCACGAAGCACTGGCGGCCCGACAGGTCGTCCGGCAGGCGGTTCGCGTAGGTCTCGATCTCCAGGGTGTCGTCGTCGCGACGCATGCCCAGGAAGCCGACCTCGGCGGTGGGCAGCATGCGGGTCATGCCTTCGAGCATGCCCAGGCCTGCGCGCAGGACGGGAACCACGATCGGGCGAGGCTCGGAGAGCGTCAGGCCGACGGTGGGGGCGACCGGGGTCTGGATGGGGGTCTCGGTGACGGCCACTTCGCGCGTCGCCTCGTAGGCGAGCAGGGTGACCAGTTCGTCCACGAGCTGGCGGAACGTCGCCGACGGTGTTTCGCGATCGCGCAGGACGGTGAGCTTGTGGGTGATCAGGGGGTGATGAGCTACGTGGAGGCGCATGGTTATAGGCTACCTTGTTCGTCCGCTGGCGCGCATCCAGTGTGTCGAACGCGAAGCTAGGGGTCTCCTGCGCGCCGCTGCCGCGCTAGGCGGTGGACTGGATCGGCGGCGTGTTGAGCATCGTGTCAAACTCATCCGTCACACAAGCACCATGAGTCACTGTGAACTCTAACTACCCCAACTGTGATTTGGCCGGTAAGCTAGGAGGGTGACCGTGAATGAGCAGTACCGCGAAGCAATGGGGAAGGCCCTCTTCCTGGCCAACCGCGCCCGCGAGATGGGGGACGTCCCCGTTGGAGCCGTCGTTGTCGACGAGGATGGCCGCATCATCGGACGCGGGTGGAACTGCCGGGAGGCCAACCATGACCCTGCGGGTCACGCCGAAATCGTCGCCCTGCGCGAGGCAGCCCGGGCCCGAGGGACATGGCGCCTCACCGGCTGCACGCTGATCGTCACACTGGAACCCTGCACAATGTGTGCCGGCGCGATTCTTGCCTCTCGCATCGACCGCGTCGTCTTCGGTGCCTGGGACCCCAAGGCCGGTGCCGCCGGATCCCTGCGCGATGTCCTGCGCGACGCCCGCATGCCCCACCCGACCGAGGTCATCGGCGGCGTCCTCGCGCAAGAGGCCGCCATGCAGCTGCGCTCCTTCTTCCTCGGCTGCCGCACGCCCGACGAGATGCCCGTCATCCAGGCTCCCATCCACGAGCCCAGCGACCTGGTCGCGCCCATCGTCGTCCCCTACGAGGAGGACGAGGTCTCCGAGCCGATCCGCGAGGAAGCCCCCCACGATGAGGGCATTCCCGCGCAGCTCGTGACCCCCGAGGCTCCGGCCGCTCCCGCTCCTTCCGATGAGAACCCCCGCTCCGGGGCCTTCCCCGTGCCTACCCGCCACGGTCGGGTCAGCCACCGCGGCACCGAAGCCTCGCCCCTGCCTCGTCGAGCGGGCCGCCCCTTCTCCGAGCGCGTCTCCGGCAATGCCGACAACCCCGCCGACATTCCCGTGGGCGAGTCGATCGACCCCGTTGCCTCCACGGCAGTTCCCGCCTCGCAGCCGCCCTACCGCAGTGCCGCCCCCGTCCTGCCGGCAGTGTCGCCGAACACGACGCGCGGTCCGATCACGCGCTCCGTCCCCCAGATTCGACCCGTTTACGTGCGCCCCTCCGCGTCCGTGCCCGAAGGCCTCTACACGCCCGCTCAGCCCGGCCGTCCCGTGGCTCAGCCGCTGCGCGATAGCGCGCCCCGGCCTCGCGGCGCCGAGCCCGTCGTCGCACCCGCCCCCGTCGAGGAGCCGCCGGCGCGGATTCCCGCGCCGCCCGCGTTCCCGCAGCGCGCCACGTCGCGCCAGAGCGCGCGCCCGCAGCGCCCCCTCCCGCAGGCTTTCGAACCCGAGCCCGCGCGCCGCGTCGACTACGAGCTATCTCCGCGCCAGTTCAACGACGTCGACCCCATTACGTCCGGGATTCGCGTGCGCCGCTCCGTGCGCCGCCGCGGCAACGCCCGTCACTGACGTGATCCCCGCGCGCGTCATCACGGTCTCGGACCGCTGCTCCGCCGGCCTCGCCGAGGACCTCTCCGGTCCCCTCGCCGCGCGCCTCCTCGCGGATCACGGCGTTGACGCCTCGGTGCGCGTCGTCCCCGACGAGGTTGACGCCATCCGCGCTGCGATCACCTCGGCCGTACAGGACGGTGCCCGCTTCGTCTTCACGACCGGCGGGACCGGTCTCGCGCCCCGTGACGTCACCCCCGAGGCCACCGAGCCTCTCCTCTTCACCCGCATCGACGGCCTCGCCGACGCTATTCGGCGCCGAGGCGAGGAAAAGGTTGCCTCCGCCGCCCTGTCGCGAGGCCTCGTCGGCGTGACCGCGCGATCCCCCGAGGGCGCCCTCGTCGTCAACGCACCCGGCTCGCGCGGCGGCGTCACCGACGCCGTGGCCGTCATCGGACCGCTCGTCGCCCACATCATCGACCAGCTCGCGGGCGGTGACCACCCGCGCGCATAAACGGCTGAGATTGCAACGAAAAGGCCGCCCGACGCACTTGCTGCGGGCGGCCTCCTCGTACAGCAGGGGCGTCAGTCCTGCGGGTCCTCCGGGCGCACCCAGTCGCCGCTGCGGCCGCCCGACTTCGCCACGATCTTCGCCTCGCGAATGCGGGCGGAGCGGTCCACGCCCTTGACCATGTCGACGATCGCGAGAGCCGCGACCGTCACCGAGGTCAGCGCCTCCATCTCCACACCCGTGCGGTCAGCCGTGCGCACGGTCGCGCGGATTGCCACGTGATCGTCCTCCAGGCTCAGGTCCACCGCGCAGCCGTGCACGCCGATCGTGTGCGCGAGGGGCAGTAGCTCGGGGACGCGCTTCGCCGCCGAAATGCCTGCCACGCGCGCCACCGCCAGGACGTCGCCCTTCGGGACAGTGCCGTCACGCAGGGCCTGCATGACCTCGGGCGAGCAATCCACGCGGCAGGAGGCGCTCGCCTGACGCACCGTCGGATTCTTTGCGGTCACGTCCACCATGTAGGCGGCGCCGTCCTCGTTCAGATGCGTGAATTTCATGGGTTTCCTCTCGTTAATTCTCTCCATGATGCAGGTCAGCCCACGAGTGGGACGACCGCCAGCTCCTGGCCGGCCTCGACCGCCTCGACGTCCGGCGCAACCACGCCGATCGCCTCTGCGTTCGCGAGCGAGGCCACCAGGTGCGACTTCGACCCCAGGGGGTGTACCGGTTCCACCCAGCGGGCCCCGGCCTCGTCCCCCTGCTGGGCGGCGAAGCGAAGCGGGATGAACTGGGTCTTTCCGGACGGCGACTCCCAGCCCACGCGCGCCCGGGCGATTACGCCGCTCGGGACCGTTCCGCCGTGCTCGGGGGCGACGAGGCCGGACATGACCGCCAGCGCGCCCGCGACGTACATGTGGAACGTCGTAAAGACCGAGACCGGGTTGCCGGGCAGGCAGATCACCGGGGTTTCGCGGCCGCCCGTGCCCACCTGCGTCGAGCCGACGCCCTGCGGGCCGCCGGGCTGCTGCGCGACGTGGTGGAAGCCCGCGTCCGTGCCAAGCGTCAGGCGCACGACCTCGAAGGCGCCCGCCGAGATGCCGCCGGCCGTGAGGACCAGGTCGGCCTCCGGGGCCTCATCGAGGGCTCGGCGCAGCTCGGCAGGGGTGTCCCCCGTGCGCAGGTGCGCGACGACCTGCCCGCCGGCCTCCTCGACGAGGCCACGCAGAAGGATGCCGTTCGAATCTGGGATCTGTCCGCGTTCGAGGGCCTCGCCTGCGCGCTTGAGTTCCGTGCCCGTCGAGATGACGATGACGCGCGGGCGGGGCAGGACCGTGAGGGTGCCGTGCCCGACCGAGGCGGCGGCCGACAGGGCGGTCCCGTCCAGGACGTGGCCCGCCTTCAGGATCGGGGAGCCGGCCTTGAGGGCCTCGCCCGCGATGCGCACATTCGCGCCCAGCTTCGGGGCAATGCGGATCTCGACGCTGTCGGGCGCCTGAGCGACGCCTGCCGCGTGGTCTGTGTGCTCGACCTTCACGACGGTGTCCGCGCCCTCGGGGATCGGAGCGCCCGTCATGATGCGCCAGGCCTGCCCCTTCTCGAGGTGGTTCTCGCGGGTGTCGCCCGCCGGAATATCGCCCGCAACGGGCAGAGTCCACGGGCCCTCGCCCTCCAGGTCCTCGCGGCGCACCGCGAACCCGTCCATCGCCGAGTTCGTGAACGGGGGGAGTGGGATGAGCGAGTGGATGTCGACGGCCAGGCGTCGCCCGAGGCATTCCTCGATGGGAAGCGTGTCGTGGGGGAGGACGTGGCTCAGCGCCAGGGCCTCGATTAGCTCGCGATGCTGCGCGGTAGACAGGGCGGGATCGTGCATGCCACCAGTGTAGAGGCCCCTTGGGTTGGGGAGGCGTGCGGGGCGGGTTCGCTCATGGTTTCGTGGGGTTGCAGCTCAGGCGGCTGGGTGCTGCCGTTTGCCTCGCGTCCTTGGGACGAGGTTTGGGCTGGGTTGTGCGGTTGCAGCTCGTTGCAGCGACCTGGATATGGGAGGCTGGGGGAATTGCAGCATTAGGAGGACGACACGCCGACGACACGCCGTGGCGGAACTTCTAATGCTGCCAAACCCCCCGGTTGGGTGACTATGTGGGCCTTCGTTGGCGGAGAGGAGGCAGCTGCTGACGGTGTTTGTCGGGTGTTGTCATCTCACGCCAGGCGTGCGGCGAGTGCAGCGCGGACCTGTGCAACGAGCTCGTCCGGATGATCGAGGTCGTGCCAGCTGACGCGGATGATGTGCCAGCCCTCGGCTTCGAGGTGGCGTTGGCGCTCGCGTTCCCTGGAAAGTGATGCGTGGATGCTGCGGGCATCGTCGCCGTATTTGGCGCGGCCGTCGAACTCGATACCGACTTTTTCGGCTGTGAACGCGCAATCGATGAAATAGCGACGACCACGCGTGTGTACCTCGACTTGTGTGCGCATGCCTGTCAAGCCCGCGGCGCACAGCTCGTACAGTACGCGCGCTTCACCGGGGGAGGCGCATCCGGCATCTGCGTGGGTGATGATCCACTGTGCTTGAGAGCGTCCTCTTGCCCGATTGCCCAGCTGTTTCAGCTCGCGCTCAAGAAAGAACTTCCACGACTCCTCGTTGTTGCGTGACGCTTTCATGTGGAAGTTATCGAAGTGCGTGTAGGTGTGGGCGTTCATGCACATCTGCGTGAAAGCAGCCCGTCGGTTGCGCGATGTGCGGGCAGCAGTAATCTGTGCAGATTCAAGGTTCTCGACGAGGAGTCCTCGTGTGTCGCTGACAGCAGGGAGGTGACAGACGTGCCTGGGCTTAACCTTCATGGGAGCAAAGATGCGAGTGCCGATTGCTATGGCGGGCAGGACGATGGGGCGGATAGTGGATGATGCGGCAACCGTGATAGGTGGAAGCGTGGGATCGCATCCATAGCCGTGCGCCCATAGCGCGCATTGTCCGGTAGTAACGAGAGTTTGGTGCGTGTATGCGAGGTGGTAGAGGCGTGCAGCGAGTACGACGTCCGGTAGCTGACTCATGTCGATGCCTGTCAAGAGAGACAGATCAAGGTGCGTCCTGCCCGCGATTTTGACAGCCGTCGGTATCTTTGTGAGGCCGTGGTGGCTGGATCGCGGCACGCGAATGATCGCGCGTTCGACGGCGTTGAGGATGAAAGGAGCGTCGTTGCCCCTGACTTCTTGGCTCATGAGTGAATTCTAGTGCCATAACTGTCAGTTCATTGCGGTTTGGTTCTTCTGATTTTGTTTCATTGCTGAGATGTCCTCGTGCGGTGCGATGAGGTGCGGGCACATGGGTATGGAGTTCTCGCGCCCGCTGCGCGAGGCGTGGGTCGGGTTGCGCGGTTGCGGCGGGCTCGGGTGGTCTTGGGGTGGTTAGCTGGGGGGAATTGCAGCATTAGGGGCGCGACACGCCGCCGACATGCCGTGGCGGAACTTCTAATGCTGCCAAACCCCCGGTTGGGTGGCCTGGTGGGCCGTTGTTGGCGGGTCGGTAGGTGCGACTTGGCGAGGCGCGGGCAGGCCCGATGGGTCTGGTGGGGCAGTCAGGGTCGGATTGTCGTGGACGTGGATACAGTCTCCGAATAGCCATCCGGGTAGCCCCGCACTGCGGTGGGACTGCCCGGATAACGGTGCCGCACAGAACGCGTGAAAACGCGAGGCTGAAGCCGCCGTGCAACCCGAATCAGACGGTCAGCATGACCTTTGTGGCGCGACGCTCGTCCATCGCGGCGTAGCCCTCGGCGGCCTGCTCAAGCGGCAGGACCAGATCGAAGACAGCCCCCGGATTGATCTCGCCGCGGTAGATCAGATCGATCATGGTGGGCAGATACTTGCGCACCGCGGCTGGACCGCCGAACATGTGAACCTCCGCGCCGAACATACGACCCATGTCGAGGGAAACACCGTGCGGCACACCCACGAAGGATAGGTGGCCGCCCGGGCGCACGCAGCCCAGAGCCTGGTCGAAGGACGCCTCGTTGCCCACGGCCTCCACGACGCCGTCGGCACCCAGTCCCCCGGTCATCTCCTTGATGCGGGCGATACCCTCCTCGCCGCGCTCTTCCACGATGTCGGTCGCGCCGAACTGGCGAGCCAAAGCCTGACGGTCCGCGTGGCGCGACATAGCGATGATGCGCGACGCGCCCAGCTGCTTGGCGGCGATGATTGCGCCCAGGCCCACGGCCCCGTCACCCACGACGACGATGGTCTTCCCGGGGGCGGCCCCGGCCTCGTCGGCGGCGAACCAGCCGGTGCCGAGCACATCGGAGGCGGCCAGGAGCGAGGGAATCTGCTCGGACGTGGGGGTGGCGGGCGTCTTGACGAGCGTGCCGTCAGCGAGGGGCACGCGAGCGTACTCGGCCTGGGTGCCGCCCGCGCGCGTGCCGACGAAAGGATCTCCCTGGGCGGCGGCGGTCGCGCAGCGCGAGGGGTATCCGGCGCGGCAGATTTCGCATTCACCGCAGGAGATGCAGAAGGAACCGACGACGAAGTCGCCGGGCTTGACGGTTGTGACCGCGGAGCCTACCTCGGTGACCGTGCCGACGTACTCGTGGCCCATGCGCTGCTCGTGGACGTACTGGGCGCCACGATAGGGCCACAGGTCGGAGCCGCAGATGCAGGTGGCCGCCAGCTTGATGATGGCGTCTGTGGCCTCCAGGATGGTCGGCATCGGCATGTCTTCGACGGTGACGTTGCCGGGCGCGTGCATGATGACGGCGCGCATGATTCTCCTCGTGATTGGTGAATTGGTCGTAGGGCAACGGTAGCGCTCACGTCCAGCTGCTCGTCACTGCTGGACACTGTCTCCTTTCTCTCAGAGACGAGGCCGGGGCCGCGTGTCGCCGTTGGTGCTCGGTTTTTCGAGGGGCGAACACCGGGTGAATCGGGGTAGGGTTGCGCCATGTCTGTCGAGTTCGTTTCCGCCTCCCAGGCGGCAGATGCGGTGGCGTGTGACGCGCCGCTGCGGCTCGTCGACACCTTCGGGCGGGTGGCCCGCGACCTGCGCGTGTCGCTCACCGACCGCTGCAACCTGCGCTGTTCCTACTGCATGCCCCCCGAAGGCCTGGACTGGCTGCCCACCGAGGAAACCCTGACGGACGACGAGGTTGTGCGCCTCGTGCGCGTTGGCGTCGAGCGGCTCGGGATCCGCCAGGTCCGCTTCACCGGCGGGGAACCCCTCCTGCGCCGAGGTCTCGAGGGGATCATCGAAGCATGCTCCCACCTGCGCACCGACGAGGGAAACCCCCTCGATCTGGCCCTCACGACGAACGCGCTCGGCCTGGCCAAGCGCGCCCAGGGCCTGAAGGACGCTGGCCTGAACCGCGTCAACATTTCGCTTGATTCCTTGGACCCCGAGCACTTCGCGGCGATCACCCGCCGCGACCGCCTCGGCGACGTCCTGGAGGGCATCGAGGCCGCCGCCCGCGCGGGCCTGAGCCCGATCAAGGTCAACGCCCTCGTGCTGCGCGGCATGAACGAGGCCGACCTGCCCGACCTGGTCGACTACTGCCTGGACCGGGGCATCGAGCTGCGCGTTATTGAGCAGATGCCGATCGGCCCGCCGGACACGTGGGATCGCCAGAACATCATGACGGCCGACGAGATCCTGCACATCATGAGCACCCGCCACACGCTGACCCCCGCGCCCCGCGAGGATCCGCACTCGCCGGCGGGACGCTGGATTGTGGACGGTGACCCGACGAAGCGCCTCGGAGTTATCGCCTCCGTGTCCGACCCCTTCTGCAGCGCGTGCGACCGCACCCGCCTGACCTCGGACGGCATGGTGCGTTCGTGCCTGTTCTCCACCGAGGAGACCTCGCTGCGCGACCTGCTGCGCGGTGGCGGGGACGACGCGCAGATCGCCGCCCGATGGGCCGACGCGATGTGGGCGAAGCCGGCCGCGCACGGGCTCAATATCGACACTTTTGCTCGTGCATCGCGCACCATGAGCCGTATTGGCGGGTAATCCCCACTAATTTCGTGACGCCGATGTTTTCTAACAGCGGTTGATTGATTGTTCGCCGTCGGGTGGAACGTCCCTGAGGGGGAGTACTTTTCCCAGTGCTTACAAGGGTGATGTACGTCCCAATGAGTTCCTGTGAGTGACGTCATTTCAATTGGTAGCCTCCGTGTTAAAGAATGTCCGGCGCACGCCCGCGCCCGGACTCCCTTCAGACCCGAGGAGAGCCATGAGCGCGACCGAACCTGCGGCCAAGAAGAGCCGCTACCTGCTCACTGACTGGAACCCCAACGACGAATCCAAGTGGGACTCGAAGCTCGCGTGGCGCACGCTGTGGATCACGACCTACTCGCTGATCCTGGCCTTCTGCGTGTGGTTCCTGCCCAGCGCGATTGCGCCCAAGCTGACTGCCCTTGGCTTCCACCTGGATAAGTCTCAGCTCTACTGGCTGACCGCCCTGCCCGGCCTGGCCGCCGGCATCCTGCGCCTGATCTACATGTTCCTGCCGCCGCTGATTGGCACCCGTAAGCTTGTGGGCATCACCTCCCTGCTGTGCATCATTCCGATGCTCGGCTGGTTCTTCGCGGTCCAGGACAACACGACCCCCTACTGGGTCCTGCTGACCCTGGCCTTCATGTGTGGCATCGGCGGCGGCGCGTTCTCCGGCTACATGCCCTCCACCGGCTACTTCTTCCCCAAGCGCCTCGCCGGTACGGCCCTCGGCCTGCAGGGCGGCATCGGTAACCTCGGCATGTCCGTCATTCTGCTTGTTGGTCCTGTGTTGATGGGCTTCGGTCTTTTCGGTCTGACCTGGCTGGCGCCCCAGCAGCAGGTCGCCGGCGACCACGTCGGTGAGAGCATCTGGGTCTACAACGCAGCGATCTTCTTCGTTCCGTGGTGCATCCTCGCGGCGATCCTCGCCTTCATCTGGCTGCGCGACGTGCCCGTCAAGGCCAACATCAAGCAGCAGCTCGATATCTTCTCCAACCCCAACACCTGGTACATGACGATCCTCTACGTTATGACCTTCGGCCTGTTCTCGGGTTTCTCCGCCGTCTTCGGACTCCTTATCAACAACCAGTTTGGCCGAGAGTCTTCCATCGGCCTGCCCGTTCTGGGCGCGACCTTCGCCTTCCT
>CAUVIG010000038.1:0-15164 GCA_963551745.1 uncultured Actinomyces sp.
GTCTCCTAGTGAATCCGGGCGGACTGTGCCGCCCCAAGCGTGTTGTCTTCGACGTGGCGCATTCCGGCGTAGGTGCCGGGGCGCGCGACTTTAGAACGGGGGCTCGTCGCCGAAGGAGGTGGCGCCGCCAGCGGGGGCGCTGCGCCACGGGTCCTCGGGGGAGCCGCCGGTCGGAGCGCCGTAGTTGGCGCCACCCTGGCCATATCCACCCTGGCCACCTGAGTAACCGCCGCCGCCCTGGGGGGCGCCCTGCTGGTAGCCGCCCTGCTGCTGGCCGCGGTTGTCGGACTGGTAGCCGCCGCCACCGGAGGGGGCGGTGCGGGTGACCTGCGCGCGTGCGCGACGCAGGGAGGGGCCGACCTCGTCGACCTGCAGCTCAACGACCGTGCGACGTTCACCCTGCTGGGTGTCGTACGAGCGCTGGGTGAGGCGACCCTGAACGATGACTCGCATGCCCTTGCGCAGCGACTCGGCGACGTTCTCAGCGGTCTCGCGCCACACGGAGCAGCGCATGAAGAGGGTGTCGCCGTCGCGCCACTCACCGGCGTTACGGTCGTAGGTTCGGGGGGTGGAGGCCACCGTGAAATCGGCGACCGCGGCGCCGGACTGCGTCCAACGCAGTTCGGGGTCAGCGGTCAGGTTACCGATGACAGTGATGACGGTATCTCCGGCCATGTCGGCTCCTCGGGCTTAGAGGGTGTGGTGTCGGCTCAGTGAGCGTCGGGGCGCAGGAGCTTCGTACGGAGAATGGTCTCGTCGATGCCCATGCGGCGGTTGATCTCGAGAGCGACCTCGGGGGTCGTGGTCATGTCGATGACGACGTAGATGCCCTCAGAACGCTTGAGGATGTCGTAAGCAAGGCGGCGCTTGCCCCAGACGTCAACGTTCTCGACGGATCCGCCGCCCGCACCCACGGGTGCCAGGTACTTCTCCATCATGGGGGCGACGGTGCGCTCGTCGATCGAAGGATCGAGGATCACCATCAGTTCGTAGTTACGCACGTTGGTTCCCACCTCCTATGGTCTTCACGGTCACGGACGGTCCGTGACAGGAGGGCGTTGCGTATGGCCCGTGAGGGCCTGCTGGACCGACCGCGGGTGCGGACAGTCCAGCTACCCACTTTACACGGGTGGCAGCGTCTTCGCTAGGGCGTTTCCGGTCACGATTGGGCCCCTCGGGACGAGGCCTGGGCCCGCCCCGCCGGGACGCCGAACCCCGCGCGAAACCGCGGATGGGGACGAGGGCTGCCCCGGCCTCGTTGATCGACTACAGAGAGCGGGCGCCGATGCCGTTGGTGAGGGCCCGCATGCCGGTGTAGACCGCCGAGTAGGCGAGCCAGACCATCGCGAGGGCCAGCGAGGGGCGCGCGGTGAGCGAGGCGGAGTGGGCGATCACCCACAGGAGGGGTGCGTAGACGACCAGGTTGATGATGCCGGCGAGCGCCAGGTAGCGGCCTCGACCTGCGCCGATGAGGACGCCGTCAAGGAGGAACACGTAGCCGGCGACCGGCTGGAAGAGCGCGCCGACGATGATGGCGATGGTCGCGTAGTCGATGACGGTCTGGTCGGTCGTGAAGATGCGCGTGATCCAGGGCGCGGTAATCGCCAGGGTGACACCGACGGCGACGCCGAAGCCGATGCCCCAGCGCGCCAGGGTGCGCAGCAGGGGGCGCATGGCGCCGTGCTCGCCGGTGCCGGTCGTGAATCCGGCGAGCGCCTGGGCGGCGATCGCGAGGGCGTCGAGCACGTAGGCGGCGAAGGACCACAGGGTCCACACGATCTGGTGGGCGGCCAGGGCCTGGGTGGAGATCGCGGTGACTGCGCTGAGGGTCGCCAGGAGCGCGACGCGCAGGGCGAGGGTGCGCACGAGCAGGGGCGCTCCCTCGAGTGCAGCGCCGAACAGGCCGTCCGTGGAGGGTCGCAGGCTCACGCCCTCGCGGCGGGCGGCGCGCACGATCATCCACCCGAGGAAGACCGCCATGAGCGTCTGCGTGATCGCGGTGCCCAGGCCGGAACCCGCCACCCCCAGGCCGAGGGGGTACATGAGCACCCAGTTGGCCACCGCGTTGAAGGCCGCGCCCACGGACGCCGCGACCAGGGGAGTGCGCGTGTCCTGCAACCCGCGCAGGGTACCGGTGGCCGCCAGGACCACGAACATGCCGACGAGGCCCGGCGCGGAGGCACGCAGGTAGGCCAGGGCGTGGGGCATCGTCGCCGCGTCGGCTCCCAGCCAGGTCAGCAAGGGAGAGGCGAAGACAGCCAGGAGGATCGCGGCGACGACGCCCAGGCCGCCCGCCAGCCACATGGCCTCGACCCCCGAGCGGATCGCAAGGTCGCGCCGCCCGGCCCCCAGGTGGCGCCCCGCCAGGGAGGTCGTCGAGTAGGCCAGGAAAACGAAAAGCCCGACCGCCGTGTTCAGCACGGTCGACGCGATGCCCAGACCCGCCAACTGCGGGGTACCCAGATGGCCGACCATCGTGGAGTCGATGACGGTGAACAGAGGCTCCGCGATGAGCGCGCCCAGGGAGGGCAGCGCGAGCGCCAGGATCATCCGCGTGGTGATCGTCGGCGTCGACGAGGCCGGAGCCTGCTCACGCTGCGAGGGTGAGGTCGGGTCGCCGGGGCCCTGTGTGCTCGTCATGACACTCCGATTCTTTTCCACAATGTGTGCACAGGCCTGTGGAAAGCCGTGCACTGGGAAATTCTAGACGACCCAATGAATGACAATCATGTGACTGTGATAAGCATATCTGCCCTGACAGATCGGTCATTTCGCGTTGTGCACAGGCGCTGTCGGCGTTGTGCACAGGTTATCCACAATATGTGCACATGCCCGTGCACAGCGTCGGTCGCGCAATCGCCTACAACGCGTTAGTCTTCGCCTGAAGGCCCTCTATCCACAGGGCTGCCGGCCGCGCCCGCGGCACCCAGCCCAGCCCCGGCCTCGTCCAGGCAAGCCCCCGCACCCGAGAGGATCACGATGTCCGACGACCAATTCGACCGCGTCCCCCCACAGGACATCGACGCGGAGATGAGCGTCCTCGGATCGATGATGCTGACGACCGAAGCCGCCAACGTCGTCTCCGAAATGCTGCGCGGGCAGGACTTCTACCAACCCAGCCACGAGACCATCTTCGACACCATCGTCGAACTGGGCGGCCGCGCCGAGCCCGCCGACGCGATCACCGTCGCCGGCGAACTCAAGCGCGCAGGCCTCCTGTCGAAGGTCGGCGGCGCCGCCTACCTGCACACCCTCATCGCCTCCGTGCCCACCGCCGCGAACGCCGCCTACTACGCGCGCATCGTGCGCGAACGCGCCATCATGCGCCGCCTCGTCACCGCGGGCACGCGCGTCGTCCAGCTCGGATACGCGGACGCCGGCGGCGACGTCGACGAGATCGTCGACCAGGCCCAGGCCGAGGTCTACGCCGTCTCCGACGGGCGCGAAACCAGCGACTATGTGTCCATGGACACGATGAGCACGGATATTCTCATCGCCCTCGAAGACATTGAAAAGAACCAGGGCAAACTCAACGGCGTGCCTACCGGCTTCACCGACCTGGATGAGCTGACCCAGGGCCTACACGGCGGCCAGATGATCATCGTCGCCGCCCGACCCGCGATGGGTAAGTCCACGCTCGCCCTGGATTTTTGCCGCTCGGCATCCATGAAGCACGGCATCACGTCGCTGATCTTCTCCCTGGAGATGAGCTCGCAGGAAATCGCGATGCGCCTGCTGTCCGCCGAGTCCGGGGTGCGTCTGTCCAAGATGCAGGCCGGCAAAATGAACAGCAACGAATGGCAAAAGGTCGCCGAAACCTCCTCGCGCATGAGCGCTGCACCCCTGTACGTCGACGACTCCGCGAACATCACCATCTCCGAGATTCGCTCCAAGTGCCGCCGCCTCAAGCAGCAGGAAAACCTGGGCCTCGTCGTCATCGACTACCTCCAGCTCATGACGAGCGGACGCCAGGTCGAGTCGCGTCAGCAGGAAGTCTCCGCGATGTCGCGAAACCTCAAGCTCCTGGCCAAAGACCTCGACATCCCGGTCATCGCCGTCGCGCAGCTGAACCGCAACTCGGAAGGGCGCACCGACCGCAAGCCCATGATGAGCGACCTGCGTGAGTCCGGCTCGCTCGAGCAGGACGCCGACATCATCATCCTGCTGCACCGCCCCGACTACTACGACAAGGAAGACCGCCCCGGCGAGGCCGACATCATCGTCGCCAAGCACCGCGCCGGCGCGACCGCGACCGTCACCGCCCTCTTCCAGGGCGACATGGCGCGCTTCGTCAACTACACGGGACGCCCCGAGCCCGGCGGCGGAGAGTAAGGGCCGGGTCGCCCGCCTGATCGCCGGCGTTGCTGTGTGGCGCCGCTGGTGTTGCGCGCGCCGCGTGCGCTTTTTGGGCCGGGCTGCTTGGTGTGCTCGTGGGCGGCGGTCTTTCTGCTTGTTGTTTGTTGCCCCGACAGATCTCCGGCCGCCGCGCGGCCTACCTGCCCGCGAGCCGTCCGCGCTGCAAGCTTCGCTCGGCGCGTCGGCTCGTTGTCCGGCCAGGCCCCGCAGGCCTCGCGGCGGCCTCCAATCGGTCGGGGTGTCTGTGTGTTGTCCGGCCTGGCCCCGCTGCCGCCCACGGGCACCGCAGCCGGGCTCGCCGACTTGTTGCTTGTTGCCCCGCTGGTGTTCCGGGCGCCGGATGGGCCGGCCGCCCGCGAGGCTAGGCGGCTTCACTTCGTTCGTCGCTGTGCCTCGAAGCCCGCCCGTGCCCTCCGGTCCCTCCGGCACCCTCCACACCGGCGCGGTTTGTCGCTGTGTGTTGCCCGGCCGGTCCCCCCGCCGCCCACGGGTACCGCGGCCTGGCCCCCTCCATCGCGCAGGACTCGCATCGAGTTGTCACTTCCCTCATTCCTGAGTCCACAGCCAATTTCGCATGCAATTCCCCCACGACTCTTTCGAATTTTGAAATCAGATTCTTGGAATTGCGCCGTTTTCAGGCTTTATTGAAACTTTACTCAATCGAGTTGCGTGCGAGTTTTCTGGGGAGTGGGCGCATGGGTGCCGCTGGTGGTGTAGCGGGAGCCCGCGAGCCATGCGTGCGGTTGTCTGGAACCGGCGTTGCCTTTGCTCGTGGCTACTTGCGTCGGGTTGAAACCGCCATCGCCTTTGTGGGCCGGTGACGTGGGCAAGTTGAAACCGTCATCGCCTTTGCTCGCTCGTGCCCGTGTGGGGTTGAAACCGCTATCGCCTTTGCGGGTGAGAAATGGCTGATTTTGGCGTGTTTTTCGGTTGCAGAGGTGTTGTCGGTTTCAACGGTTGCTGTTCAGGGGCGAGCAGTGGTGATGGCGGTTTCATGCTGGCCTGCATCAGCGGCCGCAGAGGTGTCATTGGTTTCAAAGCCGCCACGTGGCTGCGTCCCATGCGCGAAATAGTTCGCCCAGCGAACGAAAAATGGACCGAAATAGGCGTTTTATGGCGCGCTGGGCGAGTTTTTTCGCGGATAGGCCGTCGGAAGCCGCGTTGATGGGCGAACTGTTCTGCCGTCACAACGGCACCCACTCACGGCCTCGCTGTTGGAGAGGCTGCGTTGCACGAACTTTGTCGCGGCGCTGCGGGCGTGGGCGCCCCTCGTAGGCCCACCGGGCCCGTCGGAATTAGTCCCGGTGGCCGGCGCGGGCCAGGCGCTTGGCACGAATAGAGCCGACGAGCCAGTCGGTGCTCAGGCAGCCCAGCGCCACCCACACGACGCCCATCGCGATCCAGCGGAACGTCGGAACGGTCTCGTGGAAGATGAACACGGCGACGAGCAGCTGCAGGGTGGGCCCCAGGTACTGTAGGAAGCCCATCGTCCCCAGGGTCAGGCCGCGCGCGGCCGAGGCGAACATGATGAGCGGGATCATCGTCAGCGCGCCCGCGCCCACCAGGAGTGCGAGGTGAACGGGCCATGAAAACCCGGAGCCGTCGGAAGATGCGATGGCGTGGAAAGACGTGGAGGATGTGGCCGCCAGGTAGGCGTAGTAGCCGAGTAGGACGGGTGAGACCGCGGCCGTCTCGATCGCCATGCCCGCGAGAGGGTCGACGCGCGAGGCCACGTCCTTCTTGACGAGGGAATACAAGCCGAATGTCAGAGCAAGGGTGAGCGAGACGATGGGGACAGCGCGCTGGCCGATCACGAGGATGACGACGGCGACGACGCCGAGGGCCAGGGCCACCTTCTGGATCGGGGTGACGCGCTCGCGCAGCACGATAAGCCCCAACGCGATCGTCACGAGGGGGTTGATGAAGTAGCCGACCGCCGCGTCGGTTGTGTGGCCGGCGAGGACCGCGTACACGTACACCGACCAGTTGACGACGACGAGCGCGCCAGCGACCGCGAGGCGCCACAGCGCTCCCCGGTCGGCGATCAGCGCGCGGATCTTCCCCAGTGAATCCGTCAGGGCGAGCGCGACCAGGCAGAAAAACAGGCCCCACACCGCGCGGTGGACGATCACCTCGACGGCGCCAGCGGGGGAGAGCAGCGAGAAGTACAGGGGGAAGAACCCCCAGATCACGTAGCAGGAAATGCCGAGGGCGAGTGCGCGTGGATCGTTCTTCTGGGTGCTCATGCACCCAGTGTATGAACACTGTGCGGGCAGACGCCGCCGCGGGAATGGCTGTGATCACCTGGCGAGAAAGCGTGAGCGGCCACGTCGTCCCCCGACATCAGGGTGGTTTCGTCGATGCCGAGGACCACGCCGAGGGCCTCCAGGTAGCGTTCCTGCTGGCTTTCCTCGCCGGCCCGGCGCGCCATGACGGTCGGGTTGTGGATGAGGCGCGCGGCCAGGTGGCGCAGCGCTCGGGCCGCATCCTCGGTCGAGAGGGGCCCCTCGCCGAGGCGATCAATCTCCTCCTCCACGATGCGGAAGACGCGTGAGCGCAGGTGCCGCACGACCGGGTCCATGGATCGCGCGCCGAGGCCGCGCTCAAAAGAGGAGACCTCCTTGTCGATGATGGCGCGGGCGCGCGTGAGCGCCTCAGCATCGGCTGCCGGGACCGAGGCCTGGATGGTCGGTAGGTCGATGAGCGTCACGTTCGACAGTGAGGCGACAGAGCTTTCGGTGTCGCGCATGAGCGCGAGGTCCAGGACTACGGTGGGCCCGGATGCCGCGGCTATGTCGCGTGTCAGGACAGGGCTTCCCAGTCCGCGGCATGTCACGACGAGGTCGGCGTGCTCCAGGGCGGCGGGAAGATCGGCGGCGCTGACCCAGCCGATGCCTCGTCCCTGGGCGAATTCACGGGCGCGCCCGGACGTCGAGTAGACGGACACCTCCGATGCGCCGAGCGCCTGCAGGGCGCTGACGCTTGCGCCCGCGTAGGCACCCGTGCCGACGATGAGCATGCTCGCGTCCGCCCACGGTCCCAGGTGAGCCGCAGCCATGTCGAGGCCGACGGCGACGACGGATCGTCCCGCCCCGGCCAGTCCGGTCTCGGTCGCGACGCGGCGGGAGGTCGCCGATGCCCGCTCGGCGGCGCGCCCCAGGTCGCAACTGAGGGTCCCGTCCTCCCAGGCCGTGCGCGCGGCGCGGCGCATCTTCCCGGCGATTTCGCGCTCGCCGATGACCATGGACTCCAGTCCCGCCGCCGTCGAAAACAGATCGACGAGGCCGTCGCGACCCCACAGGTGACGCAGGTGCACGTCCTCGCGCTGCGCGTGCGAGGCGGTCGCGAGCTCGCGCTCCACCGCGTCCTTGATCGTGTGGGGGTCGGCCGAGGCTGGGGCGTCGACGTAGATAGTGACCCGATTGCAGGTGCGCAGGACCATGACTCTGCGCGCGTGCGGCAGCGAGCGCATGAGGGTAGGACCCAGGTCGGCCGCGCCGGAGAGTCGGGCGATGTCATCGAGGGGGGCGTAGCGGTGGTCCGCGGAGAGCACATGAATAGTCACAACGCGTCCATTTAAGGGCACGTGGGTGGTGCGAGCAGCGCTGGAAACCCATTAATGTTGGTGATGCCGTGTCATTTCGGAATATGTGCGTAATAAATGGCTCCATCCTGCGGAAAATGCGCAGAAAGACGCGTAAATTCGCCCAATTGCGACGTGTGAGAAATTGTCTTGAACTAGACTGGAAAGCGACGGAAATGCGCGAATTAACGCACGAAAACATCATTAAATTAAGGGAGACACATGGTGACGCCCCCGCTGATCGCCGCCCTGACCGGGCAACGCGCGTCCACCCCCGTGTGGTTCATGCGTCAGGCTGGACGCTCCCTGCCTGAGTACCGCGAGCTGCGTACCGCTGTTGGCCTGCCCATGCTCGAGACCTGCCTGCGCCCCGACGTGGCCGCCGAGGCAACGGTGCAGCCCGTGCGACGCCACGGCGTGGACGCGGGCATCTTCTTTTCGGACATCATGGTTCTCCTGCGCCTGGCCGGGGTGGGCGTCGAGATTGAGCCCGGCGTCGGCCCGGTCCTCGATCATCCCTATCGCACGCGCGACAGTATCGACGAACTCCTGAGTCATCGTTACGGGGAGGGGTCCTGGACCGATTCCACCGGGCGTGCGCGCGACTGCGCCGAGGGTGCCCAGTCCGTGCGCGATGGGGTCGCAACGGCGGTGCGCGAGCTGGGCTCCACGCCGCTCATCGGATTCGGCGGCGCCCCTTTTACCCTGGCCGTGTACATGGTCGAGGGGCGTCCCTCGCGCGATCACATGGCCGCACGCGCGCTCGCGGCTTCTGACCCGGGCGCGTGGGATGCTCTCATGACCTGGTGCGCTCGGGTGAGCGCCGACTTTATCGCCGCTCAGATCGATGCTGGGGCCAGTGCCGCCCAGCTCTTCGACTCGTGGGTGGGGTCTGTCTCGCCTCGCACCTATCGCGAGTCCGTCGCGCCGTACTCGCGCATGGTCGCGCGGCGCGTCGCGGGTGCCGTCAGCCCGGTGACGGGCGAGTGTGCTCCGCTCATCCACTTCGGCACGGGCAGCGCGCCGATCCTGGCCGACATGGCCGAGGTCGGCGCTGACTGCGTGGGCGTGGACTGGAAGACGGACCTGTCGTGGGCCATTGAGCAGGTGCCCGGGAAGGCCGTGCAGGGGAATTTGGACCCCGCACTACTTCAGGCCCCGTGGGACGTTATCGAACAGGCTGTTCGAGATATCCTCGACGCGGGGCGCGCTGCTCCCGGCCACGTCTTTAACCTTGGGCACGGCGTGCCGCCCATGACCGACCCCGACGTGCTGACGCGCATCGTCGAGCTGGTACACGAGCTGGGTGACGAACGGTGAACCCCCTGGAGGCCATCCCCACCCACCCCGGTGCGGTCGTCGTCGGCGGTGGCATCGCCGGCCTCGTGAGCGCGTGGGAACTGGCCCGCGCGGGCGTGCGCCCCCTCCTGATTGAGGCGCGCGGCTACCTGGGAGGCCTCATCGCCCGCGGCACGGTTGGCGGCGCAACCGTGGACCTGGGCGCGGAGACATACGTCGTGCGAGGCACCGACACTTCCTCGATCGTGGACGCCCTGGGGCTGACCTCGGTTGAACCCGCCGGGTCGGGCGCCCGGCTCTACGCGCCCTCTCTGCACGGCGGCTGGGAGCTGCGGCCCTTCCTGCGCGATTCGTTCCTGGGAATCCCGGCTCGCCCGGATACGCCCGATTGCGTGCGCGTGCTCGGTGAGGCCGGGGTGCGCCGCGCCCTTGAGGATCGTTCGATGGGCGGCGGCGTCGGCATGGACGAGGCCGGGGAGACCCTGGCCGGTTTCGTGACCGCGCGCATGGGGCAGGATGTGCTGGAGCGCTCGGTGCGGCCGATCATCGCGGGCATCTACACCGCTGACCCGACCGTGCTGGCAACCGACACGGTCGCCCCCGGCCTGCGCGCCGAGACCGCCCGTCACGGGTCCCTGGCCGCTGCGGTCGCGGCGCGCCTGGCCGCCGCCGGATCGCGCCGCACCCCCGAAGCCTGCGTCGAGGGCGGCATGTTCGTCCTCGTCGACGCGCTGCGAGCCGCCATCGAAGAGGCCGGGGGAACCGTCCTGACCCGCACGGGCGCGTTCTCACTGAGGCGTGAGGCCTCGGGATGGACCCTCGAGTGCGGGCCGACGGGGCCCGGGCCCACCCCCGGAGCTGAACCCGTGCCGAGCGGGCCGGGAGTGAGCGTCACGACGGAGCGCCTCGTCCTCGCCTGCAGCGCCAGCGCCGCCCTGCGCTTGTTGACCGAGGCGCGCATCCCCGGCCTCGTGCCCGATGTGAGCGTTCCCGAGGGAGCGCCCATCGCGCGCCTCACCCTGGCCGTGCGCGCCCCCGAGTTGGACGACGCGCCCGTCTCCCAGGGCCTCCTGGTCGCGCCCGCGCCCGCCGACGAGCGGCCCGTGGCCGCCAAGGCCCTGTCCCACCTCACCGTCAAGTGGCCGTGGCTCGCCGACCAGCTTGCGCCCCACACGCACCTGCTGCGCCTGTCCTACGGGCGCCTCGGCGAGGCCGAACCCGCCGTCACCGTCGAGGGGGCCCTGCGCGACATCCGCGCGCTCACCGGCGTGCCCATCGCCCCCGAGGCCGTCGCCGACCACCTGCTCGCCCGATGGAACGGCACGCTCCCGCCCCTGCCCCCCGACTATCGCGGCCGCGTTGCCGCGCTCGAGGAACAGGTGCGTCCCCTGGGCGGCGTGGCTCTCACGGGCGCCTGGGTCGCCGGAACGGGCATCGCCTCCGTCGTCACACACGCCCGCGCGGGCGCGAAAGGACTGCTATGACTACGCGGGTATTCGTTCTGGGAACCAGGGGATCGCGCCTGGCGCTCGCCCAATCCACCACCGTCGCGCGGGCGATCGAGGAGGCCGGAGCTCGCCTCGGCGAGAACGTGCGCGTCGAGCTGGAGGTTGTGCGCACGCACGGTGACGTGTCCGCCGCACCCCTGGCTGCGCTCGGTGGAGTCGGCGTGTTCGCCGCTCAGCTGCGGCTCGCCCTCCTTGGGGGAGAGTGTGACCTGGCCGTCCACTCCTTCAAGGACCTGCCCACCGCCCCCACGCCGGGGCTGCGCATCGCTGCCGTCCCGCAGCGCGAAGACCCCCGCGACGCCCTGTGCGCGGCCGATGGGGCGACACTGGCATCCCTGCCGGAGGGCGCGCTCGTCGGCATGGGTTCACCCAGGCGCGCCGCCCAGGTGCTCGCCGCGCGCCCCGATCTGCGCGTGTGCGACCTGCGCGGCAACGTGCCCACGAGGCTTTCGCGCGTGCGGGGTATCGACCTGGGGGCCGACGCGGGCATCGCGCCCTCCGCCCTCGGCACTGGTGAGCGTCTCGACGCGGTCGTCCTCGCCCTTGCCGGGCTGCGACGCATCGGCCTCGACGCCCACGCTACCGACGTGCTCGACCCAGCCATCATGATGCCCGCCCCCTCGCAGGGCGCCCTCGCCATCGAAACGCGGGACGAGGACGACCCCCTCCTGCGCGCCCTCCTGGGTGCCCTCAACCATCGGCCGACCGCGCTCGCGGCCAGCGCCGAGCGCGCCGTCCTCTCCGCCCTCGGTGCGGGGTGCGCGGCGCCGGTGGGTGCGTGCGCCCGCGTGGACGAGGCCTCCTCGGTCCTCCTGCTTGACGCGTGCGTGATGAGCGTCGACGGGCGTGAGCGGGTCGAGGTGCGTGGAGCGCTCGAGCTCAGGGACTCGGTTGGTCTGGACGAGGCCGCCCGCCTCGGCGAGGACGTGGCGCGCCAGCTGCTCGCGCGTGGCGCCGCCGAGGTCACCGACCTGGGGGCGACGAAAACGCCGAGGCACCCCTCGTGAACGAAGCCCCAGTGAGCGGACCCCTGAGCGGGAGGCGAATCCTCCTGACCCGAGCCAAGCCCGATGACGCCATCGCGCGTGCCCTGCGTCTCGTCGGGGCTCAGGTGGATACTCTCGCCCTCACCGTGTCGACGCCGCTGGACTCCGCGCAGCTCGACGCGGCGCGCGACCGGCTGGCCGACGGCGCGTACGCGTGGGTCGTCTTGTCCTCCTGGAGGGCCGCGCGGGCCGTTGCGCACGCCCTGCCGCGGGCGCGCTCGCTCGGCACGCGCATCGCCGCCGTTGGCCAGGCCACCGCCCAATGGACCAGCGACCACGCGGGCGTGAGCGCCGACCTGACCGGCGCCGGGTCCGCCGCCGCCTTGCTGAAGTGCTTACCCGCCCCGCCCTCTGGTGAGCCCTCGATCCTCATTCCCCGGTCGGCGGTCGCGCCCGATACCCTGCCAGAAGGGCTACGCGCCCTCGGCTGGAGCGTCGAGGCCGTCGATGCCTACACCACTCTCCCCGCGGGCACCGGCGATATTGACGCCGATATCGCTGGGAATTTCCGCACCGGATACTACGACGGCGCGGTGCTCACCGCATCCTCCCAGGCGCGCGCCCTGCCCCCGCTCCTCGGTCTGCCGCCCCCCACAACCCGGGTCGTGACCATCGGCGCACCCACCGCGCTGGCCGCCAGGCGGCAGGGGATCGCGGTCGCGGCCCGGGCCTCGTCCCCCACGCCCGATGCCATCGTCCGCGCCCTCATCGACGCCCTCACCCGCCCCACCCACGCCGACGCATCCGAAGAAAGAGACTCATGACTACCGTCCCCGAATCCGTTACCTCCTACCTCGCCGAGGCCGGGGTGGACTCTTCCCCGATCCCGACGATCCGCCCGCGCCGCCTGCGCTCGACCCCCGCGATGCGCGCCCTCGTGCGCGAAACCCACGTCGACCCCGCCAAGCTCATCTGGCCGGTCTTCGTGCGCGACGACATCGACGAACCCCGCGAAATCGCCGCAATGCCCGGCCAGTACCAGCACACCATCGACTCGCTGCGCCGGGCCGCCGCCGAGGCCGCCGAAGCGGGCGTGGGCGCCATCGACCTGTTCGGCGTGCCCGCCCACCGCGACGCGATCGGCTCCCAGGCGTGGGCGGAGGATGGGATCCTCAACCGTGGCCTCGCCGCCGTGCGCGCCGAGGTCGGGGACGCCCTCGTCGTGTGCGCGGACACCTGCCTGGACGAGTTCACCGACCATGGGCACTGCGGCCTCCTAGATGCCGAAGGTGGCGTCGACAACGACGCGACCCTGCCGCTCTACCAGGCGATGGCGATTTCCCAGGCGCGCGCGGGCGCGCACATGGTGTCGCCCTCGGGCATGATGGACGGCCAGGTCGCCGCGATCCGCGCTGCGCTCGACCAGGCGGGATACGCCCACGTCGCGATCCTCGCCTACTCCGCGAAGTACGCGTCCGCCTACTTCGGGCCCTTCCGCGAGGCCGTCGGATCCACGCTCAAGGGCGACCGCCGCACCTACCAGCAGGACCCCGCGAACCGACGCGAGGGCCTCTTCGAGGCGCTGCTTGACGCGGCCGAGGGCGCCGACATGCTCATGGTCAAGCCCGCCGGCCCCTACCTGGACGTGCTGGCCGACGTGGCCGCCGCCTCCGACATTCCCGTCGCCGCCTACCAGGTATCCGGCGAGTACGCGATGGTCGAGGCCGCCGCCGCTAACGGGTGGATCGACCGCACGCGCGTCATCGACGAGTCCCTGACCGGCATCTTCCGGGCGGGAGCCGACTCCGTCCTCACCTACTGGGCCCTCGAGGTCGCCCGCCGGGCCCGCTGAGCGCGCATCCGCGTGCCGCTATCCCTCTTACCCTGATGAAGGTAGCTATGACCACTAACGAAACCGCATTTTCCCAAGCAAAAGCCGTCATCCCTGGCGGCGTCGACTCGCCGGTGCGCGCCTTCGGCGGCGTCGGCGGCACCCCGCGCTTCATCGCGAGCGCGAGCGGTGCGCGCGTCACCGACGTCGAGGGGCGCTCCTACGTGGACCTGGTCGGGTCGTGGGGCCCGGCGCTGCTCGGCCACGCGCACCCCGAGGTGGTCGCCGCCGTCCAGGAGGCGGCCTCGCGCGGCCTGTCCTTTGGTGCACCCACCGAAACTGAGACGCTGCTGGCCAGCGCCGTGCGCGAGCGCGTGCCCTTCGCGGAGCGTGTCCGCTTCGTGTCGACGGGCACCGGGGCGACGATGACGGCGATCCGCTTGGCGCGCGGCGCCACCGGGCGCGACCTCATCGTGAAATTCGCCGGCAATTACCACGGCCATTCCGACGGACTGCTCGCCGCCGCCGGATCGGGCGTCGCCACCGGCGGTCTGCCCGGGTCGGCCGGCGTCCCCGAGGCCATCACCGCCCAGACGATCGTGCTGCCCTACAACGACGTCGACGCCCTGCGCGCGTGCTTCGAGCAGGTGGGTGGCAGTATCGCCGCCGTCATCTTCGAGGGTGCCCCCGCCAATCTGGGCACGGTCCCGCCCCACCCCGGGTGGAACCGCGAGATCCGCCGCCTGTGCACCGCGCACGGCGCGCTCATGATCCTCGACGAGGTCCTTACCGGCTTCCGCGTTGACCCCGCCGGCTGGTGGGGCCTCGAGGCTGTCGCCGGGTGGGTAGACGGCGCGTCCTCGGGCCGCTACAGCGCCGGCTTCGTCGACGCGTCCTGCGTGGAGGGCGCCGACTGGGTGCCCGACCTGGTGACCTTCGGCAAGGTCGTGGGCGGCGGCATGCCCCTGGCGGCCGTTGCCGGGCGTGCGGACGTTATGGACCTGTTGGCTCCCCTGGGACCCGTTTACCAGGCGGGCACGCTCTCGGGTAACCCCCTGGCGACAGTCGCCGGCCTGCGTACCCTCGAACTCGCTGATCAGGGCGTGTACGACCGCGTGAACGCCTCCGCTCAGGAGATCAGCACGATCGTGTCGGACGCGCTCAGCGCTGCCGGCGTCGCGCACCGCGTCCAGCGCACGGGATCCCTGTTCTCCGTCATGTTCGGCGAGGCCGCGGCCTCCTCGGGCGTGTACGACTACGACCAGGCGCGCGCCCAGGAGGCGTGGCGCTACGCCCCCTTCTTCCACTCGTTCCTCTCCTCGGGTGTGGCCCTGCCGCCCTCGGTGTACGAGGTGTGGTTCGTGTCCGGCGCTCACGGCGAGGCGGAGCTGGAGGCTATCGCCGCTGCAGCTCAGCCCGAGTAATCGACCGCGTCGCGTCATCTGTGGCGTGAACGGCTCAGGGGTGGGGATCCTGGTGGGTCCCCACCCCTCGTCTCTACCGTTGGTGGGTGGATTGCGGGTGCTCCGCTGGGGCGGTTGTTGTCGTCAGTGGCCTTGTTGTGCGAAGTTGTTCATCGTGAATGTGGGGTCTGGGTCAAA
>CAUVIG010000039.1:0-14568 GCA_963551745.1 uncultured Actinomyces sp.
TTCCATACGCAGGCCACCGAATACCAGTACATGATCTCCGGCTGGACGCAGTACCTGGATACGGACACCGGCGAGGAGTATGAGTTTCGCGCGGGTGACTTCTACGTCATCGAACCCGGAACGACCTACGCGCAGCGCTCGAAGCGGGGGACGCAGATCCTCTTCATCAAGGTTCCCTCCACGAACGACAAGAACGTCGTCACCCCCGGCCCCGATGTCGAGGCGTGGCTGGCCTCGGCCCTGACGACGACGCGCGTGGACTACTCCCACGTCCCCGATGCGCCGGCGGCCAACTCGATCGTCCCCGCAGCAGCGGTCGCCATCGAGCGCGAGGGGCACATCCTCATGCTCCAGCGCCGGGATAGTGGGAATTGGACGCTCCCGGGCGGCACCCTCGAATTCGGCGAAAGCCTCGCCGAATGCGCGGTCCGTGAGCTTAAGGAGGAGACCGGCCTCGACGTGCAGGTGACCGGGATCGTCGGCACCTACACGGACCCGGACGTGCGCATCGCATACTCCGATGGGGAAGTGCGCCAGGAGTTCACCGTCGTGTTTTACGGGGTGTCTGTGGCCCACGAGGTGTCTCTTGACTCTGAATCCACGGGTTTCCAGTGGGTCCCCAAGGATAAGCTCCTCGATCTGCGCCTCGCTGACTCTCAGCGTCGCAGACTGACGGATCTCCTGCGGTATCTGGCTGACGGCACGCAAAGGATCGCATGATGACTGACTCGACGCCGGCGATCGGCATGGACGAGAACCGGCTGCGCCACTGCCGTGGGGTGGGGGTGAAAGCCTCTCAGCTGGGGCGGACCCTGTTTGGCTGGTCGGATGAGAAGTGCCGCGACATGTTCGTGATGGGATACCTGCACGATGTCGGCTATCAATTCGCCCAGGAACAGTCCGAGCACGAGGAACTTGGAGGCGCTCTGCTGCGCTCTCTGGGGTTCACGTACTGGGCGGAAATCTTCCACCACGGCAACCCCGACAGCGCCTACCGGTCGGATGAACTCCTGGTGCTCAACCTGGCGGACATGCTGACGGCCAAGGACGGCAGCGCTACGACCATCCCTGCGCGTCTTGCGGACATCGCGAGCCGCTATGGGGTTGAATCGACGCAGTATGTGGCGGCGAAGAAGCTCGCAGACAAACTCGTCGCGCAGGTGCGGGAGATCGACGGTCCGCAGGACGTCCTGCGCCTGCTGCTCTGAGCGCACGTTCGGGGGGAATCGGCCGCACGCCTCAACGATCATCTGTCGCCGCTCCCCATCCTCGAGCCTGACGGGCAGGCGGTTCTTCCGCCTCCCATGTGCGCACACTGCCCGCACCCAACCCGGCATACGCGAGGCCCCGAGCGCCAGTCGGTGCCCGGGGCCTGTCTCGTACGTGTGGAGGTCAGCCGCGCAGGGAAGCGACGTAGGAGTCGATGCGCTGCGAGGAATCCTCGGGAGTGAAGCCAGCGGCCTTGATCTTCGTCAGGTCCAGGACGGAGGACAGGGGGCGAGGAGCCACCTCGCGGCCCGCGAAGTATTCTTCCGTCGTCACCTCGGTGACGTCTTCGGGACTGCGGCCGCACAGCTCGAACACGCGCTTGGCGACCTGCGCCCAGCTCATGACCGGGCCCTCGCCCGACAGGTTGTAGGTGCCGAAGGGGGCGTCGCTGGTCAGCAGGTGAATGATGCCCTTGGCCAGGTCGGAGGTGAAGGTCAGGCGACCCACCTGGTCGGACACGACCGAGGGGGAGGTGCCCTGATCCGCCAGGGACGCCATGGTCTTCAGGAAGTTCTTGCCATCGCCCACGACCCAGGAGGTGCGCACGATGTAGTGCTTCGGCGTCGAGGTCACAGCGGCATCGCCGCCCGCCTTCGACTGGCCGTACGCGCCCAGGGGAGAGGGGGCCTCGTCCTCAACGTGCACGTCCTGGGTGCCATCGAAGACGTACTCCGTCGAGATGTGCACCATCGTCGTGCTGTGAGCCGTGGCCTCGCGAGCCAGGATCGCCGGGCCCGTCGAATTCGCCTGCCAGGTCGCACGGCGGCCCTCGGGCGTCTCTGCGCCGTCGACGTTCGTCCACGCGGCCGCGTTGATCACCACGTCGATGTCGTCCCACGGCAGAGCGGCCACCTGCTCGGCGTCGGAAATCGACACCTCGGGCAGGTCCACGCCCGTCACCGTAAAGCCGGCCTCGGGCAGCGCGCGCATGAGCTCGCGGCCCAGCTGGCCGTTCGCGCCCGTCACGAGCGCGCGGCGCCCCACGGGGGCCGGAGCGGGGAAGGGGGTCACATCCGCCATGCGCGGGTGAGCCTTGTCCTTGTCCGACAGGATCGCGCGATCCAGCGGGATCGGCCAATCCACGGCGGCCGTCTCGTCAGCCAGGTTCAGGAAGGTGTAGCGCGCGTCCGGCGACCAGTGGTCGTTGACCAGGTACGTGTAGGCCGTGTTCGGCTCCAGGGTCTGGTAGGAGTTACCCACGCCCTTGGGGACGAACACCGCGACGCCCGGATCGATGATCGTGGTGTAGACGGTGCCAAACGAGGGGCCCTCACGCAGGTCGACCCACGCGCCGAACACGCGGCCGGTCGCGACCGACACGAACTTGTCCCACGGCTCTGCGTGAATGCCGCGCGTCACCCCGACCTCGTCGTTGAACGAGATGTTGTTTTGCACGGGCTGGAAATCCGGAAGGCCCAGCGCGACCATCTTTTCGCGCTGCCAATTCTCCTTGAACCAGCCTCGGTTATCGCCGTGAATAGTCAGATCAATGCGCAAAAAGCCGGGGATCGGCGTGGTCGTGATCCCCAGGGGCTTAGCGGTGGGCGCCATGGTTCTTCCTTACATGCGTGGTTTTTGTGCGGACGCAACATTCCATGTAAATACTATCCGATTCGCACCCCCGCGGCGGTGTGCGCCGCCCCATGGGCGCGCGCGGGGGCAAAGTTGTGGAAAAATACTGTCGTATAGGGATAATTGTCAACGACGCGCGACCCATACGAGGACGCGCCGGGAAGCGGAGGCAACATGAAAGGCATCATCCTGGCGGGCGGCTCGGGCACCCGTCTCAACCCGATCACGCTGGGGACATCGAAGCAGCTCGTCCCCGTCTACGACAAGCCGATGATCTACTATCCGCTGTCGACCCTCATGCTGGCGGGCATCTGCGAGGTCCTCGTCATCACGACCCCTCACGACGCTCCGTCGTTCCACCGCCTGCTCGGCGATGGCAGCCAGCTCGGCGTCAACATCTCCTACGCCGTCCAGCACGAGCCCAACGGCCTCGCGCAGGCCTTCGTGCTCGGTGCCGATCACGTGGGCAACGACAGCGCCGCCCTGGTCCTGGGCGACAACATCTTCTACGGCCCTGGCATGGGCGCGCAGCTGCGCCGTCACGTTGATCCCGACGGTGGTGCCGTCTTCGCCTACCACGTGTCCAACCCGCGTGAGTACGGCGTTGTCGAATTCGATGAGGAGTTCAACGCGCTATCGATCGAGGAGAAGCCCGAGCATCCCAAGTCGAACTACGCGGTGCCCGGCCTGTACTTCTACGACAACGACGTGGTTGAGATTGCCCGCAACCTCAAGCCGAGCGCGCGCGGCGAGTACGAGATCACCGACGTGAACCGCTCCTACCTCGAGGCTGGCAAGCTCAAGGTCGAGGTCCTCCCGCGCGGTACTGCGTGGCTCGACACCGGCACGTTTGACTCCCTCGCTGACGCCACCGCCTTCGTGCGCACGGTCGAGGCCCGCCAGGGCATGAAGATCGGCGCCCCTGAAGAGGTCGCGTGGCGCATGGGATTCATCGACGACGAGGGTCTGCGTCAGCGCGCCGAGCCCCTGGTCAAGTCCGGTTACGGTGCTTACCTGCTCGAGCTGCTTGAGCGAGAGGGCCGCTGAGTGACGCGCCCCAGTGCTCAATCGCGCCTGCTCATCGTCATTCCTGCATGGAATGAGGAGGAGGTGCTCGGTGATGTCATCGAGATGGTGAAGGTTGAGAAGCCTTCCTTCGCGGATATCCTCGTGGTCTCCGATGGGTCGACGGACGCGACCGCCGATATCGCGCGCGCCGCGGGCGTGGCCGTCCTCGACCTGCCGCTCAACCTGGGGGTCGGTGGCGCGATGCGTGCAGGCTTCCAGTACGCGCGGCGCGTGGGCTACGAGTACGCGTGCCAGCTCGACGCGGATGGTCAGCACGACCCGCGCGAGATCGACACGCTCATCGAGACGGCCTCGAGCGAGCATGCGGACGTCGTTATCGGCTCGCGTTTCGCGGGCAAGGGTGACTATCACGCGCGAGGCCCGCGCAAGTGGGCGATGAACCTCTATTCGTTCATCCTCTCGCGCGTGTGTGAGACCCACCTGAGCGATACGACCAGCGGTTTCAAGCTCTACGGTCCCCGTGCGCTCGCGCTGTTCGCACACAACTACCCGGCCGAGTACCTGGGGGACACGATCGGTGCGCTCGTCATCGCGGCGCGCTCGCACCTGGTCGTGCGCGAGGTCGGCGTGCAGATGCACCCGCGCGCGGGCGGTGAGCCCTCCCATAATCCGATCAAATCGGCGATCTTCCTGGTGCGTGCGACGATGGCCCTCGCGGTTTCTCTCTCGCGCCCCGGCGAGAAGGTCGCCCCGGCGCCGGAGGAGAATGCATGAGCCCCACGTACGTGCTTGGACTGGTGTTCGCGATCATCATCCTGGTGATGGTGTTCGTCAAGATGCGTAACTCGGGCCTAAAGGAACGCTACGGCCTGTGGTGGTATTGCATCGCTTTCTTTACGGCGCTGCTGTCCATCTTCCCGCCGATCCTGAAGTGGAGCGCGATGCAGCTGGGCATCGTCGTCCCGCTGAACCTGGGCTTCTTCCTGGCGGGTGTGGTCCTGTTGCTGCTGTCGCTGCGTTTCTCGGTGGACCTGTCCCGTGCGGACGAGGATCGCCGTCGCCTGACCGAGGAGGCTGCGATCCTGCGCCTCCAAATGGAGGACTTGCAGCGCCGTGTCGACTCCCTCGAGGCGTCCCGCCGGGGGGACGGTCAGTCTCGCTGAGACGCGCGCCTTCACGACAATCAACGAGGCCGGGGCCCGTCGGGTGAAAACCTGACGGGCCCCGGTTCTCGACATGGGAGCGCCCCTGGGCGGGTGGTTCGCGGCGCGGCGCGCTTAGCGCAGCAGCGTGCCGTCGGGTCCGAGGCTGAGGCGCTCGGTGGGGGCGGTGGGGTCGGCCTCGCCCTCGGCGAGCTTGCGCTTGAGTGCGGACGCCGGGCGCGACACGGGGACGGTGGGCTCGTTGGAGTCGTCTTCGTCGGCGTCGTCCGTAGTGCTCGGTATCGGCTCCGAGGCCTCGATCGGTGAGGCGGAGGGGGATTCGATGGGGGTCAGGGAGATGCGGGCCCCCATCGCGGATGCGTGCGAGGGCAGCAGGGGCTCGCCGTCGAGGTCCTTGGCCAGATCGTCGAGCATCGAGCGGGCTTCGTCGACGATGGAGGAGTCTTCGGCGTGCAGGCCGTGCACGAGCCAGCGCACAAGCGCGATCTCGGACAGGAGCTGGGCGCGCGTGAAAACGTGCAGGTCGGTGGCGCGGCGCTCGTGGCCGTAGGTCTCGCGGAAGCGGTCGAGGAACGCGTCGGATGCGGTGGCCTGCACCCACGCGATGTCGAGGGAGGGATCGCCGACGTGCGCGCTGGTCCAGCCACCGATGGCGAGGAGCGAGCCGCGCTTGACAGACAGGCAACGCTCCTGGATGTCGCCGTGGATGGGCGCGGAGGGGAAACGCCACAGGGAGACGTCCTCGAGGGCGGCCTCCCAGCGGCTCCACAGGGCGGCCGGGATGGTGACCTCGCGGGCGGCCTCGTCGAGGAGAGCGAGGTTGCGGTCGCGGCACTCGATGGCCGTGTAGGTGGGTAGGCCGATCGAGGAGAAGACGGTCTCGGGGAGGTTGTGCAGGGCTGCGAGGGCGCGTCCGAGGGATGCGGGCAGCAGGGGATCGGTGTCGAGGTCCTCGTCCGTGGGGGCGGTGCCGCCCGGGTCGCGGTGGACGTAGACGGTGCCCCCGCCGCTGGTCTTGAGCTGGCCTGCCAGGCGAGGCACGTCGAAGGGGATGTAGTCGTGGTCGTGTGCCTGGCCGAGCCGGTCCAGGATGCCGGAGGTCGCTTCGAGCGCGGGTCCGGAGACTTCCTCGTGGGGGCAGGTGACAATCCAGCGGTGTCCGGCGGCATCTTCGATGCCGGTCACGGTGGAGAGCTCGTCGCTGTAGGTGGGCGGGCGCAGGGCTGTGACGCGCATGCCAGGGACGGCTGCGGTGGCCAGGGCTGCCAGTTCGAGGGGGCTCTTGCGGGAGGTCATTGCCTTAACGTATCGCGGCTGGAGCCGAGGTGCTCTTCCCCGCGCGGGAGCGAGGAGGATTGAACGGATGTGGGTTTGCTCCTTGCCGAAAAACTATGTTACTTTCGACACATTGGCTTGGTCTGTAGCAAGGAGGCGCAGCGATGGAAGTCACGACGCGCGCGCTCGCTGCACGGGTGCGTGAGGACTTAGCCGCGAGCGGAGTCGACGCGGCTCGAGATCCTCGATCCGTGCGTCTGCTCATTCACCGCGCCATCGACAGGTTCGCGCCCGACCTGCTGCCTGTGGCCCGCGAGCAAGTCGAAGCGGACCTCATGGACGACATCTGCGGCCTCGGCCCCCTTCAGGCGCTCATGGACGATCCCTCGGTCGAGGAGATTTGGATCAACGCGGCCTCGCGCGTGTTCGTGGCCCGCTCGGGTGTCGCTGAGCTGACGAGCCTGATCCTCACCGACGAGGATGTGCGCGCCCTTGTCGAGCGCATGCTCCACCACTCCGGGCGTAGGCTCGACCTGTCCAGCCCCTTCGTGGACGCGATGCTCGCGGGAGGGGAGCGCCTCCACGTCGTCATCCCGCCCGTCACCGGATCGTCGTGGAGCGTCAACATTCGCAAGCACATTCAGCGTGCCCGCACCCTGGATGACCTGGTCGCGGTCGACATGCTTGCTCCTCCGATGAGGGATTTTTTGGCGGCCGCCGTTTCCGTGGGACTCTCCGTCCTCGTCTCGGGCGGCACGCAGGCCGGGAAGACGACGCTGCTGCGTGCGCTCGCGGGGGAGCTGCCCAGGTCGCGCCGCGTCATCTCCTGCGAGGAAGTCTTCGAGCTGGGCCTGGCCAACTGGGACCACGTCGCGATGCAGACGCGACCGGCCGGCGCCGAGGGGACGGGCGAGATTACGCTGCGCGACCTCGTGCGCGAATCGCTACGTATGCGCCCCGAGTACCTGATCGTCGGGGAGGTTCGAGGCCCGGAAGCCCTCGACCTGCTGGTGGCCCTCAACGCGGGTGTGCCGGGCATGGCGACGGTGCATGCGAATTCGGCCCGTGAGGCCCTCGACAAACTGTCGATCCTGCCGCTCCTGGCGGGGGAAAACGTGACGACGGGATTCGTTACCCCGACCCTGGCCTCGTCCATCGACCTTGTGTGTCACGTCGAGCGGGGCGCGGATGGGCAGCGCCACGTCGCCGAGATCATGGCGGTCCCGGGGCGTGTTGAAGGAAACCGGATCGAGACTGCCACCCTCTTCCGCTTCGATGGGGGCAGGTGCGTGCGAGGCGCGGGTGGCCTGGACCTGCACGATAGTTTTGCCGCTGCCGGCTTTGATCTTGCGTCCCTCCTGGATTGGGGGCCGGCGTGATCGCGATTGTGTGTGGGCTCGTGTTCGGGATCGGCTTCGTCGTGGCCGTGTCCCCCTGGTTCACGCCGCCCCCGGTGTGGCGGCCATGGGGACCGTGGAGGCGCCTGCGCGAGGATGTGGCTCGTGCGCGTGTCCCCGGCCTGACGGCCGTGCGCCTGGTTGCGTTGAGCTTCGCCATCGGAAGCGTCGTTGCGCTCGTCATTCTGGCCGTGACGGGAGCCTGGCCCGTCGCCCTCATCGTCTCCGTCGGCGTCGCGTTCCTGCCATACGCGTGGGTCGTCTCCCGCCTTGGCGCGCACGCGAAAACAGTGAGGTCTGCATGGCCCGAGGTCATTGACGCTATGGTGTCCGGCGTGCGCGCGGGCACGGCGCTGCCCCAGGTGCTCTGCGACCTTGCCGAGGAGGGGCCCGTTCCCGTGCGCTTCGCCTTCGAAGCCTTCTCGCGGGATTACAGTGCGAACGGCCGTTTCGAACTCGCGCTGGACAAGATGAAAGAGATGGTCGCCGACCCCGTCGCCGACCGTATCGTTGAGGCGCTGCGCATTGCCCGATCCGTGGGCGGGGCTGACCTGACCCGCTTGCTTCAGGACCTCGCCTCTCTCCTGCGCGAGGATGCGCGCGTGCGCGGAGAACTCGAGGCGCGTCAATCCTGGACGGTGGGCGCCGCCCGTCTCGGTCTCGCGGCCCCCTGGGTCGTCCTGCTCCTCCTCTCGGGAGGCGGGGCTAGCGCGAGCGTCTGGAACTCGCCGGGTGGTATCGCCGTCCTGTGCTCGGGGGCCGGCATCTGCGTCATCGCCTACCTGATCATGAAGGCCATGGGGCGCCTGAGCACCGACCCGAGGAATCTTGGGGGTGTGCGATGAATCCGTGGACGCTGAGAGCCCTCGACCTGGCCGTCGCCCTCGTCGCCGGCGCGGGCCTCGTTCTCATTCTGGCCGCCGCCCTCGCGCGACGCCCCTCCTTCGTTGACCGTGTCGCGCAGGGCCGCGTGCAGGAGCGCCTGCCCTCCGCGCTCGCCGTGTGGGCGCGCCGCGTGAGCGCCTCCGCCCTCGATTCCCTGGGTTCCACCAGCGAATCCGTAGCCCGCAGGCTTGCCCTGGCCGGCATGAGCCCGGATGTGTCAGTCTTCCGGCTGCGTCAGGCGGTCGCGGGGGTCATCGGCCTCGTCGCCGCATGCGCCCTCGTCGCCGCGCGCCACGCCTCCTCCCTGCGCGCATCCCTTATCCCTCTGTGTGCCTGCGCGCTCGTCGGCACCCTCCTCGCGGTCGCAGGCATGGACCGCTTCCTCACCATGCGCGCGCACACTCGCCAGCGCGCGATTGACGCCGCGGTGCCCGACTGCTCGGAACTTCTTGCGCTCGCGGTGGCCGCTGGCGAGTCGATCCCCGCCGCTATCGAGCGCGTCGCCGGGTGCGCGGGAGGTCCCCTCGGGGCAGAGCTGTCCCTGACCGCCGGGCACATCCGCAACGGAACGCCCTCCGTGCGAGCTCTCGCCGACCTCGTCGAGCGCACCGAATCCCCAGCCCTGACGCGCCTGAGTCGCACGCTCACCACCGCGATCGAGCGCGGTTCGCCCCTGGCCTCGGTCCTGCACGACCAGGCCCGGGATCAGCGCGAACGATCCCTCGCCGCCCTCATGGAGGAGGGCGGGCGCCGTGAAATTGCGATGCTCCTGCCCGTCGTCTTCCTCATCCTGCCCGTCACCGTCATGTTCGCCCTCTATCCGGGGCTTATCGCCCTGGATTTCACCCCGTGAAGGAAGGAAACCCTCATGAAAACACCGAAGTTCAGAAAGGCTCCCCTCGGGGAACGCGGCGACGTGCCCGGGTGGGTTCTCATCACCCTCATGACGGCTGCGCTCGTTGTCCTCATCTGGGGCGTTGCCTCGGATCGGCTCGTGGAGATCTTCAACCGTGCAATGGACTCGATTGCGGGCATCTGAGGAGGGGTCCGAGGTCGTCTCAACGGTCCTTGTCCAGGGACTCGTTGTCCTCGTCATCCTCCTGCTCGTGCAGCTGGCCTTCGCGTCACACGTGCGCACGATGAGTGTGAGCGCAGCGTCCGAGGGCGCGCGCCGTGGCGGTCTGCTCGGAGGAAACGAGGACGAGGCCCGGGCGCGCACGGGCGAACTCCTCGACTCCCTCGTAGGGGCCGCTAAAGACCGCGAGATCACCGTGGATCGCCAGAGTGACGCGGGCGTCGACGTCCTCACCGTCACCGTGCGCACACGCCTGCCGCTCGTCGGAGGACTCGGGCCGAGGTGGCTGACCGTGCGTGGGCGCGCCCTGGTGGAGGGGCCGTGAGCGAGCGGGGGGATGCCAGCGTCGAATTCCTTGGGATCCTCGTCGTCGTCGTGATCCCGGTTCTCTACATCGTGCTCGCTCTCGGCCAGGTGAGCGCGGGTGCGATGGCGGTAGACGCGGGGGCTCGCGAGGCCGCGCGCATCCTTGCCGAGGACCCGGACCGAACGGCTGACGCCTCCCATGCCGTGACTCTCATCGTCGAGGATTTCGGCGTGAATGCGGAGCCCGAGGTGGCCGCGACGTGCGATAACTGCCAGGAGGGGGAGGGGCTTGTCGACGTGCGCGTGTCCGTGCAGGTGCCGCTGCCCTTCATGCCCTCCTGGCTCGGCGACGTCGGCGTGGGCGTCTCCTCGAGCGCGCGGGCACCCGTGCGGGAGGTGGTCGCCCGTGAATGAGGAGGGGCGCGTGGGGATCCTCATGTGCGCGGGCTGCGCCTTCGTATGTCTGCTGCTGTTTGTGTCGATCGCTCTCACCGAGGTCGCGATGCAGGACCGTCGCCTCGTGTCATGCGCCGACGCGCTGGCGAGCGCGGCGGTCGCGGGGGCGTCTGCCTCGGACATCTTTGCGGGCAACGACCTCGGCGTGAGCGAGGACGTGGCTCACTCTCGCGTGGACCGCGCGCTGGCGCTTTTGGCGGACTCCACGTGCCGGGTGGGCGACGGGGTTTCTGTCACGTGGGTGGACGTGGCGAACGACGAGGTTGAGGTCGGTGTTCGTGCTCGTCCGAGCGTGTCGCTGCTGCCTCCGGTGCTGCGTGCTGCGGCGGTTCCGCAGCTGCAGCGGACTTCGAGTGCTCGTTTGCGCTCGGCCCAGCGCGCGGGTTAAAGGTGGTGTTCGCAACGGTCACATTGTGGGACGGCAACCGAAGTGTGAGTAAACGAAACGTAAACTTTAGGCCATGAACAGCTTTGATACATCTCGTCTTTCCCCCGCGCTGGCCTCCGCTTTTGAATCCGTCCAGCGCCGTGACCCCGCCCAGGCTGAGTTCCATCAGGCCGTCTACGAGGTCCTCCTGACAATTGCTCCGCTCGCTGAGCGTCACCCCGAGTACGCTGACCTGGCTATCATCGACCGCATCGTCGAGCCTGAGCGCCAGATCCAGTTCCGCGTCCCGTGGGCCGATGATAAGGGCAACGTCCACGTGAACCGCGGCTTCCGCGTCGAGTTCAACTCCGCCCTCGGCCCCTACAAGGGCGGCCTGCGCTTCCATCCTTCCGTGAACCTGTCGATCATCAAGTTCCTCGGCTTCGAGCAGATCTTCAAGAACGCCCTCACCGGCCTGCCCATGGGCGGCGGCAAGGGCGGTGCGGACTTCGACCCCAAGGGTAAGTCCGACGCCGAGGTCATGCGTTTTTGCCAGTCTTTCATGACTGAGCTCTCCCGCCACATCGGCCCCGACACCGACGTGCCCGCCGGCGACATCGGCGTGGGTGGCCGCGAGATCGGCTACATGTTCGGCCAGTACAAGCGCCTCAAGAACCGTTTTGACGCGGGCGTTCTGACCGGCAAAGGCCTGACCTGGGGCGGCTCCTACGTGCGCACCGAGGCCACCGGCTACGGCCTCGTCTACTTCGCTGCCGAAATGCTCGCCGCGAAGGGCACCAGCTTCGACGGCAAGCGCGTCGTCGTCTCCGGTTCGGGTAACGTCGCGATCTACGCGACCGAGAAGGCCCAGCAGCTGGGTGCGACCGTCGTCGCCGTGTCCGACTCCTCCGGCTACGTCGTGGACGAGGCCGGCATCGACGTCGCGCTGCTCAAGGATGTCAAGGAGGTGCGTCGTGGACGCGTCTCCGACTACGCGGCCGAGCGCCCCGGCGCCGTCTTCGTGCCCGGCGGCTCCATCTGGGACGTCCCCTGCGACGTCGCCCTGCCCTGCGCGACCCAGAATGAGCTGCCCCTGTCTGGCGTTCAGACCCTCATCAAGAACGGCGTCCAGCTGGTCGCCGAGGGCGCGAACATGCCCACGACCCCCGAGGCGATCGAGGCTCTGCAGGCCGCCGGCGTTGCTTACGCCCCCGGCAAGGCCTCCAACGCGGGTGGCGTGGCCACCTCCGGCCTGGAGATGCAGCAGAACTCCGGCCGCACTCAGTGGCCCTTCGAGGAGACCGACGCGAAGCTCCACCAGATCATGGTCGATATCCACGCGACCGCCGTCGCCACCGCCGAGGAATACGGTGTCGCGGGCGACTACGTGGCGGGCGCGAACCTGGCGGGCTTCCGTAAGGTGGCCGACGCGATGGTCGCGATGGGGCTCATCTGATCCGCTTCCTTTTCGGTGCCCCGGTGTCCTGTGTGGCGTCGGGGCACCGTCGTATCTGTGGTCGATAGGGGAGTAAGCCCCGCCACCGTCGCCCCTTAGCGTTCCTCGTTGAGCCTGCGATCCGCTACCCTGGGTGCGTGGCCATTGAATTTTCTGAAGAGATCCCGTCCCTGCGCACCACGATGGAGAACATCGTCGCGGTCGTGCAGCCGGACAAGCTGCGCGAGCAGATCGCCGAGCTGAACGAGAAGGCGGCAGCGCCCGACCTGTGGGACGACCCGAGCGCCGCCCAGGCCGTCACGAGCGCACTCAGCCACCGCCAGAGCGAGCTGGATCGCATCACGCAGATGAGCGAGCGCATCGACGACCTGGAGGCCATGGTGGACATGGCCGCCGAGGACCCGGACGAGGGCGCCGACATCCTCGCCGAGGCCGAGGCCGACCTGGAGAAGCTCCGCAAGGACCTGAGCGACCTGGAGATCCGCACCCTGCTGGACGGCGAGTACGACGAGCGCAACGCCGTCATCACGATCCGAAGCGGCGCGGGCGGCGTGGATGCCGCGGACTTCGCAGAGATACTCCTGCGCATGTACCTGCGCTGGGCGGAGCGTCACGGCTACCCGACGAAGGTCATGGACACCTCCTACGCGGAAGAGGCTGGCCTGAAGTCGGCGACCTTCGAGGTTCAGGCGCCCTACGCCTATGGCACGCTGAGCGTCGAGGCCGGCACCCACCGCCTCGTGCGCATCAGCCCCTTCGACAATCAGGGCCGCCGCCAGACGTCCTTCGCGGCCGTCGAGGTCATCCCCCTCATTGAGACCACGGACCACATCGAAATCCCCGAGTCCGAGCTGAAGGTGGACGTCTTCCGTTCCTCGGGCCCCGGCGGCCAGTCCGTGAACACGACCGACTCGGCGGTGCGTATGACTCACATCCCCACGGGCATCGTCGTGTCCATGCAGGATGAGAAGTCCCAGATCCAGAACCGTGCGGCCGCCCTGCGGGTCCTGCAGTCCCGCCTCCTCGTGCTGCGCCACGAGGAAGAGCAGGCGAAGAAGAAGGAACTCGCCGGTGACGTCAAGGCCTCGTGGGGTGACCAGATGCGCTCCTACGTCCTCCAGCCGTATCAGATGGTCAAGGACCTGCGCACCGAATTCGAGTCTGGCAACCCCCAGTCCGTCTTCGATGGCGACATCGACGGTTTTATCAACGCCGGCATCCGCTGGCGCAAGAACGAGCAGAAGGCCGCTCAGGACTGAGCCTCGCTTCAACGTGTTACCCGGCCCCGGCCTCGTCGATTCATGAACGAGGCCGGGGCCGCGCGTATGTCCAAGCCCACCCGGGTGGAGGGCTGATCGCCACACCGGTGGTTTTCCGCGTGTCGTAGCCGGGGCGTGACCCGATCGTTACCTAATCTAACAGGGACTATTGACCCCGATCGGACGGTCCCATGATTCGTTTTGAAGATGTCACCATGGTGTACACGCCAGGTGCCCAGCCCGCGCTGGACCACGTCTCGCTGGAGGTGGAGCGCGAAGAATTCGTGTTCCTCGTCGGCAAGTCGGGTTCCGGTAAATCCACGTTCCTGCAGCTCGTCATGCGCGAAATGAAAGCGACCAGCGGCAAGGTGTGGGTGCTCGGCAAGGACGTGTCCAAGCTGTCCACGTGGGCGGTTCCGAAGCTGCGCCGCCAGATCGGCACGGTCTTCCAGGACTTCCGACTGCTGCCCTCCAAGACCGTGTACGAGAACGTTGCCTTGGCCATGCAGGTCATCGGCAAGCCTCGCCACGCGATCGAGACCGCCGTCCCGGATGCCCTCGAGCTGGTGGGCCTGTCCGGCAAGGAATCGCGCCTGCCCCACGAGCTGTCCGGTGGTGAGGAGCAACGCGTCGCTATCGCGCGCGCCATGGTGAACCGTCCCGAGCTGCTGCTCGCGGACGAGCCCACCGGCAACCTTGACCCGGAGACGTCGCTGGGCATCATGCGTCTCCTTGACCGAATCAACCGCACGGGCACGACCGTCGTCATGGCTACCCACGACGCGGACATCGTGAACCAGATGCGTAAGCGCGTCATCGAGCTCGCCAGCGGCGACGTCGTGCGCGATCAGAACCGCGGCGTCTACGGCGCTGGGAGGTAAGACCAGTGAAGCTTCGTTTTATTCTGTCCGAGGTCGGCAAGGGTCTGTCGCGTAACCGCGCGATGAGCGTCGCCGTCATCCTCGTGACCTTCGTATCTCTCCTCTTCGTGGGCATCGCGGGCCTGACCCAGATGCAGGTGTCCAAGATGAAGTCGGAGTGGTACGACAAGATCGAGGT
>CAUVIG010000040.1:0-14425 GCA_963551745.1 uncultured Actinomyces sp.
GTTATCCTCCTGCCCCTCACCTACCCCGTCATCGCCGCTATCCGCCGCACCGAGGGACTGAAGAAGGACGAGGTCTTCGACCGATGAACGAGAACTGGCTCGCCGCCCCGGATCCCGAACAGCTCACGCCCTTCGAGGCCCCAGCCTCGTCCGGTGGGCACTCCCCCGACCGCGGGTTCACGCTCGGCCACCGCCTGGAGTCCCACGGAGGCCTCGGACGCACCGGCGTCATCCACACCGCGCATGGAACGATCGCGACTCCCGCATTCATCCCGGTCGGCACCAAGGCCAACGTCAAGGCCCTCACGCCTGAGATGGTGCGCTCGCTGGGAGCGCAGGCCGTCCTCGCGAACGCCTACCACCTGTACCTGCAGCCCGGTTCTGACATCGTCGACGAGGCCGGCGGTTTCGGCCAGTTCATGAACTGGTCCGGCCCCACCTACACCGATTCGGGTGGCTTCCAGGTTCTGTCTCTTGGAGCCGGCTTTAAGAAGGTCCTGTCACAGGAGTTCTCCGGGCAGGCCGATCCAACCGACCCCGCCGTTCAGATGCAGGCCATCAAGGCATCCAACGCGGTCGTCGACGACGATGGCGTGGTCTTCTCTAGCCACATCGATGGTACGAAGCATCGCTTCAACCCCGAGGTGTCGATGGGAATTCAGCACCAACTCGGCTCCGACATCATGTTCGCCTTCGATGAACTCACGAGCCTGCTGCACCCGCGTTCCTACCAGGAGGAATCCCTCGAGCGCACCCACGCATGGGCAGCCCGATGCCTCGCCGAGCACAAGCGCCTCACGGAGGAACGCGCACACAAGCCGTATCAGCAACTCTGGGGGGTCATTCAGGGCGCCCAGTGGGAGGATCTGCGTCGCCAGGCCGCGCGAACGATGGCAAACATGGAGGTCGACGGCCAACGCTTTGACGGATTCGGCGTCGGTGGCGCTCTTGAGAAGGAAAACCTCGGGACAATCGTCTCGTGGGTCTGCGAGGAACTGGGCGAGGATCGCCCCCGCCACCTTCTGGGCATTTCCGAGCCTGAAGATCTGTTTGCAGGCGTCGCAGCCGGTGCCGACACCTTCGACTGCGTCAATCCTTCGCGCGTCGCACGTAACGCCGCAATCTACACGCCCGACGGCCGTTTCAACATCACGAATGCGCGTTTCAAGAGGGATTTCACACCCCTCGTTGAGGGCTGCGAGTGCTACACCTGCACCCACTACACCCGCGCATACATCCATCACCTGTTCAAGGCGAAGGAGATCCTGTCGGCAACGCTCGCGACCATTCACAACGAGTGGTTTACACTGCGTCTCGTCGACGGAATCCGCGCATCGATCATTAACGGGTGCTTTGACGAGTTCCGTTCCGATATGCTTGGCCGTTACGAAGCCGGGCGCCGCCACTGAAAGTGTGGAGCAACCATGAGTTTCAATGACAATATCCGTTTGGATCCCTCGCGCGTTGGCACGTCCGGCGCTGGGCGGAAGATCGCAGGTGCGGGCGGTGGCTCGCTGCTCGGTGTTCTCTTGATCCTCGGGTTCTCCTATTTCACCGGCATCGATCTGACGGGCCTGCTGTCGGCGTCTTCCGACGCGCCGTCGACCTCATCGTCGGCGGTCGACACGTCCACCTGCCAGACGGGGCAAGACGCCAACACTCGCGTTGAGTGCCGCATGGTCGCCACTGCGCAATCCCTCGACGCGGTGTGGAAAACCCAGCTGTCCGCCCAGGACGCTGGCGTCGCGTACCAGCTGCCCGATTTCCAGATCTTCACGAACTCCGTCTCCACCGCGTGTGGTAACGCGACGAGCGCCGTGGGCCCGTTCTACTGCCCCGGAGATTCGACGGTGTATCTCGACCTCGGGTTCTTCAACGACATGGTCTCCACATACGGCGCCTCCGATTCCGTGCTCGCACAGGAGTACGTCGTGGCCCACGAGTGGGGGCACCACATCCAGAACATCCAGGGTGTCTTCCGCGCGCACGACACCCGTGAGTCCGGCGAACAGGGTGCGGGCGTGCGCAGCGAGCTCCAGGCCGATTGCTACGCGGGCGTGTGGATGCACTGGGCGTCCAACACCCCCGATCCTTCGACCGGTACCCCGTTCCTGAAGACTCCGACGGCCGATCAGGTGCTGGGTGCGCTTCAGACCGCTCAGGCAATCGGTGATGACCGTTTGCAGGAGAAGTACCAGGGTTCCTCGAACCCGGAGACGTGGACGCATGGTAGTGCGCAGCAACGCGCGACGTGGCTGCAGCGCGGTCTCGATTCCGGCGATATCTCGACGTGTGACACGTGGATCGTTCCTCGGGTGTGAGCAGGCCTGCGGATCGCTACAATTGAGTGCGCCGATTCGCAGGAGGAAGTCATGACACGCAGCATCGTCGAGCAGGCTCACGACATGTACGACGCGGTCCCCTATGAGGTGCCCGTGGCTGATCAGTCGCTGTACTGCCTATTGGACGATGCGGCGCGGTTGTATCCCGATCGCGTCGCGCTCGACTACTTCAGGGCAACAACCACGTACGCACAGGTGCGCGATCAGGTCCACAAGGCTGCTCGGGTTCTGCACGAGGCCGGCGTCGGGCCCGGTGATACGGTGGCCATCGCGCTACCGAACTGCCCGCAGGCTTTTGTTGCTTTCTACGCGTGTATGCGTATTGGGGCGATCGCCGCGCAGCATAATCCACTCGCTCCGGCTTCGGAGATCGCTGGCCAGCTGAGCCGCCACGGCGGCAAGGTGGCGATCGTGTGGGAAAAGTGCGTGGATGCCTATCCGCTCGGGGTCGTCGACACCGTGTTCACGGTGGATATTTCCCAGGGAATGCCTGCCTCGCAGCGCTTCCTGCTCACGCTTCCAGTCGCTCGCGCACGCGAGACCCGTGCGCAGCTGCGCGGCCCTGTCCCTGTGGGCACGCGGTCGTGGGACCGCGCCACGGCCTCGTCGATGCCCATTGACCCGTCGTTCCCGCTGCCCTCCCCCGGCGATCGCGCGGTTATCCTGCATACTTCCGGAACGAACGGCGTCCCCAAGTCCGCTCCCCTCACCCACCGCAACATCGGGGTCAACGTCAATCAGTGCTTGTTTTGGGTCTGGAAGCTGCACGAGGGTGCGGAAACGTTCTTCTCGCTCCTGCCCTACTTCCATGCCTTCGGTCTGACGTTCTTCCTGTGTGCGTCCGTGCGCAAGGCGGCCACCCAGGTCGTGCTCCCGAAGTTCGACGCGCAGATGGCTCTGGACGCGCACAAGCGCCGCCCGGTTACGTTCTTCGTCGGCGTTCCTCCCATGTTCGAGAGGATCCTGAAGCAGGCCCAGAAGACGAACACGGACGTGACGTCTATCCGTTATTCGGTTGCCGGCGCGATGCCGTTGTCGACGACGCTCGCGCGCGAGTGGGAGGAAGCCACCGGTGGCATGATCGTCGAAGGCTACGGGCTGTCCGAAACCGCTCCGGTTTTGACCGGTGCGCCTCTGTCGGACAAGCGTCGTCACGGTGTTCTTGGCGTTCCGTTCCCTTCCACGCAGCTGCGCCTCGTCTCTCTCGACGACGATACGCTCGACGTTGAGGATGGCCTGCCTGGCGAGATCATTGTTCGTGGCCCACAGGTCTTTGAAGGGTACCTGGACGCGCCCGAAGAAACCGCGCGCGTGTTTACATCCGAGGGATGGTTCAAGACCGGCGACATCGGCATCAACAGTGACGGCTTCATTTCAATGGCGGACCGCAAGAAAGAACTCATTTTGTCCGGCGGATTCAACGTCTACCCGTCACAAGTGGAGGCTGCGATTCGCACTCACCCGGCGGTCAACGACGTCGCCGTCGTGGGGGTTCCCGTTTCGGAGGCAACCGAAGAGGTCACCGCAGCCATCATCATGGAGGACGGGAGCGCTCCGCTGACTCTCGAAGAGGTGCGCGCCTGGGCAGAGAAGACGATTGCACACTACGCTCTCCCCCGCCAGCTCGTCATCATCGCCGAGCTTCCGCGCAACCAGATGGGAAAGATCTTGCGTCGCAAGGTTGCACAAGTTGTACGCGAGGCACTGGGCCGCTAGTTCGCATCCTACCGAGGGCGCTCATCCCCTCCACCGCATACGACAATCCCCCGGAAGCTCACGCTTCCGGGGGATTCACGTCATGCGCTGATCAGACGTTAAAACCAATGGCACGCAGCTGCTCACGACCATCGGGCGTGATGCGATCCGGACCCCACGGCGGCATCCATACCCAGTTGATATGGACCTCATCGGTCACGGCGGACAGAATCGTCTGCGCCTGGCGTTCGATGACATCGGTCAGCGGGCAGGCCGCCGACGTCAGGGTCATATCGAGGCGCACCTGGTTCTCAGAACCGATGACGACGCCGTAGATCAGGCCGAGATCGACGATGTTGATGCCGAGCTCGGGGTCGATGACGTCCTTGAGGGCCTCCAGCACGTTCTCGGCTGCCAGCGTGCCCTGCTCAATGACGTCGGTGCCGTCGATCTGACGGGTGGGCACCTCGTCCGCCGGCGCTTCCTGCGCGGGCACTCCGAAGCGCTGCTCGACGGGCTCAGACCGAGCCATCGGATTACTCATGGGTGTTCCTTTACTGCTCAGCGGGCTCGCCCGCGGTGGAAATATCGATCCCGGACTTGGCCATCGCGTCTCGCAGCGCATACCAGCCCAGGAGGGCACACTTCACGCGGTTCGCGAACTGCGACGTGGATTCGAGAGCGGCCGCGTCACCCAGGTCGTCGAGAATCTCATCGTCGACGCCAAGGTTACGCGAATGCATCATGACCTCCATGTCCCGGTACAGCCGGCCGATTTCCTCGGCAGACTTGCCTTCAGTCAGGTCGGTCATCATGGACAGTGAGGCGCGCGAGATCGAGCATCCGTCGCCGTCCCACTGCAGGGAGGCAAGGCGCTCGCCGTCCAGCGTGACGCCCAGCGTCACCTCGTCACCGCACGTGGGGTTCACCTGGTGCGACGAAGCATCCATACCGCTGGGATCCCCTGCCCCATGCTTCTCGCGGGCGTGATCGAGGATCACCTGCTGGTACAACTGCTCAAGACTTCCCATGGCTACCTTTCCAAATGATTCCAGTACTGTTGTCGATTCTATCGGCGGAAGAAGCTGCGTACCTTCGACAAGCCATCGACGAGACGCTCGATCTCCTGCGCGGTGGTGGTCGGAGCGACCGACGCTCGAGTGGAAGATCGAACCTGGAAGAAGGTGTGCAGCGGAATCGCGCAGTGGTGTCCGACGCGCACCGCCACATCCACGGAATCCATGAACTGGCCGACATCATGCGGATGTACACCGTCAACGGCGAAGGCGACGACGCCGATGCGATCGACGTCGGACTCCGGACCGAGGACCCGAATACCGTCGATCGACGTAATACCGTCGAGCATCGCGGAAGTGAGCGCATGCTCGTGGGCCTCCACTCGGTCCATGCCGAGTGTCGACAGGTAGCGCAGGGCCTGCGACCAGGCGGCGATCTGCGCGACGGGCTGCGACCCTGCTTCGAAGCGCTCGGGCGCAGGCATGAAGGTCGATTCCTCCATGGTCACCCATTCGATCATCGATCCGCCCGTCAGGACAGGCGGCATCGCAGCCAGAAGCGCACGCCGTCCCCACAGGGCACCGGCACCCGTGGGCCCGAGCATCTTGTGGGACGAAAATACCGCAAAGTCTACGTCGAGCACGGACAGATCGAGCGGCATATGTGCGCTGGACTGGCAGGTGTCGAGGAGGATCAGTGCGCCGACAGCCCGGGCGGCCGCAGTAAGCGCTGCGACGGGGGAAACAGCGCCGGTCACGTTGGATACGTGGGTAAACGCAACCAGTCGAGTGTTCGGCGTGATGACGGAGAGAGTCTCCAAGTCGATCCGCCCGTCGGGCGTCAGATCGAGCCACGCGAGCTCTGCACCCGTGCGTTCGCACAGCTGCTGCCACGGGACGATGTTCGCGTGATGCTCGGCGCGGGAACAGACGATGCGATCGCCCGGTCCCACGCGCAGAGCCGCGGACTCCGCGCCTCCCATCCCCTGCGATGCGTTGCCCATGGAGAGGGCAACAAGGTTAATCGCCTCGGTCGCGTTCTTCGTCCACACGATCTCGTCGGGTGAAACGCCGACGAACGAGGCCAGGGCCCCCCGAGCGCTCTCAAAGGCGTCGGTCGCTTCGTCGCCAAGAAGGTGCGTACCCCGGTGAACCGCGCCGTTGCTACGACGGTAGAAGTCCGCCTCAGCATCGATGACGCACGCGGGCTTCTGCGAGGTCGCAGACGCGTCGAGGTACGCGATGGGCGCGCCGCCGCGCCCGAGGCGACTCAGAATCGGAAAATCGATGCGAATCGCCTCGAGCTCAGCGGCAGTGAAGTCCGTGGACACGGTGATCAGAGACCCAGGTACTTGTCGTAGCCGTTCTCTTCGAGTTCGTCGGCCAGCTCGGGGCCACCCTGAGCGGCGACGCGGCCGTCGACGAAAACGTGAACGTGGCTGGGCTTGATGTAGCGCAGGATGCGCGTGTAGTGCGTGATCAGCATGACGCCGCAGCCGGTCTCGCCGTGGACTCGGTTGACGCCCTCGGACACGATGCGCAGAGCGTCAACGTCGAGGCCCGAGTCGGTCTCATCGAGGACGGCGAAGGAGGGCTTGAGGAGCTCCATCTGGAGGATCTCCAGGCGCTTCTTCTCGCCACCGGAGAAGCCGACGTTGACATCACGCTCGGCGAAATCGGAGTCCATGCGCAGGTTCTCCATGGAGCTCTTCATGTCCTTGACCCACGAGCGCAGGGCGGGGGCCTGGCCATCGATCGCGGTCTTGGCGGTGCGCAGGAAGTTGGAGACGGACACGCCAGCGACCTCGACGGGGTACTGCATGGCCAGGAACAGGCCTGCCTTGGCGCGCTCGTCGACGCTCATCTCGGTGATGAGCTGGTCGTCGAGCCAGGCCTCGCCCGAGGTGATCTCGTAGTCGGGGTGACCGGCCAGAGCGTAGGCCATGGTGGACTTACCGGAGCCGTTGGGGCCCATGATGGCGTGGATTTCGCCGGAGTTGATGGTGAGGTTGACACCCTTGAGGATTTCCTTGGGACCCTCGGCGGTCTCGACGGAGACGTGCAGATCCTTAATACGCAGAGTCGACATATGTATTCCTTATAGCTCAGTTGTTACGGGACTTGGCCAGCTCGGCCTCGACGGTTGCCATGAGGTGGTCCACCACCTCGGGGACGCCAATCTGGTTAATCAGTTCGGCGAAGAAGCCGCGCACGACCAGGCGGCGTGCCTCGTGCTCAGGAACACCACGGCTCATCAGGTAGAACAGCTGCTCGTCATCGAAACGACCGGTCGCGGACGCGTGTCCGGCGCCCTCGATCTCGCCGTTCTCGATCTCGAGGTTGGGCACGGAGTCCGCCTTGGCGCCCTCGGTGAGCACCAGGTTGCGGTTGAGTTCGTAGGTGTCCGTGCCGTCGGCGACCTCGCGGATCAGGCAGTCGCCGATCCACACCGAGTGCGCGTCCTTACCCTGCAGGGCGCCCTTGTAGGTGACACGCGAGAAGCACTTGGGCTGGGAGTGGTCAACGAACACACGGTGCTCCAGGTGCTGGCCGCCATCCACGAAGTAGATGCCGAGCATGTTGAGCTCGGCGCCGGGGCCGCGGAAGTCAGTGTCGGCGCACAGGCGCACGAGGTCGCCGCCGAAGGTGACGACGATGTGCGTGAGCTTGGAATCACGGCCGAGCGCCAGGCGCTGGTTCGAGGCGTGCAGAACGGTATCGTCCCATTCCTGCAGCGATACGACGGTCAGGTTCGCGCTGTCGCCGGTCTCGACCTCGACGGTCTGGTTGAGCGCGGCCTGCGCGGAGCCGGTGTGCGACAGGATGACGGTGGCCTTCGAGAACTTCTCGGCACGGATCACGATGTGCTGCGCGCGGGTGCCCTCGATGTCCGCCACGTTGATGCGGACGGGTGCGTCGAGCTCGGCCTCGGCCGGGATCTCGACGACGGTCGCCTGCTCGAAGCCGTTCCAGGCGACGACGGCGGTGCGGTCACCGGGAGCCAGGACGGTGCCCAGGCGCTTGTCGTCGCGCGTCACGGTCTGGACGACGACAGAGGCGGGAGCGTTCACCGTCACGGGAGCGTCGCCCGCGTCGTAGTTAGCGGGCTCGAAAAGGCGCTCGATGCGACGCATCGGGGTGAATCGCCAGTCTTCCTCGCGTCCGTGGGGAACAGCGATGTCGTCCAGGTTGAACGAGGTCGGACGGTCCGCGCGCGACGGGTGAGCCTTCTCGGCATCGGCCCCGTGCGAGTGGGCCTTGTTCATGGTCTCGACAATAGTGTTGGGGGTCGTCATCAGCCGACGGATCCTTCCATCTGCAGTTCAATGAGGCGGTTGAGCTCGAGGGCGTACTCCATCGGCAGCTCCTTGGCAATCGGCTCGACAAAGCCGCGCACGATCATCGCCATGGCCTCGTTCTCGTCGAGGCCTCGGCTCATGAGGTAGAAGAGCTGGTCGGCGCTCACCTTGGTGACAGTGGCCTCGTGCCCCATCTCGACGTCGTCGGTACGCACGTCAACGTAGGGGTAGGTATCGGTACGCGAGATCTTGTCGACGAGCAGGGCGTCGCACAGCACGTTCGACTTGGAGTGACGCGCACGGGCGTTGACCTGGACGAGGCCACGGTAGGACGTGCGGCCGCCGCCTCGAGACACGGACTTTGACACGATCGACGAGGACGTGTGGGGTGCCATGTGCACCATCTTCGCGCCGGTGTCCTGCTGCTGGCCGGGGCCGGCGAAACCGATAGACAGCGTCTCGCCACGGGCATGCTCGCCCATCAGGAAGCAGGCCGGGTACTTCATGGTGATCGCGGCACCCATGTTGCCGTCGACCCATTCCATGGTGCCGCCTTCCTCAACCATCGCACGCTGGGTGACCAGGTTGAGCACGTTCGTCGACCAGTTCTGAATGGTCGTGTAGCGCACGCGAGCGTCCTTCTTCACGAAGATCTCGATGACGCCAGAGTGGAGGGAGTTCTCGTCGTAAATCGGGGCGGTGCAGCCCTCAACATAGTGGACGTAAGAGCCCTCGTCGGCGATGATGAGCGTGCGCTCAAACTGTCCCATCGCCGAGGTGTTGATACGGAAGTACGCCTGCAGCGGGATCGTCACGTGAACGCCCTTGGGGACGTAGACGAAGGAACCACCGGACCAGGCGGCAGTGTTCAGCGCGGAGAACTTATTATCACCCGCGGGCACGCACTTACCGAAATACTCCTCAAAAATCTCCGGGTACTCGCGCAGGCCAGTGTCGGTGTCAGTGAAGATGACGCCCTGACGCTCGAGATCTTCCTGGATCTGCTGGTAGACGACCTCAGACTCGTACTGAGCGGCGACGCCGGACACCAGGCGGGACTTCTCGGCCTCGGGGATACCGAGGCGGTCGTAGGTGTCGCGGATTTCCTCGGGCAGATCTTCCCAGTCGTTGACCTGGCGATCCGTGGGACGCACGTAGTACTTGAACGAATCGAAATCCACGTGAGACAAGTCGGGGCCCCACGCCGGCATCGGCTTACGTTCGAACAGTTCCAGCGCCTTGAGGCGGCGCTCCCGCATCCACTGCGGCTCGTCCTTCACCTCAGAAATGAAGCGGACGATTTCTTCGTTAATTCCGGTGGGGACATCCTTCGAGTAGTCGTCGGAGTCGTGCCAACCGTATTCGTAACCGCCGATCGACTCGATGATCTCATCATCGGTCATTCGACGTTCGTCAGCGCCCAAGGCGGGTGCCTGCGTCATAGTTGTGTCAACCTCTCGTTCTTAACCAAGTGCTACTTGCGTCGCACATTCCGCACCCCGGGCCGGATCACGGGCATACCCACGGGAATGTGGGTCGTGCACACGTGTCCCCCGCCCGCGAGCGTGGAGAGTCGTTGGACGTGGACATCGAGCAGCTTGCCAAAGGCAAGCGTCTCAGCGTCGCACAGCTGCGGGAAATCTCCCGCGACATTTTGAATCGGGCAGTGGCCCTGGCACAGCTGGACGGCGAGCGTACCCCCGCCGATGTCGCGAACGGTCGCCGCGTAGCCATCCTGCGTGAGCGCGTCGGCCAGCGCCTGGGCGCGCACCCGCGGGTCGGAGCCCGCGTCGCGCACGATCGGAGCGTAGCGCCGCTCGATCTCGCGTGAGCGTGCGGCGGCAAATGACTCGACTGCTTCTTCTCCACCAACCTGGCCGAGGTATCCGAGGGCCTTGGACGCCAGGTCGGAATATCCATCAGCGAGGTGAACGTGTGCCCGTTCCGTGGCGACGTAGTGACGCGCGGGGCGTCCACGGCCACGCTTCGAAGGTGCCCCCGGCTCGTGTTCCGCGATCTCTTTGGAGTCCAAAAGCAGCGTGATGTGGCGGCGCACGGCGGCCGTCGTCAGCCCGAGGACCTTCGCAATCGAAGAGGCCGTTACCGGCCCCTTTTCGACGATGAGATCGAGCACCTGCTGTCGGGTAGTGGCGTCTGATTCTTCTGCCACGTGTCCTCCGCTCCGACGCTCCATTGCTGCGCCTCTGTGTGCTTTTCTCTGGGAATGAGTGTACGCCAATTTAGATAAATAGGCGTTGCGAAAAGCCGTCTGGAGTGTTGGACGTCCCACAAATTTCGGGACTAAGGGCCTACGGAGTAATCAGGAGCGAAGCCACGGGGCGTCCGCGGGCCGCAAACTGGCCCAACCGCGACCGCGTGCGGCATGCGCAGCGAGGACGCCGATGACCGCCGACGAGTTGTGCAGACGTCCGTCCAGCACCATGGTCAGCGCATCGTCCAGGTGAACCCACGCGTACTCCATTGTCGCTTCCTCGTCCTCGCGCTCGAACGCCTCGTCGGCGTCCCGAAGCTCGCGCGCGAGGAAGATTCGCAGCGGCTCGGTCGATCCACCGGGTGAGGTGAAGTAGTCGACGAGGACATCCCAACGTTTCGCCACCAGATCCGCTTCTTCAGCAAGCTCACGCTCCGCTGCGACGCGCGGGTCCTCACCGGGGATGTCGAGCAGACCCGCCGGAATCTCCCACAGCGAGGCCTGCACGGGGTGACGGTACTGACGTTCCAGGAGAATCTCCTCTCCCCCACTCTCACCGCGCATCACAACCACTGCGACGGCACCCGGGTGGCGCGTGTATTCACGAACGACGGGTTCCTGTCCTTCGACGACAATGACGTGGTCCTTGACCATGTCGACGATCCGCCCGCTCCACACTGTCTCGCTCTCGGTCACGGTATGGGGGGTGTGATGGTCTTCGATGGCCACAGCGTCTTGGGGGGACAGGAAACGCATGATCATGCTTTCATTCGGATTCGTCAGTACGCGATTGAGTATAGGCCTGCGTCAGGCGCGGCGTGGAATACGACGAGGCCCCAGCGGTCACCGTGAACCACCGGGGCCTCGACAAAGAGCATCGCGCGCTACTTGACGGGAGGAATCACCGACTGTGCACCGGTGCCCACACCGAAAGCGCGGGCGCCCGTCGCGGGCGTCGACAGCGCGAGCGCGGTATCGACAGCAGCAAGTGTCGTGCCGACCGAGTCAACCGTCGTGACAGTGGCACCGCTGGCACGCACATGCGAAATCATCGCGTCACGGGTGGAAGCGTCGCCGACGAGAACGCCGTTAGTCGAACCGAGGGCCTGACCGAGGCCAACCCACGCATCCGAGCTCGAAGTCACCGCAGCGGGCGTCGCGTTGGAGACGGCCGTGGCCTGCGCGCGCGGACCGACCGCGACGATCGCCGTGGCGCCTCCATTCGTATCCTCGTCAACGGTCATGATCGGCGTGGATTCGTCGGTGAGAATCTGACGCAGCAGGTCGGTCTCGGCTCCGGTGGTGGTGAGCACCTCGACGATCGAATAGCCGACGACGCCATCGGCGCTAGCGGTCTTGGCCGCCCCCGAAGCGAGATGTGACGCCAGGGTCGTGGACAGTGTCGTGCGGTACTGGCTCATCGAGGCGGACTGCCAGTTGTCACTCAGAGTCACTCGTCCGACGACGCTCGCACCGGCATCGGTCAGCGTCGAACGAATCGCGCTCACGTCATCGTCAGATGCGCCGGGCAGCACGACGAGGGCAACCTTGGCAGAACTGAGCGAGCCGGTCAGCGTCGAAGAAGCGAGAGCCTTGAGGCCTGCGGCCTCCGCATCGGCTTGAGCGCTCAGCTGCGGGTCCGCTGCCGAGGCAGTCGCCGACGAGCTGACGCCGGCCTGGATACGGGTCTGCAGCGGGCCGGCCCCCAGAACGACGCCAACGGCCAGGGCGATGAAGATCCCGATGATCGAGACAACGTGGTAGCGGAAGTTAATCATTGGGCTCCTCCTGCGGAGTGCATCAGCGAGACGAAAAATGAAGTAACGGGGTGCAGCAGGTCGTTGCCCCACGGGGTCGACCACAGGGCGACACCCATGAGGGCCACCGCGACGACGGCCAGCAGGACAAGCGTCCAACCGCGCGGACGTGGACGGAAGGTCGCTGCAACCGCCTGTGCACCGATAAGGCGCGAGCCGACCGCGAGGCGCGAGAAGAATGCGGGGGCGACAAGGGCTCGGCCGGCGTCAACCAGTTCCGCCTCCCCGTAGGACACGCCAGCAGTGACGACAGCGGGCGCCGTCGAATGAGCGGCGACTACGAGAGCAGCGTCGAGAGAGGTGCCAGCCATGGCGATACGATCGTAAACAACGCCCATACGGTCGAGCCGATCGGCGCCGGGGGCGAGACCGTCTCCTCCAACGCGGACGATAAAGGAGCGAGCCTTGCGGATCGCCTTCTCACTCATCAGTTCAGCGTCACCGACGACAAGGTCGAGCGACAGCCGGGCCTTCAGAGCCACGTCGGCTCCGCCGTCGACGGCGATCACGAACGGGTTAACCTCGGAGCGCCAACGGGCAAGCGCACGCAACTGCGCCTTCGCGTCACCAGCGCCCGTCACGAGGAGAATCGGCCGCTTACTGAGGTCACGAAGCTGGGGAACGTCGACCCCGCGCAGCACCGTCGCGCCATCTTTAGCCAGATAGTCCTCAATCGAAGCGTCAACGCCGGCGAAAAGCGCCGACGAGTCGGCGACGTCGACGTCCAAGCTGTCCGAGGACACGACGGATCCAGTCGCGATGACGGAACCGTCCACGAGGACCTTCGAGCCTGTCACCGTCACTTCTTGGCCTTCGCGCAGCGACATGATGTCTTGGCCCAGGTCGTCGACGAGGAGGATGCCAGCCTCGAGAATGAGGCGAGGCCCCAGGGCGGCTGCGCGTCCCGTCAGAGACGGCTGCGCGTTCAGCACGGCAACGGGACCGGCGGCCACAAGCGCCGCGGCGCTCTGGCGGTCCAGGTCCGCAACGTTAATGACGGCGATCTCGCCGCGTTCTAGGCGCGTCGCCAGATGCTTGGGACGGTCGTCAATGCGAATCCGTCCGGAGCGCGCGCTCGATTCCTTTGAAAGTGTCTCACTCATCCCTGCGATTGTGACACGGCTGAGGCCAAGACTTGCGAGGCGTGGCGGCGCGCCGCAGCTGAGTGCGGATCCCCACCCATCATGCGGGTCAGTTCAGCTTCGCGTTCATCCCCGCTGACTTCGCGCACCTTCGTGGTTCCGTCGTTCTTCTCAATGACGAGGTGTTGGTCGCCGAACGCCGCGACCTGCGCGAGGTGTGTGACGACGATGACCTGGCGTGATTGCGCGAGCTTCTTGAGACGTGCGCCAACCTCCGTTGCCGTCTGCCCGCCGATACCGGCATCGATCTCGTCAAAGATGAACGTCGAAGACGCCTCTGTGCGCCCCAACATCAGTTCCAATGCGAGCATGACGCGAGACAGTTCGCCGCCGGAGGCACCCTGTCCGAGCGGACGGGCGGGAGCGTGAGGATGCGGCTGCAACCGGAAAACGACGGTCTCGCATCCATTGGAGGTTGGTTTCGTCGGCTCACAGTCGATGTGCAGCGTCGCGTCGGGCATCGACAGGGCGTGCAGCTCCTCGTTCACTCCCTCCGCGAGCTGTGCCGCAAGACGTACTCGCGCCTGCGTGACACGGCGCCCACACTCAAGCACGCGCTCCTGAGCGGCCACCAGTTCGAATTCGACAGCCTGCGGATCCGACCCCGGCGAAGAGATTTCTTCGACGCGAGAACGAGCCTCGTCAGCCCATGCGAGGAGAGCCTCGATGTCAGCTGCGCGCCCGCGCAGAACGTCCTTAATGGCCGCTCGGCGCGCGTGAATCTGCGCAAGGCGCTCAGGATCGGCGTCGAGGCACGACAGGTACGCTGAGACGTCGTCAGCAAGTGCTTCCAGCTCGAGCACCTGATTGCGCGCGCGTCCCACAAACTCAGCCACGGCCTCGTCGAATCGGGATGCGTCATCGAGCTGCGCGTAAGCGTGGCGGGTAGCCTCGACCGCCCC
>CAUVIG010000041.1:0-14287 GCA_963551745.1 uncultured Actinomyces sp.
GACGACCTCAAGCAGATCGTCATGCACCTGGGCAACGGCGCGTCCGTGTCCGCCGTCAAGAACGGCCACCCGATCGACACCTCCATGGGCCTGACCCCCCTCGAGGGCCTCATGATGGGCACCCGCACCGGCGACATCGACCCCGCCGTCGTGTTCCACCTGCAGCGCGTCGCCGGCATGAGCGTCGACGAGGTCGACACCCTCTTCAATAAGAAGTCCGGCATGAAGGGCATGACGGGCGAGTCCGACATGCGCTCCGTGTGGGAGGTTATTAACAACACCTCCGACCCCGAGGCCTCCAAGCGCGCCCGTACCGCCATGGACGTGTACATCAATCGCCTGCTGAAGTACGTGGGTTCCTACGCCGCTGAACTCGGCGGCCTGGACGTCATCACCTTCACCGCCGGCATCGGCGAGAACGACGATGACGTGCGCCGCGAGCTAGCCGAGGCCCTCGCCCCCTTCGGCGTCAAGATCGACGTCGAGGCCAACAAGGGACGCGTCAAGGAACCGCGCGTCGTCTCCGCTCCCGACTCGTCCGTGACCCTCGTCGTCTACCCGACCAACGAGGAGCTGGCGATCGCCCGCCAGGCGCTCACCTTCGCCTGATTCTCAGGCCACGACGAGGCCGGGGTTCCCACGTGGGGCCCCGGCCTGACGCGTATCCACAGTTCGCATCGACAGGAACCCTCACAGTCACTACAATAGAAGTTGGTAACGGCGAGCAAGTCCTCGCAGAGTGCCAATCCGCGGACCCACGCGCACACTCGTTGCGCCGTGGGTCTTTGCGTTTATCTCATTGAGGAGAAACATGCTTATTGCTTACATCGACGAAGTCGGCGAGGCCGGCGCATATGTTTCTAAGACGGACGAGAACTACAATACCTCCCCGGTCTTTGGCTACGCAGGCTTCGTCATTCCCGAAGAGCATGTTCACGCTCTCTCCCGCGATGTTGCGCTCACAAAGCAAGGCTTTTACTCACTCCTGTGTGGCGATGACCAGGAAAAACGTGAACAATACACCCCGACATGGGAACGCAAGGGGTCCGAGCTGCTCAGCAAACATGCAATGGGACGTGCAGGGCGCCAAGAGGTAATTGCGCTCCGCGCGCTCCTTTCGAGAATACCAAGCACGTACGGCGGCAAGCTCTTCTACTTCGTCCGCGAAAAACCGATCGGTTCCCCCGGACAGGTATGGGGAAAGAATATTGACAACAACTGGAAAAATAAGATGGCGGAAAGAACTCTCGAATGTTTGATCGAGGCAATCAACCGTCTCTGCACTTATGCTGAACACAAAGAACAGAACATCCTTCTTTTTCAGGACATGATCAACGAAAATGAACGCTATCAGCAGGTTCGACGCAGTTACGCTCATGTCTACAGCCGCATCAGAGAACATCAGGAGATGCGTCGTATCCTAGAAGCGCCTGCATACATCGACTCAGAGCTTTCCACGAATATCCAGTGCGCAGACTGGATCGCAGCTCTCATCGGCCGGGCGTGCGACTACCAGCTGATTCCCGGCAGCTCGTACAAGTGGGTTGCTAAGGCATTTTACCCTGCTCTTCATGGTCATTTCACGTACGAGTCAACACTCCAGTTTAATATGCGCAGCATCAACAACATTCACCACATCAAGATTCTTGATAGAGCCAGACCAGCTCTCGACTCCATCACTGGCATGTCTCCCGAGAATCTCCGGCTTCTTCAGAAGGTACATGCTCGCACGAGTGCCCCTACTCCGCGTAAACCGTCGTAACTGACACTGTCTGACACTTTCGCTGGCCGACAGACAGTAACACTGGACCACGCCTACAACGAGGCGCTCACCTTCGCCTGATTCTCAGGCCACGACGAGGCCGGGGTTCCCACGTGGGGCCCCGGCCTGACGCGTATCCTGAGAAGGTAGTGCGAGCGAGGAGGCCCTCATGAACAACGACGTGTCGACTCTGGCGGAGTGGATTGCCACCTCACCGTCCACCGTTTTTTTCGGCGGTGCGGGTGTGTCCACCGAGTCGGGAATCCCTGATTTTCGCGGGGCGAACGGCTTTTACTTTCAGGAGCGCGAGATTCCCCTGGAGACGGTGCTGAGCATCGACTTCTTTGAGCGGCATCCGCAGGCCTACTGGGAGTGGTTCCACGAGATCTACCGTCCCGTGGAACCCAACGGCGCACACAGGGCCCTGGCATCTCTAGAGGCCGCGGGTCGCCTGGACGCCGTCATTACGCAGAACATCGACGGCCTGCACCAGAGGGCGGGTTCGCGCGCCGTGTGGGAGCTGCACGGCAACTGGGAGCGGCTCGTATGCGCGGGCTGCGGGGCCGTCGCGGCGCTCGGGGATGCTACCTGGGTCGACGGGGATCCCGTGCCCGCGTGCCCCTCGTGCGCCTCGCAGATGCGCCCGGACATCGTCATGTACGGCGAGTCCCTCGATCAGGGCGTCATCGAGGCAGCCATTGCAGCCATCGCCCGAGCGTCACTGCTGATCGTTGCAGGCACATCCCTCGTCGTGTACCCGGCGGCGGGCCTCATCAACTATTTTTCCGGGGACCATCTGGTGCTCATGAACGCCACCCCGACCTCGGCGGACGCGCATGCGGATCTGATCGTCCGCGAGCCGGTCGCCCGCACGTTCGACCAGGTCATGGAGGAGCTACGAGCGAGGGGTGTCGTGTCTGCGTAGGTATTTCGGCGCATGGGCATTCACTCACGCGGATAGCTTGTACGCTTACGGATAGGTTATGCGCATGCGGATAGCTTATTTTCCTATCCGCATCTTCGTAACCTATCCACATGTTCGTCACCTATCCGCTTCTCTGTCTCCTCTCCAGAAGACCTCCGCACCAACCCGCAGGATCAGCCCTCCCCCAGCCCCGCAGGATCGACAAGGGACAGGGCGCGCGGGGCGCGCGAAATCCGCACGCTTTGGCCCCACGTGAGAGTGAGGCAATCGGCTTCCATGCCATCGCCGAACAACACGAGGGATTCGGAGGCAACGACGAGGCCGAGGTCTTCGCCCTCATCCAGGATGCCCTCGGTGTACTCGACGCCGGTGAAGGGTGAGGGCCACGCCTCGCGCACGAACCACGCGAGCGAGCGCGAGGTCGGCGTGGGCAACTCCCCCATGTGGCGTCCACGTTTGAGGGAGGCTCCCCACCCGGTTGCCCCGGTCCCGGTCGAAACAACGAGGCCCGAAGAGGACTGTCGCTCGACGGCGGCACCAAGGGCCAGCTCGTAGCGGGCGCTCTGGTGGCTCGGATGCCCGATAAACACTTCATTCAGTGCAGTGAGGGTGCTCGAGTCATCGGCGGTCGCCTGGACCATTGTCAGCTGGTCCACCCGCAGGTCGGTGCCCGCGTCGATACGACCGAGAGCCGAAACCCCCTGGTCGGGAGTGCAGCGCACGAGCACGCCGGCGTTCGACTGAGGCACCGAGTTGACGCCGACGACGACCTGGCTATCAACGTACTTGGCAACGTTGGCGACCAGCCCGTCGGGTCCCACAACGACGATGACATCCTCGGGAGCGAAGAGGAAGCGCGAGAGGGAGTCACGCTCCACGTCGGCGCTCGCCCAACCGTCCGGTATTCCTGCCCGCACGCGAGCCAGGGCGGCCACGTGAGACTCGTGTGCACGCTCGACGGAGGCGAGGGTGCGCCCCCGCGAGCGCAGGACGAACTCCACCTGCCCGCGCGTGGAGTATCGGTCCATGAGCTCGTCGTACTCGGTAGGCCGCCGGACGATGACAGCTCGGCGACGCACGACTACTTCCCTGCCTTGGTGCTGCCGGCAAAGGTCGACAGGACCTCCGAAAGCATGTCCGGGGTGATGGTCAGCGACCCGATGGAGGGCATGTTGCAGGCCATTTCCTTCAGCGCAAAGGCGCGCACGACGTCGGGTCCCGCCTCGGCGAGCGCGCGAACGTATGCCGCCTCGTTCGCGATCTTCGCACCACCCACGCGTTTCCAGTCCTCCTCGTTTGCCTTGGCGATGGTCTCGATGCGCCGGGCCTCTGCTTGGGCCGCGATCGCGTCTGCGGCCGCCTTCTCCTCGGCCTCGCGGCGGTTGTTGTGGCCCTCCTGGTCGACAAGGTCGGCGCGCTTACGCGCGAGCTCAAGCTTGGAGCGCAGTTCATTTTCGGAGATCTGGGATTCACGCTCGACCGCGAGAGCCCGGCGCTCGTAGAGGGCGCGGTCGGCCTCGGCCTGGAGCTGCTCGAGGAGAGGGGCACGTAGGGAGGATTCAACCCCCTCGTCCGGGCGCAGGCTCAGCAAGCGCGCATCGACGACGGCAATGCCGGTGGCCCGCAGCTGATCATCCGCAGCGAAGGCCTGGGCGAGCACGCGACCGACCCGCTCCAGTGAGCCGCCAATTGCATCGGTGAGCGTCATCTCTCCAATCGCCGAGGCCAGGGCAGAGAACGCGATGCGGGTGACGGTCTCGTCGATCTGCCACAGCCCCTGAGCGTCCGCCCCCGCTCCACGCGGGTACAGGCCGAAGTCGTAGTGCACGGCGGCAGCCTCGGCGTCTTCGATGTGGTAGGTGATAGAAACCTGCGCGTTGATGTTCTGTTGGTCGGCGGTGGTCGTCTGGACGAGGAAGCTGTGGGCGCGGTTGGCGGTGGGGACCTCCGCGAGCGCGCAGCGCCCAGCGCGCAGCCAGAAGGACTGGCCGACCCCGGATCGGACGATGCGTCCAGCGCGGATCTGGACGACGTGGTCGCCGGCTCCGCCCTGGTAGTGGATGAGGAAGGGGTGGTGGTGAAGGGTTCCCATGTCTGCTCCTTTGTAGGGTGGTCTCCCACTTGTTTATGTCACCTTGACGATAACTCACAACTGGATTTAATGTCAACTCGACGTAAATGCGTTAGGGTTGCTCCATGACCTCGCCCTTAACCTTCCCGATCGCGGTCGACATCGTCGCTCTGACCGTCATTGACCACGTGCTCCACGCTCTCGTCGTGCGGCGCGGAATTGAGCCTTTCAAGGATCACTTGGCGCTCCCCGGCGGCTTTCTGCGCGACGGCGAGCAGACCGAGGAGGCGGCAGCACGCGAGCTTGAGGAAGAAACAGGCATCACTCCCCCCGGGCATCTCGAGCAGCTGCGTTCCTACGGTCCGGAAGGTCGCGACCCGCGCGGACCCGTCCTCTCCGTCGCCCACCTCCTCCTGGCCCCCTCGTTCTCACCAACCCGCTCGGGCGGTGATGCCGCGGGAGCCCTCTGGCATCCCGTCGACGCCCTCCTTGCTTCCACCTCACCCCTTGCCTTTGATCACGCGAGCATCCTCGCCGACGGAGTCGAGCGCGCCCGCTCCAAGATCGAATACTCCCCCCTGGCCACATCCTTCTGCGGCCCCGAGTTCACCATCACGCAGCTGCGCAAGACCTACGAGGCAATCTGGGGCAGCGCCCTCGATCCGCGCAACTTCCATCGCAAGGCCACCAAGACCTCCTCCTTCATCGAAGCAACCGGGGGCACCGTCCGCGAGGGAGCCGGTCGACCCGCCGCCCTCTACCGCCTCGTCCCCGGCGTCGACGAGACCGCCTTCGTCCTGGACCCACCCCTGCGCAGGCCCACCCGTGCAGGGGTGACACCCCCGACGCAGAGCGCGAGCGCGCCGAGTGCGCAAGAATAGCCCAGTACCGAAGGAGAACCATGAACTTCCATTCCCTCTACGATCAGGGTTTTGCGCGCGTTGCCGCCGTGACCCTGCCCGTGCACCCCGCTCGCCCGTTCGAGAACGCGCGCGAGATCATCGACGCTGCCCACGAGCTTGATACGCGCGGCGTCGCGATGGCCGTTTTCCCCGAACTGTGCGTCTCCGGCTACGCCATCGACGACCTCTTCCTGCAGGACGTGCTGCTCGATAACGTCGAGAAGGCCCTCGCCGACATCGTCGAGGCCAGCGCCGACCTGCTGCCCCTCCTCATCGTGGGTGCGCCCCTGCGCAAGGACAACGCTCTGTACAACTGCGCCGTCGCCATCCACCGCGGCCGCGTGCTGGCAATCATCCCCAAGTCGCACCTGCCCAACTACCGCGAATTCTACGAGAAGCGCTACTTCGTCACCATGCCCCCGCGTGCATGCGAGCGCATCGAGGTGCCGTGGGGCGGCATCGAGGAATTCAGCGGCGGCCCCGTGTGGGTTCCCTTCGGCCAGGTCCTCCTGTCCGCAGACGACGTGCCCGGCCTAACCATCGGCATCGAGATCTGCGAAGACATGTGGGTGCCCGTCACCCCGGCCACCGAGCTGGCGCTCGCGGGCGCAACCGTCCTGGCGAACCTGTCGGCCTCCCCAATCACGGTGGGACGCGGCGCCGACCGCGAGCTCATGGTGCGATCGGTGTCCGCACGCTGCTCGGCCGCCTACGTGTACACCGCGGCCGGCATGGGCGAGTCCAGCACGGACCTCGCCTGGGACGGCGAGGCCATGATTTACGAGGCCGGGGAACGCCTGGCCATCGGCGAGCGCTTCCAGGAGGGTGCGCACATCACTATCGCCGACGTGGACCTGGAGCGCCTGCGCGCCGAGCGCAAGCGCCAGAACTCGTTCACGGACAACGCCCAGCGCTACGTTGCGGGCGACGAGCGCATGGCCCCACAGGAGGTTGAGTTCACGCTCGACCCGCCGCGCACCGACCTGGGCCTGGAGCGTTCTGTCAACCGCTTCCCCTTCGTCCCCAACGACCCCACGCGCCTAGAGCAGGACTGCTACGAGGCCTACAACATTCAGGTGGCCGGCCTGGTCCAGCGCCTGCGCGCGATCGGCAACCCGAAGATCGTCATCGGCGTCTCGGGCGGCTTGGATTCGACGCACGCGCTGGTCGTCGCCGCGCACGCGATGGACCTGCTGGGCCGTCCGCGCACCGATATCCTGTGTTACACGTTGCCCGGCTTTGCAACCTCCGAGCGAACGAAGACGAACGCAACCCTGCTGTGTCGGTACCTGGGCACGTCCTTCCAAGAGATTGACATCCGCCCGGCGGCCACGCAGATGCTGGCCGACATCGGTCACCCCTACGGCGAGGGCGAGGCCACCTACGACGTGACCTTCGAGAACGTCCAGGCAGGCCTGCGCACCGACTACCTGTTCCGCCTGGCCAACCATCTGGGCGGCATTGTGCTGGGCACGGGTGACCTGTCCGAGCTGGCGCTGGGCTGGTGCACGTACGGCGTGGGCGACCAGATGAGCCACTACGCGGTCAATACGGGCGTGCCCAAGACCCTCATGCAGCACCTGATCCGCTGGGTCGTGGCTTCCAAGCAGTTCGACGACCACGTCGGCGAGGTGCTCCTGTCGATCCTCAATACGGAGATCTCTCCCGAGCTGGTTCCCGCCAAGCCGGGCGAGAAGATGCAGTCCACGCAGGACAAGATCGGTCCCTACAACCTGCAGGACTTCACGCTCTACCACGTGCTGCGCCGCGGCGCGCGCCCCTCGAAGATCGCGTTCCTGGCGGAGAAGGCATGGTCGGACGCCTCGGTCGGTTCGTGGCCGGTTGGCTTCCCTGAGGAGGACAAGGTCGCGTACTCGCTCGAGGAGATCGTCAAGTGGGAGCGCCTGTTCATGTGGCGTTTCTTCAGCCAGCAGTTCAAGCGCAGCGCGCTGCCCAACGGCCCGAAGGTCATGGCCGGCGGTTCCCTGTCCCCGCGCGGGGATTGGCGCATACCCTCGGACGTGTCGGGCGCGGATTGGGTCGCCGAACTCGACGAGGCAGTAGCTGGCTTGGTCGACTGACCCGAGTGCTCGCTTCGACAAGCGAGTGATACCCCGGTGTGGCACTTATCTGTGTGCGCCACACCGGGGTTTAGGGTCTGGGGGAGGGCGACACCCCTCACAAGTCAGCGCCCCCTCTACCGCGCACGGGAAAACATCTGTATGGTTGGTTTCCGCAGTTAGGTAAGCCTTGCTTTTCCTAATAAAGTTCCCACACAGCTATCTGATGGAGAAATAATGTCCCGCACGACCACCTCGCTGGCCGCTCTCGCCGCCGTCGCCGCCCTCGGCCTGGCCGCATGCTCATCGGGAGCGACCCCCTCCTCGTCCCAGTCCCCGGCCGCCTCGAGTGAGACCACCCAGGCCACCCAGGCCTCGTCCGTGACGATCGAAGCGAACGACGGCACGGTCGAGATCAACCTGCCCGTCACGCGCGCGGCCTCCCTCGACAACCGCACCTTCGAGGTGCTGCAGCAGTGGGACGTGCCCCTGGTCGCCGCCCCCAAGAAACTCATCCCCACGACCGTCACGGCGTTCAACGGTGAGGACGTCGCCGACGTGGGCATGCACCGCGACCCCAACCTGGAGGCCCTGGTCGCCGCCAACCCCGACCTCATCATCTCCGGCCAACGCTTCTCCAAGTTCGACGCTCAGATCAAGGAGCTGGCCCCCGACGTCCCGCTCATCAACCTGGAGCCGCGCGAGGGTCAGCCCTTCGACCAGGAGCTCATCCGCGAGGTCACCGCGCTCGGTGAGATCTTCGGCAAGCAGGACGAGGCCAAGAAGCTCGTCGACGACTTCAACGCCTCGATCGAGCGCGCGAAGAAGGCCTACGACGGCTCCTCGACCGTCATGGCGGTCGACGTCTCCGGCGGCAACATCGGCTACGTGGCGCCCGGCAAGGGCCGCACGTGGGGCCCGGTCTTCGACCTGCTCGGCCTGAAGCCCGCCCTCGAGGTCGAGGGTTCGACCGACTCGCACACCGGTGACGACATCTCCGTCGAGGCCATCGCGCAGGCCAACCCGGCGTGGATCTTCGTCCTCGACCGCGACGCCGCCATCACCAAGGACGGCTCCAACACTCCGGCCGAGACCGTCATCAACGACAACGCTGTCCTCCAGAACGTCGCGGCCCTGCAGAACAAGCAGGTCGTGTACGCGCCCAATGACACGTACACCAACGAGTCCATCATCACCTACACGGAGATCTTCAACTCCATCGCGGACGCCTTCGAAGCCGCGAAGAAGTGACCCTCTGACACCTTTGCGGGTGCCGCCTTCCGGGGCGGCGCCCGCACCCCGTTTTCTTATGACGCACTCCCCCACCACCGCACCGCCCGCGGACGCGACGCTTGAGCGCGAGGCTGCCCCGGCCTCGTCGAAGCGCCGCCCCATGGCGCTTGCCCTAGCTACGCTCGCCGTGGCTGCGCTCCTCGTCCTGTCCCTGTCGACCGGCGAGTACTCGATCCTCTCCCAGGACGACGGCTGGCAGGTCTTCCTCGCTGTGCGAGTCCCCCGCACGATCGCGCTCGTCCTGTCGGGCGCCGCGATGTCGATGAGTGGCCTCGTCATGCAGCTGGTCACCCAGAACCGCTTCGCCGAGCCCTCCACGACGGGCACGAGCGAGTGGGCGGGGCTGGGCCTGCTCGTCATCATGATCGCATGGCCGGGCGCCCCGATCCTGGTGCGCATGACCTGCGCGATCGTCTTCGCGTTCGCGGGAACAATGGTGTTTTTCGCGCTGCTGCGCCGCGTCTCCCTGCGGTCCTCGCTGCTCGTGCCGATCATGGGCATGATGCTCGGTGCGGTCGTTTCCGCGATCTCGACATTCCTAGCGCTCGAGACGAACACCCTGCAGAGCGTGTCCGTCTGGTTCCAGGGGTCTTTCACCTCGGTGTACGAGGGCCAGTACGAGGTCCTGTGGATCGTCACCGTCGTCGTGGCGATCGTGTTCATCATGGCGGACCGCCTAACGGCCGTCTCCCTCGGCGAGGACATCGCGATCTCCCTCGGCGTCAACTACCACCGCATGGTCCTCATTGCGACGGGGCTCGTCGCCGTGGCCACGGGCGTCGTCACCGTCGTCGTCGGCTCCCTGCCGTTCCTGGGCCTCATCGTCCCCAACCTCGTGTCCATGTCGATGGGTGACAACCTGCGCACGAACCTGCCCTGGGTGTGCCTGGCGGGCATTTCCCTCGTGACGGTCACAGACCTGCTGGCACGCACGATCATCTCCCCCTTCGAGATGCCCGTGTCGGTCATCCTGGGTGTCCTCGGATCCTTCGTCTTCATCGCGCTCGTGCTGCGCCAGGCCAGGAAAGGCGCCGCCCTGTGAGCAACATGACATCCCCCGCCCCGGCCTCGTCCGCGCACGCGAAGCGCCCGACCCGGCGCACCGGCGCATTTACATCCCCGGCTGCCCGGCGCCGCTGGTGGATCATCTTCGGGGTCGTGTGCGCGGTGGGGATCCTTGCCTGCATCGGACTCATCGCATGGAAGAATCCTGCGGAGTTCGGAACCCCGGTCTTCTGGAGACTCGCCCGCAGGCGCGCCGTCGCAGTCCTCGCAATCGCCATCGTCGCGGTGTGCCAGGGCATGGCGACGGTCGCCTTCCAGACGGTGGCAAACAACCGCATCATCACGCCCTCGATCCTCGGATTCGAGTCCCTGTACCGGGCGATCCACACCTCCACGATCTTCTTTCTGGGCATCGCCGGCCTCAACGCGTCGGCGACGGTTGGCAACTTCGTCGGGCAGCTCACCCTCATGATCGCCCTGACACTCGCGCTTTATTCGTGGCTGCTCACCTCGCAGCGCGCCTCGATGCACGCGATGCTCCTCATCGGCGTCATGCTGGGCGCGGGCCTCGGGTCGATCTCCACCTTCATGCAGAGGCTGCTCACGCCCTCGGAGTTTGACGTGCTGACCGCGCGCCTCTTCGGGTCGATCGCCAACGCCCAGAAGGAGTATTTCCCCATCGCGGTTCCCCTCGTCGCAGCCACGGCCATCGCCCTCGTGTTGCTCACGCGCCAGCTGTCGGTGCTGTCGCTCGGCCGCGAGACGGCCACAAACCTGGGCCTGAACCACCGGCACACATCCGTGCTCGTCCTCGTCCTGGTGTCGATCCTCATGGCCACGTCGACCGCGCTCGTGGGTCCCATGACCTTCCTCGGGTTCCTCGTGGCGACGCTGTCCTACCAGTTCTCGGACACGCACGATCACCGATACATCTTCGCGATGTCAGTCGCCCTGGGCGCCGCGATCCTGGCCAGCGCGTACTTCGTCATGAATCACGTGTTCAACACGCAGGGCGTCGTCGCCATCATCATCGAGTTCGTCGGTGGACTCGCGTTCATCGTCACCATTTTGCGGAAGGGCCGCCTGTGATCTCCATCGATTCCGTCGTCAAGCAGTATTCGTCGTCGGTGCGCATCGGCGAGGTTTCCCTCGACATTCCCACGGGCGGCATTACGGCGCTCGTGGGCCCCAACGGAGCGGGCAAGTCCACGATCCTCACCATGGTCGGGCGACTCCTCGGAATCGACGAGGGCACGATCGAGGTCGGCGGCCTCAACGTGGCCACGACGAAGTCCTCCGAGCTGGCACGCACCCTGTCGATCCTGCGCCAGGAGAACCACTTCATTTCGCGCCTCACGGTGCGTCAGCTGGTGGGTTTCGGGCGCTTCCCCCACTCAAAGGGCCGCCTGAGTGCAGAGGATGAGGCGATCATCGACCGCTACATCGGTTTCCTCGACCTGGAAGAGCTTGAGGGGCGCTACCTGGACCAGCTCTCGGGCGGCCAGCGTCAGCGCGCCTACGTTGCCATGGTGCTTGCCCAGGAGACGGAGTACGTCCTACTGGACGAGCCCCTCAACAACCTGGACATCGCGCGCAGCGTCGAGATGATGAAAATGCTGGAGCGAGCGGCCCGCGAGTTTTCGCGCACGATCGTCATCGTCCTGCACGACATCAACTTCGCGGCGCGCTACGCCTCCCAGATTTGCGCCCTCAAGGACGGAAAGGTTGCCTTCATGGGCGCGCCCGAGGAGATCATGCGCGACGAGGTCCTCACCGACATCTTCGACACCCCCGTTACCGTCGTGCCGGGCCCCAACGGCCCGATCGCCTGCTACTTCTGAGCGAGGCTAGCTCGGGCGCATCGCTTGGACGCCGCTCGCCGCTGCGTTCGCGGTGACGAGGCCCGGGCCGGGTAGAATGGGCGCGCGGCCTTTCGTGAAACGGCCGTGAAACGCTTATCTTTCGAGGGGTTCCCGTGCACGTCGGACTAATCGCCGCCTTCCTGATTCTCGCCGTCGCTCTCATCGCGGGTGGCCTCTACTTGTTCGCGTCGGGCCTGACCGCACGCGCCGGCGTATGCCGCCCTCCCCTGGGGCTGCGCCTGGCCAGCATCGAGCCCGGCACCGAAGCCTGGGAGCGCGCCCACCGCGCCGCCTGGCCCATCCTCTTCGGCGGCGGCGTCCTGGGCACCGCCCACGGCATCGCCCTGGCCGCCACCACCCTCATGGACGCGCGCATCTCCGTGCCCATCGTCTTCGTCGTCTCTGGGCTCATCGTCGAGACCGGCCTCTGGCTGGTCGCGAAGGGCGCCGGCAAGGCGTCGCTGAGGTAACGCTTCGCGGGGCGCCGCCGCTCCGCCCGCCTCGCGCGGATACGACAAACGGGCCCCGGCCTCGTGCATCACCTCACGAGGCCGGGGCCCGCTACGCAGTGTCGGAGCCTCAGGCCTTGGGGTGCTCTCGGCGATCCAGCATGTACAGGGCCAGCTTCGAGGGTTCGAGCGCGCGCACGGCGTGCGGCAGGCGCGTGCCGAAGTGGATGACGTCACCGGGCTTCAGGACGACGGTGCAACCGTCGGCCTCGATCTCGAGAGCACCCTCGAGGGTGTGCAGGATGACGGGCATCGCGGCGGTATGCTCGCTGAGGACCTCGCCCGTATCGAAGCTGAAGAGGACCAGGCGCACGCCCTCGGCGTGCATGACGGTGCGCGAGACCGTGGCTCCCTCGTTGATCTGGATCATCGAGGCGATGTCCTGCAGGTCCGTCATGATGGGCGTGGGGACCTCGGTGTTCGATTCGGGCGACAGGCTCATTGGTTCTCCTTGGGTTTGCGCGCGACGATGGCGACGCCGCACAGGTTTCGATCATATTTCTTAAAGGTGCGCGCCATCGTCGTGACGCGTTCGCGCAGGTCCTTGTCCCGCGCGACGTTGCGCATGATGCGCAGGGCTCCGCGCACGCCCTCATCCGCGATCATGCGACCGGGCTTGAGAAGGGCCATCGGCGCAATCCGAGTCTCTTCGACGACGAGGCCAACCTCTTCGAGCGCTCGCCTCCAGTCGGCGACCGTGAGAGGTCGGGCGTTGACGTTGATCGCGCGGGCCAGCGCGCGGCGAATCTCGGTGGCGGGCTCTTCCTCGATCGCGTCGGGGCGCATCGCCAGCTCGTGGATGACGTAGCGGCCGCCGGGGCGCAGGATGCGCGCGGCCTCGCCCATAATGGCTCGCTTGGCTTTCTCTCCCTGCATGGAGAGCATGGCCTCGCCGACGACGACGTCCGCGCTCTCGTCCGGCAGTCCGGTCTCGGCCGCGTCGGCGTTCACGCAGCGCCCCACGCCCGAGGCGATGGCGTTCACGCGCGCGGAGGCGTTCGGATCGCGCTCCACGCCCACGTAGGAGGCGGGACCCACTCCGATGATCGCCGCGGCCGTGACGCCCAGGCCGGGCGCGAACTCGACGACGTCCGAGCCGGCCAGGACGGCGCGCTTGAGCGCCCACGTACTGAGGGCGAGGCCGCCGGGGCGCAGCACCGTCTTTCCTGCGCGCGCGAGCACCCAGTGGCCGGGCGCCTTCTCGACGGGCCGGTCGGCGAAGGGCAGGGCCTCCGCCAGCGATTCACTACTTGTTGCCATATACGCAAGTATAGCGTTACCTATTTCCTTACGCAGGGCTTTACCCACAGAAAATACGCTGGCGGAGTCCCATGTTGCCGCTACAGGCCGATAATCTCGGCGAACGCTCCCTTAATTGCGTCAAGACGCTCGCGCGCCTGCTCCCAGGGCAGCGGCTCCCCCTCGGCGACCGGCAGGATCACCTCGAGGTAGCACTTGAGCTTGGGCTCGGTGCCCGAGGGGCGCGCGATGACGCGATCCCCCGCCTCGGTCAGCACGAGGACGCCGTCCGTGGGCGGCAGGCCGCGGTACCCCTGTGACAGGTCCGAGACCTCGACGACCGGAGATCCGGCCAGGACGCTCGGCGGCTGGGCGCGCAGGCGTGCCATACCGCTGGCGATCTGCTCGATCTCCTCGACGCGGAAGGTCAGCGGCGAGCTCACGTGCAGGCCGTGCAGTCGCGCCAGGCGCTCCAGCTCGTCCCACACGCTGCGCCCCTGTGCCTTGAGCGCGGCCACCAGGGAGGCGGCGACGACCGACGTCGCAATGCCGTCCTTGTCGCGCACGTGGGCCGGGTCGGGGCAAAAGCCGATGGCCTCCTCGTAGCCGAAGCCGAGGCTCGGGGCGCGCGCAATCCACTTAAAGCCCGTGAGCGTCGT
>CAUVIG010000042.1:0-14020 GCA_963551745.1 uncultured Actinomyces sp.
ACGTTGGTCATGCGTTCGACCTGTTCGAGGCAGGTGCGGGCTTCGGCGCGCACCTCATCTTCTGTGGAGATGAGTTCGATTTCCTCCAGGCGCATGGACAGGGCGGTCAACGGCGTGCGCAGCTGGTGGGAGGCGTCGGCAGCAGCCTGTCGCTCGGCTGCGAGTCGGCCCGCCATGCGTTCGCCGGTGCGCGCGAGTTCTTCGGAGACCAGGTCGATCTCTTCGATGCCAGACTTTTCCACGCGGGCGCGCACGCCGCCCGAGCCGATCTGCTCGGCCTGGGCGGCCAGGTAGATGAGCGGGGCGGACAGTTCGCGCGACAGTGAGCGCGCGAGCACCCAGCCGATCAGCATGGATGCAAGCATGCCCCCGCCGAAGAGCGCGCACGTCCATGCGATGCGGTTCAGAGCATTCGACGCCGACGCTGTGAGCTGTACGGAAACGCCGCTCGGGGACGAGGCCAGCGCGATCATGGTACGCCCGGGGAACACCTTGCTGTTGGTGACGAGGTTGGCCCCGGGAATCTTAATGCGGTAGCTGAGTTCGTCGCCGCGACTGTTCGCCTGGTCCGCCACGAGCAAGGCCAGGGTTGCGGGGTCATTCCCCTCCCCCACGGCGCGCCTGCGCTCGATGTTTTGGAGAATGAGCTGCGCCTGAACGTCGAGGTTGTGCTGTTCGGACGACCAGATGGACGCAGATGCGAAGAACGCGCCAGGCAGGCCCATCAGGACGCACACGACGGCGACGATGGAGACGATCATCCTCACCGCGCGAGCGCGCATGGCGGGCCTCCCTCAGCGGCGCGCTCAGCGCGCGTTCTCGAAGCGGAATCCCATCCCGCGCACAGTCGTGATGTAGTGCGGGTCGGTCGCGTCGTCACCGAGCTTGCGGCGCAGCCACGACACGTGCATGTCGAGGGTCTTCGTGGAGCCGGTCGGGTCCGAACCCCACACCTCGCGCATGAGGGTGTCACGCGCGACCACGGAACCGGCCTCGCGCAGGAGCACGCGCAGCAGGTCAAATTCCTTGGCAGTCAGGCTCAGCTCAACGTCGCCCACGAAGGCGCGATGCGCGGCGACATCCATACGGATGTCCTGAGCGCGCAGCTCGCCCTCGGCAGGCTCGGCGGCCTGGCGACGCAGGAGCGCCCGCACGCGAGCAAGGAGCTCCGCGAGTCGGAAGGGCTTCGTCACGTAGTCGTCTGCGCCCGCGTCCAGGCCGACGACCATGTCGACTTCGTCCGTGCGCGCAGTGAGGATCAAAATGGGGACTCGGTTGCCAGAGGAACGGATCTCGCGGGCGACATCCAGGCCGTCCATATCGGGCAGGCCAAGGTCCAGGACGACCAGGTCAACGCCGCGAACATCCGCGAGGGCCTCAGCGCCCGTCGCGTGTGCACGCACGTCGTAGCCCTCCCTGCCCAGTGCGCGGGCGAGGGGCTCGGAGATTGCCGGATCGTCTTCAACGAGGAGAACTGTAGTCACGCTTACATCTTAGCAATTCTGAACCAAAACTTGCACCTTTCTTGACCCGTTATGCGGGCTGATCAAACGCTAGTTCACACTGCGAGATGAACGTTATTTGACAACGCTTGAGAGCAGGTACGGCGAGACGGGACCGAAGCCGCGCAAGTCCGCCGTCGGGAACTCCTCGAGCTCATACCCGTCGCCAACCTCGCCCGCAGCGATGGAAGCAGCCGTGGTCGGATCGGTAAGGATCTTGCCCACCGGAGCAATGTCCACGAGTCGAGACGCGAGGTTCACGGTAGGCCCAAAGACATCACCCGATCGCGAAAAAACGTCTCCGCGCACGAAGGACGCTCGCACGGGCAGCATCTCATCGTCAGCATTCAGCCTCTCGATGAGGGCTGTGGCCACACGCAGGCCGGTCGGCAGGTCATCGGCGATGTAGAGAACGGCATCACCGATCATCTTGACGACGCGACCACCCTCCTCGATGACAGCGTTACGACTCTCCTCCTCGAAGCGCTCGATGAGGCCCACGAGGGCATCACCGAGGATCGTCGAGGACGACGTGTAGGAAACCATGTCGACGAAGCCGAGGCAGCGGTTGAGCGGGAAGCGGTTATGCCGCTCCTCGTGACCACGCTGGGACACCTCACGGTCGAAACGGGACAGGGTCGCCTCGAGCTGACGCCGCCAAGAGTATGTGAACATCTCCTGGAAGACGTCGACGTACTCGCGCATATGGTCCAGCACGTACATGCGGGCCGTCGTGTCGTCGAGCATCAGACGACGCATTGTATCTTCTACCAGCGCCTCAAACTGCCACAGGGCCAGGCGATCGGCCAGGTGGGCGTTGGCGCGCAGGAGAGAGCGTGAGGTAGCCGTGTCAATGCCACCGGATTCGACGAGGTCGTGCCAGCGACTGAAAACTTCCAGATCGCGCTGAGAGAACACCTTGTCATCTGCGGTGGGAGCCTGGAAGCCGAGGGCAATCCAGAAACGAAAGACTCGTTCGATAGGCGTATCCGTCATCTCTGCGAGATCGCGGGCCGAATACGTCAGATGACCTCCGAGCAGCTGGGGAACGTAGCTTGTTGCGGTCAGGTCATCAGGAGTTGCATGGGACGAAGTCGCGCGCTCATCCATCGCAAATCCCTCCTCTTTGGGCTGACTCAACACCACATCAGCGGGTAACGGTATATCAGATCACTTTTCAAAGTCACATCGAGATTGTGATCTCGTACGTAGACAATTGTAGTAGTCTGACGAGTTTTTCACCAGGGTTTTGCACGTTTACCTGCGAAAACCCGCCATCTTGCAACAAATTGCAGTTTGTCTACACGCTTTTCACGCGATGGTCCACAATGTCCCTATGCGCCTTGTTCTTGCCTCCGCTTCCCCCGCACGCCGCGCAACGCTCATTGCAGCGGGCGTCACACCGATCGTCCAGGTTTCAACCGTCGACGAGGACGCCGTCCTCGCTGCACTGCCCGGCGGGCGCGCATTCTCGGGCGGCACGACCACCCCGGCGGACGAAGTCGCAGCGCTCGCCGCGGCCAAGTGCGCCGACGTCTGCGAGACCCTGAGCGCGCCCAGCACCAACGCCGAACTGCCCGAGGATGAGGCCGTCCTCGTCGTCGGCTGCGACTCCATGCTCGAGATCGATGGCCAGATGCTCGGCAAGCCCCACACGCCCGACGTGGCCCGCGAGCACATCCGCGCCATGCGCCGCACGAGCGCCACCCTATGGACGGGCCACTCGGCCGCAATCCTGGCCCCGGCCTCGTCCAACGACGGAACAGCGAACGAACGAACGATCACCGCGACCGTCACCCGCTCCGCCTCGACCCAGGTCCACTTCGGGGACATCTCGGATGACGAGATCGACGCGTACGTCGCCACCGGCGAGCCTCTGCACGTGGCGGGGTCCTTCACGGTGGACGGACTGGGCGGCCCCTTCATCGAGGGCGTGACGGGCGATTATCACTCGGTTGTCGGCATCTCTTTGCCGCTGCTGCGCTCCATGGCCACCGAGCTCGGAGTGTTCTGGCCGCACCTGTGGGATGCGCCGCGCCCCTGAGTTTCAGGGCCAATCACCCGCCCGTCGCGCCGTACTGTAGGGGCATGGACAACAGCACCGCATGGGGCATCGGCCTCGCAACGATCACTCTGGACGGCACGACACTCGACACGTGGTACCCCGCCCCGCACCTGGGCGAGGCTGGGACCGACGAGGAGCTGGCGACCTCGCTGTCCGTGCTGGAGCGCGTCGATGACGCGCGCCGCGTGCGCAACGTCATCGTGACCACGGCGATTGACCTGCAGGAAGCCCCCGCGTCGACGGAGGACGCCTACCTGCGCCTACACCTGCTCTCCCACCGCCTGGTTCAGCCCAACACGATCAACCTGGACGGTATCTTCGCGGTGCTGCCCAACGTCGTGTGGACAGATGCCGGCCCGTGCGCCGTCGCCGACTTCGAGGCCACCCGCCTGCGCCTGCGCGCTCGCGACGGACGCCCTGTCACCGTTCAGGGCGTCGACAAATTCCCGCCGATGGTCAACTACGTGCTGCCGTCGGGCGTTCGCATCGCCGACGGCACGCGCGTGCGCCTGGGCGCCTACCTGTCCGAGGGCACGACCGTCATGCACGCCGGCTTCGTCAACTTCAACGCAGGCACGCTGGGCCGCTCGATGGTCGAGGGTCGCGTCTCGCAGGGCGTCGTCATCGGCGACGGCTCGGACGTGGGCGGCGGCGCCTCCACGATGGGTACTCTCTCGGGCGGCGGCAAGCAGCGCGTGCGCCTGGGCGAGCGCTGCCTGCTGGGCGCGAACTCGGGCCTGGGCATCGCGCTGGGCGACGACTGCGTGGTCGAGGCTGGCCTGTACGTGACCGCCGGCGCGAAGGTGACGCTCATCGATTCCTCCGGCGAGGCCGAGCCGCGCACGATTGCCGCGCGCGAGCTGTCGGGCGCGTCGAACATCCTGTTCCGCCGCAACTCCCAGACCGGCCGCATCGAGGCCATCGCCCGCGCGGGTGTCGTGGGCATTGAGCTCAACGACGCGCTGCACGCGTCGAACTGAGTTTTGTCTACGAACGAGGCCGGGGCCGCCCACGCGCAGTGCGTGTGGGCGGCCCCGGCCTCCTTATGTAGCTGACGTGTCAGCGCGCAGTCCAGGCCTCGCGGATGCGGCTGGCGGCCGACTGAATGCGTTCGTCGGTGGCGGTCAGGGCCACGCGGACGTGCCCGCGGGCTGCCGTGCCGTAGAAGTCGCCGGGGGCGACGAGGATGCCGAGCTCGGCCAGGCGGTTCACGAGGGCCCACGAGTCGGTCGGATTGGCGGGGTCCGAGACCCACAGGTACAGGCCGGCCGCCGTGTCAGGATCGACGTCGAGGCCGGCGTCAGTCAGTGCCTCAAGGAGGAGGGCGCGACGCACGGCGTAGACGCTGCGCTGGCGCTCGACGTGCTCAGTATCGTTGAGAGCGACGGCCATCGCGTGCTGGACGGGAGCGGGCACCATGAGTCCAGAGTGCTTGCGCACGCTCACGATCGGGGCGACCAGTGCGGGATCGCCATAGATGAGAGCACCGCGGTAGCCCGCGAGATTCGACTGCTTAGACAGCGAGTACAGGACGAGGAGTCCGCTCGCATCGCCCTCGCACACGTCCGTATCGAGCAGGGAGGGCACTCCCTCGCTCACGTAGGGCTCCGACCAGGGCAGGGCCGCATAGCACTCGTCGGAGACGACGACAGCGCCGTGAGCGCGCGCCCATGCGACGACGGCGCGCAGCTCGTCCTTGCTCATCACATGCCCGTCGGGATTGCCCGGCGAGTTGAGGTAGACGAGGGCGGCCTCGGGCCAGGCGTCGGGGTTCGTCGGGTCCACGGCGACGGGAGTGGCACCAGCCAGTCGAGCGCCGATGTCGTAGGTCGGGTAGGCGACCTCGGGCACGAGGACCGCGTCGCCCGGGCGCACGCCCAGCAGGGCGGGGATCCACGCGACGGCCTCCTTCGAGCCGATCGTTGGGATCACGCCGCTCATGCCCACGTCGACCATGCCCCGGCGCGCACCCCATGCCAGGATCGCGTTGCGGACCTCGACAGTGCCAATCACCGTCGGGTAGCCGTGCGCGTTGGAGGCATCAGCGAGGGCCTCGCGAATGAACGCGGGAGTGTCATCGACCGGGGTTCCGACGCTGAGATCGCACATTCCCCCGGGATGTTCAGTGGCACGCGCCTTGGCGGGGGCCAGTTGATCCCAGGGGAACTCGGGTAGGTCCAGGGGGCGGGGTAGCAACAGGCTCATGCCCCCACCCTATCCGACCGTCACATGTTCTCGGCTTTCCATTCCTCATTCTGAGGAGGAAGCTCGGCGATCATGGGATCGTCGTAGTCCTGAACGCCGGTCTTCTGGGCGCCTCCCGGGCTGCCGAGCTGGTTGAAGAAGTCCGCGTTGGCGCGCAGGTAGTCGGACCACTCGTCGGGAAGGTCGTCCTCGTAGAAGATCGCCTCGGTCGGACACACGGGTTCGCAGGCGCCGCAGTCGACGCATTCCTCGGGGTGGATGTAGAGCGTACGCTCACCCTCGTAGATGCAGTCGACGGGGCATTCGTCCACGCATGCGCGATCCTTGACGTCCACGCAGGGCTGCGCGATGACGTAGGTCATGAGACGTTCCTCCTGGTCAGTTCTAAAGACTCGTTGATTCTATTATTCACGTATGAGTAGCCCCGAGTCACCCCGTGTCCCCGACAGCGCTGCGAACGGCGAGAACATGCCGATTCAGCACACCGAGGCCGAAGGGGCGCGCGAGGAATTTTCCACACGCGCGCCTGGCGCAATTCCCCAGCTGCCGTGGATGAGCTTCGCTGTCGGAGAGAGGATCGTCATCCGCTACCGCCTGGCAGACGGACTGCACGACGCCCTGGGAGAGGCTCTCGAGGTGGCCCCCACACACGTCACGGTCGCGACGAGGCGCGGGCCGGTTCGCGTGGATGCCCGCACGATGGTGACGGGCAAGCGCGTGCCTCCTCCGCCCACCATCTAGCAGGCGGGGAAGGAAACGGCGATCAGCGATTGGCGCGGCGCTCGCGAGCGGCGATCTTGAAGCGCTCCTGGGCGTCCAGGACGACCTTGCGCACGCGCACGGCCTCGGGCGTGACCTCGACGCACTCGTCGTTGGCCGCGAACTCGAGGGATTCCTCGAGCGTCAGCTTGCGCGAGGGGGTCAGCGACTCGTATACGTCGGCGGTCGCGCTACGCGTGTTCGTCTGCTTCTTCTCGCGGCAGATGTTCACGTCCATGTCCTCGCCGCGCGGGTTTTCGCCCACGACCTGGCCCTCGTAGACCTCGGAGGAGGGCTCGACGATGAAGGAGCCGCGCTCCTGCAGGTTCGTCATCGCGTACGGGGTGGCCTGGCCGGCGCGGTCGGCAACGAGGGAGCCGGTGAGGCGCTGCTCGATGGTGCCCTGCCAGGGGGCGTAGCCCTCGGAGATGGACGAGGCGATGCCGGTGCCGCGCGTTTCGGTGAGGAAGCGCGTGCGGAAGCCGATGAGGCCTCGGGCGGGGACCACGAACTCGAGGCGGATCCAGCCCGAACCGTGGTTCGCCATGGTCTCCATGCGACCCTTGCGGGCTGCCATAAGCTGCGTGACGGCACCCAGGTACTCCTCGGGAATGTCGATCGTCATGCGCTCCATAGGCTCGCTGAGAACGCCGTCGATCTCCTTGGTAACGACCTGCGGCTTGCCGACGGTGAGCTCGAAGCCCTCACGGCGCATCTGCTCCACCAGGATCGCCAGGGCGAGTTCGCCACGGCCCTGAACCTCCCAGGCGTCGGGGCGCTCGGTGGGCAGAACCTTCAGGGACACGTTGCCGATGAGCTCGCGGTCGAGGCGATCCTTGACCTGGCGGGCCGTGACCTTGGCACCCTTGACGCGGCCGGCCATGGGCGAGGTATTGATGCCGATCGTCATGGAGATGGCCGGGTCGTCCACGGTGATGAGCGGCAGGGGACGCGGGTCCTCGAGGTCGACGAGAGACTCGCCGATCATGATGTCTTCGATGCCGGCGACGGCGACGATATCGCCGGGGGCGGCGGATTCGGTGGACACGCGCTCGAGACCCTCGGTGGCCAGCAACTCGGAGATGTGGACGCGCTGGATGGTGCCGTCGTGGCGCGCCAGGCCCACGTCGGCGCCCTTCTTCAGGGTGCCGTTGTGAATGCGCAGCAGGGCGAGACGGCCCAGGAACGGCGAAGCATCGAGGTTGGTGACGTGGGCTTGCAGCGGCATGTCCTCGTCGTAGGTGGGGCCGGGGATGCGGTTCAGGATGGTCTCGAACAGGGGCTCGAGGTTCTCGGTGGGCAGCTGGCCATCGCCCGGATTCTCCAGCGAGCACTTGCCGGCCTTGGCGGAGGCGTAGACGACGGGAACGTCCATGAGGGAGTCCACGTCGATATCGATGCCCTCGTTCATGAGGTCCTCGCCCAGCGACAGGAGCAGGTCGGTCGTCTCGGAGACGACCTCCTCGATACGCGAGTCGGGGCGGTCGACCTTGTTAACGACGACGATGACGGGCAGGTGGGCCTGGAGGGCCTTGCGCAGCACGAAGCGGGTCTGAGGGAGCGGGCCCTCAGAGGCATCGACCATAAGGACGACGCCGTCGACCATCGACAAGCCTCGCTCGACCTCGCCACCGAAGTCGGCGTGGCCGGGGGTGTCGATGACGTTGATAATGACGCCGTCCTCAAGGCCCAGGGCCTGGGCGGCCGGGCCGGTGTAGTGGACGGCGGTGTTCTTGGCGAGAATGGTGATGCCCTTCTCGCGCTCGAGGTCGCCGGAGTCCATGACGCGCTCGCCGGTCTTTTCGACCGTGTCGCGCTCGGAGAATGCTCCGGACTGCCAGAGCATTGCGTCAACCAGCGTGGTCTTGCCATGATCGACGTGTGCGACGATGGCGACATTTCGCAGGTCGGGACGCGTGGACATATGTGGACTCCTCAAATGTGGATACAGATTTATGCGCGTGAGGGGGCGAAGACGCCGCAGACACGACCGGTTCGAACCGATTTCACGCACATACGCCTCCAAGAATATCGGCTGAACAAGGGGCAACGCGATCCCCGTGTTGCGAATTCCACCACGTAGTGGACAGCTGGCGAAGATGTGAGGGGCCATTGTCCGGTCTATTTGATCGTTCACAAGCAATGGCGTTAACTGGCTTGTATGACTGACATCGCCACGCTCAGCGCAGAAGTTCCCACGGCCTCGACCCTTGTCACCCCCTTCGGTGCGCACCTGCTGTCGTGGCGTCCCACGGGCCACCCGGACGTCCTGTGGCTTTCCTCCCGAGCGGTGCGAGATGGCACGAAGGCGATCCGCGGCGGCATCCCCCTGTGCCTGCCCTGGTTCGGTAGCCCCACCGACTCCCCGACGAGGCCTGGGCAAGGAGCAGGTGCCCACGGTTTCGCCCGCACGAGCCCCTGGACGCTGCTGAGAAGTACCCAGCCCACGGACGATGCACCGGCCTCGTTCTCCTTCGAGCTGCACCACACGGGCGAGACCTCCGCCCTATACACGCACTCCTTCTGCGCCCATCTGGACATCACCGCCGGGGCCGAGCTGAAGGTGACCCTCACCCTCACGAACGAGGACGACCACCCCTTCGCTATCGAGGCCGCCCTGCACACCTACCTGCACGTCGGCGACGTGAAGGACGTGACGGTGGAGGGCCTGGACGGCGAGCGCTACTACGACAAGGTCCGCGAGCGCTACGCCACTCAGAGTGGCGACGTCACCTTCATCGGCCCGACCGACCGCGTCTACACCTCCACCCAGCAGGTCCAGGTCGTCGACCCGAAGCTGGGCCGGCGCATCATCGTGGACAAGAACGGTTCGGGCTCGACGATCGTGTGGAACCCCTGGTCACAGGGTGCGGCCACGATGAGCGACGTGGGCGAAGGCGAGTGGCAGAACTTCGTGTGCGTGGAAACCGCGGCGGTGCGCGAGCGCGCGCTGACGCTGTGGCCGGGGCACCCCCACATCATGACGCAGACCCTTGCCGTGGAAACGCTGGACTAACCGCGCAACGGGTAGGATTGGCTCCAGCTACAACCAGAAAGGCCCCCATGGCTCTCACCTCCGCGATCGCGTCCGCGTATCTGTCCGTTTCCCGGTGGAAGCTGTCAACTCAGCCCCTTCCGGACAAGGTCATCATCATCGGCGCTCCGCACACCTCGAATTGGGACGGTGTCTTCATGGCGATTTCCATGTGGAAGTCTGGGCGCACGTTTTCGTTCCTGGTGAAGGATTCCGTCGTCAAGGCTCCGGTGCTCGGCTGGTTCGTGAAGAAGATCGGCGCGGTCGCCGTCGAGCGCAGCGCCGCGCATGGCCTGGTCGAGCAGGTCGCCCAGCGTATCCGCGAGGCAGACTCCTTCACGCTGTGCATCACGCCGAAGGGCACGCGCTCGCCTCGTGATTTCTGGAAGTCCGGCTTCTATCGCATCGCGATGGAGGCGAGCGTGCCTATCCAGCTGGGCTTCATCGACCGCAGTACCCGCACGTTTGGCTGGGGCCCGACGTACCAGCTGACGGGCGACGTGCGCGCCGACATGGAGGTCATCCGCTCGTTTTACGCCGACAAGGTGGGCATTCGCCCCGAGAAGACGTCTGTGCCGCGGCTGCGCGCTGAGGACGAGGCCGAATGAGGCTCGCGCGAGCGCTGACCGGTGCCGCCGGGGCTCTCGCCCTGACGGCGGGTGGCGCTGCGGCGTATGCGGACGAGCCGACCCAGATTCGCCTCGTTGAGGTCTATGAGATGACGCCGGGCGTGAGCGCGACCCATCAGGTGACCCTGTCGACGGATCACGCTTTGATCGGTGAGCAGTGTCAGTCGATGGGCACGGCCGCGCAGGCGACTTCTTCGCTGCTGGTGGATGTCAACGGGGTCACGGGATGCCGTTTCACCTGGAATCTCGAGGACGCAGGCGCCGAGGTCGTCTCGGTCGACGACGGCGGGGTTTTCCACTTCGAGTCGACGTCGGCCCGACTGCTGGAGGGTTTTTCCTCGCCCGAGGCATCGGCCTCGATCGAGTCGGTGACCCTCATTGCTCACACATCGATCGTCGTCGATGCCTCTGACGGCGGGGAGAGTTCCACCCCTTCGTCGTCCACAAAGGACGACGCGAGTACCGTCGTGTGGCACAGCGTGACGAACAACGTGAGCGCGTCGGGCACGGTTGCACCGGATGCCTCCACGCCGACGCCATCAGCTTCCCCAGGCCCGAGTACCACCTCAACGCTTTCTTCTGCGCAGCGAGGCGGGAGCTTGCTCGGGCGTTCTCTGATGCCCGTCCTCGCACTGACTGGGTCGGTGTTGGCACTGGTGGCCATCGGGGCGCTCGTGCGGGGTCGCACCGCGTCGCAACGGCGGGCAGCAGACGCTCAGTTCGATCGCGACGCCTCGCTGAAGAATGCGCGCCGCGCTCAGGCGAATGCGCGTCAGGCCTCCGCGATCCCCTACGCGCGCAGCGCGGCCGACTCGAACGGGGCCGAGCCACCTTCGGAGGAGGAGCGTTTCGCCCCGCCCGAGTGACCTCATTCGTCTGCGACAACGACGTGCCCCGACCTCTTTGCGAGGCCGGGGCACATGTCGTTAGCCGATGTGGAAGTAGCGTTCGACGAGTTCTTCCACCGAAACTCGCGAGTCGGCCAGGTCGTCGCGCAGATGCACGTCCCCGAGCGCGACCAGGTGAGACGCCCACGAATCAATGAGGCCTGCAGGGAACACTCCCTTGTCCTCATAGTCCTCGCGCTGGGTGAGGAGTCTACCCGCAGCCTCGAAGCAGGAGCCGGGCAGCTGATCGAGGTCGGGGGTCTGCGAGGCCTCGCCGTCGACCTTGCGCTCGCGCGCATAGTCGGCCATACCCGGTTCGGTCAGACCGATGCGTGCCGCGACAGCGATGCCGGCCAGCAGCAGGTGGACGGCTGCGGAACCATCGGGACTGCGTAGCTCGACCGTTTGAGAGTCACTCGGCAGCTCGTCAATGGCGGGCTCGGCGGGGTTCGCGTCACGGAACATCGAGTCGTCGATGTTCTGCCATCCGAGGGGCACGCGCACGAGGACGGAGCGGTTACGGTCGCCCCAGCAAATCGCCGTAGGTGCCTCCTGGTGCGGCACGAGGCGCAGGAAGGAGGTAGGGACCGTATTGCCGAAGGCGGTCAGGGAAGCGGCATGTGACAGGTAACCGCCGATGACCTTCAGGGCCGTTTCCGTCAGGCCCGATCCGGTCGAAAACTGGTTGACCCCATCCTTGACCAGGCGGGTGTGGAAGTGCATGCCCGACCCGGCCTGTCCAACCGCGATCTTCGGCGAGAAAGAGACGTGGATGCCGTAGGAGTGGGCGACTTCGCGCAGCACCCACTTGGCGAGCACCATCTGGTCGGCGGCGTCCAGGGCATCCACGGGCAGGAATTCGATCTCCTGTTGGACCATCTGACGACCGTCGGAGACGAAGTTACCGACCTCCGAGTGTGCGTACTTGACCGAGCATCCCATGGACACCAGGTGTAAGAGGGCCTCCGTGCGCACACCGTCCCACTTCGAGAAGGGGCCCGATTCGTGGTAGCCTCGCTGCGGTTCGACGGGGAACAGGTCTTCCTCGTCAGAGAAGAGGTAGTACTCGAGTTCACCGAGAGCCTGCAGCTCGCAGCCCGTCTCTTCCTTCAGGACGCGCTGGGCTTTGCGCAGAATCTCCTGCGGCGCCGAGGCCAGGGGCTTTCCGTCGACGTCGTAAAAGCCGCACAGGATATCCAGGGTCGGAATGTGCGAGAAGGGGTTGAGGAAGGACGTGGCCATGCGCGGCACGACGTACAGGTCCGAGGAGGTTGCCTCGACGAAGGCGAAGAGCGACGAGCCATCGACGCGCTCCCCCAGCGTCAGCACGCGATCCAGGTGTGCCTTGGACTGGATCGCGAAGTTCAGTGTCTTCAGGCGACCGTCGCCTCCGATATAGCGCAGGTTGAGCATCCTGATGCCGTTGTCCTCGATATAGCCGATGATGTCGGCTTTCGTAAATTCCTTCGCCGGCTTTCCGAGGGCAGCCACGAGGGGGTTTGGGCTGAGGGAAACGGTATCGGTCGACAACATAAAGTACTCCTCTTTGAGTATGACTGGATTCACATCAGCATGACCATTGTAGACTCATTCGACAAACCTGACTGACGGGAGACAATTGCCAACTTTCAACAGTTGCACAGATTGACGAACGAAAACGCTCCAGAGAATTAGTGATGCTTGTTACACTTTTTGTAGCCAAGCCCAAGGAACCACCATGGCGACCACTCACCCCCGCCTTCCCCACGACACGACCAGACCACCCACCTGCTCGTGGCGCGGCCTCCTCGTTGATTCCGCACGCACATTCTGGCCGGTCCCAACCATGGAACTACTCCTGACTGTCATGGCCCGCTACCGCTTCAACGTCTTGCACTGGCACCTCACTGACGACACCGGGTGGCGCATGCGCGTGCCCGGATACCCCATGCTGACTGCAATCGGCGGCAACATCCCCCGACAGCCCAGCGACTGGTACGACACCGAATGCGCTCCCGGCAGGAAAGGTTCATGGCGCCTCACGCCGGCCCACTCGACCCAAGGTTTCTACTCAGACGCCAACATTCGCCACCTCGTCAACTTTGCAGCGGCGCGCAATATCCGCATCGTCCCCTAAATTTCCATCCCCTCCCACGCTGGAGCCGCAATCCGCACATATCCCCACCTGGGAGCCCCCATCCTCGCCAATAAGGCTGCCCACGGGGTCAACCAGACGATCTGGCCCAGCGCGGCCTCTCTCAGCTTCGTCGAAGCCGCATTCCATCACGCCTGCTGCATCTTCCCATCCCCGACCATCCACATCGGGAGAGCATCGACCGACTGGGCACCATGGTAATCTGATTCGTCCCTGATGCACGCGGGACTCACCTCCGGCGCAGCAATCGAGCGACTCTTTATCGACCGAGCACTGCGCACCCTCCATTTTCACGGCAGGCGCGCGGCAGCCTGGGACACCCTGACGAGGGCCTATCCAACACCTCCGCCACGAACCATTCTCCTGGCCCACCGCTCCGGGGACGTTGGACGCCGGGCCGCCGAGTATTCTGGCGCACCGTGGATCCTGGCGGACGCCAACATCCTCACCCTCAGCCACCCGGGGCGCGCCAACAGCCCCCTCGAACCGGCCCGCACCCTGTCCGGCCGCCTCATCCACGCGCTGCGCGGGGAGCGACTGAAAGGAGTCGAGGCCGTGGCTTGGTCCTCGACCATCACCACTCCCGACCTCCTCTTCTACCGCATCCTCCCCCGCCTCCTCGTCGTCGCGGAAGCAGCGTGGCACGGGGAGGACTCCCTTTCCTGGGACAAGCTGGTGCCTCTCGTCGAGCACGAGATGGCACACCTGCGACGCACAGTCCCCTACTGGAATCCACAGCGGCCATAGTGAGGACTATAGGTCACGAACGTGGTGCTTAAGTTCCGGGTTTAGGTTGGGATTGCGG
>CAUVIG010000043.1:0-13624 GCA_963551745.1 uncultured Actinomyces sp.
GAGGTTGGGGCCTGCACCGATTGCGTCATCGAGGCAGGCCACGCCCATCCTACCTACGCGCCGCGGGCTGAAGCTGCGACTGCAATTGCGCGGGCGTATGTAAAATACGCGCATTTTGCGCTCAGTGTGCTGTCAGTTTTGTGGGTGAGGTGATATCCTCTGGATCTGTCTTTTCTGATGCTGTAGTCGGTGCCTGGCACGGGGCCTAGAACCTCGTCCGGTGGATAGTGCATATCGACGAGCTTGCCGAGCCCCTCGCGTGCGAGGAGGGTAAGACCCATGGTGGCCAGGTCTAAGGAAGGGCTCGTGAAGATCGGATTGATGGTATTGCGTTCATCGTAGTAGCCGATCGTAATTCCTAGTGCGTCCTCTGTGACGAGATAGCTTGCCAGACTACGCCTATCGGTAAAGACGATGCTGTCACCGTTATCTTCTATGAGATTGGGTGCAAAGTGATCACTTAAGATCTGCGAAGCTATGTTCTTGAACTGTTCCCACAGCATGTCTTACTCCAATCCAACAGGCTTTTCATGTGTCCTAGGCTCAGTGCGGGTGCAGTGTGCCTCAGTCTATCGTGTGGTGTGTCAAGAAACCGCGTGACTCAGTGAAGCCTATGAGGAATGGGAGCGGAGCGCGCAGCGAATGCGCGTTCTTTGCGTTATTCCAATAGGTGAAGATGCCTATGCTTGATCATGAAACTGTCCGCGAAAGGCTCCAGACCTCACAAGAAGTGGAAGACAGGAATCACATGGCACACTCAGGCGAGTGGGGTTCTTCATGACAAATGTGGTGTACGTTTGCCATGAAGAACCCCACCAGAGTCGCTCGAGGATTGTGTGTTTCAGAAACAGTCGAAAAGAATGCGGTGGTGACAGTGGGGCGATCTTCTGGCGCGACGTTCGGTTTGGTTACTCGCTGGGTCGTGTAGTCGATGATGGCGTTGTTGCCCCACTAGTTAGTGGTCTGTCAGCGTCGGCTCTCTTCGTGTTGGGGCGTTAGCCCACGGGAATGAGGAAACGTTCTGACGCCCCTTCGGGCAGGTCGACGCGCTGGCTGCGAGCAGCGCGGAGCGCGGGCTCAAACTCAATGAGAATGGGCGTCCAGGAGTCGAGAACGCGGGTGGGGGTGAGGCTCTTTCCTCCTTCGGTCAGACGCATTTCCTCGTAAATCTGGATTGTCACTCCGAGGAGCTCCTGAGGTGGATGCACGTAGAAGTAGGATCCGGGCATGTAGGTGACTTCTTCGAGATTGAACGAGGGGGCACCCATCATGAGTTTGCTGAGGTCTCGTCCATTTTGGCCGATAAAAATAGCGACCTGTGGAACCGTCAGGTTGTTTGTCGCAATCGAAATGTTATGCGATGTTGCCGTGAGCACGGGAGAAGCAATCGCGCGCGGCTCCGTGATGGACGTGTCGACATATCCGCGGAAGGTCACCGACGGGGTCGGGGGTAGTGACTCGAGAAGAGACAACAAGCTCTTGATGCTGTCTTCGTTCATGATTCCTCCTGTGGGAAACCAAAATGTTGTATAAATCTGGGGGATGGGACGTAGGGTGATGTCCAATTGCGGAGCAGGCCTGTGTATTGGACGATGCACGTATAAGCTTTGTGCTCGTCGAGAGTGTTAGGATCGTCCCAAAAACTATCTGGGTTGCCCGGTTTTGGCTGAAGGAAGCGCTTCCGCAGGAGGAATTCTGGTTCTTTCCACCATACGGGGACATCTTGAACCTCGATGCGTTCTTCCGCCGGGGGTGGTAGCTGTGTGAGCGAGCCGTACAGGTCAGGATCGTCGGGGTAGCGCTCCACGTAGATCGTGCGCAGCTGCGCAGGCACAGTGCGCGGCGGGACGGTTATCTTGGTGAATGGCAGAATGTCACGAGAGCTATGCTCCCAGGCAAGAACTCGCACCCAGATGGACCCCACTCGCGTGTTGTCTGCCCACGGATTGGCGTGCCAGGGACGTCCGTCTGCGCGCACCACAAACCAGGGATATTCCCCGACTACGCGAACGAGGAGAGCGAACGTGTCAGTCCCGCGAATGGGGTGATGGGAGACAATAGAGCCCCAAGAGGTGCACTTGCCGCACCGAAGCCCACTGGGCGTACCGGACCTGATGGGCATCACCCAGCCCTGTGGGCTTGGGGTCCCGAAAGGCTGGTAGGGGACCGGCGGCAGTGCCTCGGGCAGGCCCGATAATGTGCGGAGCGTGGCTGAGAAACGACGGATGACGTCGCGTTGGTGGGGGAAGAGGCGCTGCCAGTCGAGCTGGCCGTCCTCAGGGCGCTTGGGGAGCTTCCATATCTCTGGGTAATCCCACCAATGATGGTTGGCAATCCACAACTGTGCTCCGTTAGCGTTTCCATTCACAGCGACGGGCATAGCTGCATCCTACTTCCTCTGCCTGAGTTTGATGGTGTAACTTCCGTCAGCATGTTTTGCATCAACAACGTCGAACTCAACTCCGGACTTAAAAAGGATTTCATCTTGTGTGGCATACATAGACATCGGGCGGATGTGTGAAGAGCCGCCAAAGGCTCCGAACCTCACAAGAAGCGCGGGGCGCGAATCACATGGCACACTCAGGTGGATGGGGTTGTTCATGACAAATGTGGTGTGTGTTTGCCATGAAGAACCCCACCAGTGTTGCTCGGTGATTGTCCGTCTTAATTCTGAGTCCTGTGCCTTGAAAATCGCGTGGATTACATTGGTGGGTGAGGAGAATGCTGCGACGTGAGTTGAACGGGAAGTGCCATTTTGTTTGATGCAACGTTGAGTCTGTGACGTTTGACCTTAAGATGCTGCATCTTAATATCTTCCGCTATTTCTCATTCCTTTTCTCAAAGGGGATGCGTGGCGTGCCGAAGAGGGCCTGGCAGACTTCCTTGGTGCTTTCAATGTGGGCGATCTCGAAGAGGTGCTTGGGTGAATGTTTCAGGAACCAGGGCAAATTTAGGGCAGTGCGTGTTGATATATTTGCGACGATACCCGTGGGTGACCCATCGTGGATGAGTTCTCCTGTCTCGAGATCTTGTGACCAGCCTGGAGCAGGAGCGAGTCGTCTGAAAGCAATCCCGATATCCTCCAGGTTCCAGCTAAGTCGAAGGTAGTCAAACAACTCCATCACGAGCCATTGTTTAACTGTGGTCAGATTCTTGGCGCGAATTGCGCCTCCGGGCCTGTAATTTCGTTCGCTTGTGCCGCTGAAATAAAAGCCGTTCTTGTGCCAGATATGAATAATGACTTGAGGATCTGGTCCATTGAAAATAATGTGTTCTTCGGACAGTTCAGATACTTCCCTGTGTGCGGAGGAAACGACTGCTTCAATGAACTCATCTTCCCTCAGCTGGGTATTTCTGGTAGTCATACGTAATGATTCCTTCCTCTTCCCATCTTTCTAATGGGAGCTCAATTAGATCTCCTGTAACTATGTCACGCTGCCAAATCTGTAGCTGTATCGCGCCTCCTGGTTGTCCGAATGCGGGCGCAACTGTCCCGTGCGTAGCTATGTACCCTTCGGGGAGCTTACCTGTGAGATGAGCGCGCATGTCGGGTGAACCGAGAGAGTAGGGGGCATAAAGTCCGCGTTCGGCGAGAGACGGGATACTCCCATCCTTATGTAAAGCTGCCGCGTATTTGCCGCCCGGATCGCCGAGTCTGCATAATCCTGAACCGTAAGAATCTATGAATGGTTGAGTTGAAGTGTACTCGTGGTAGTTTTCGTCTAGTAGTGCTCCATTCTTGCGGTATCCCTCGACATCATAGGGCCAAAGCGGGCCTTTACCGTTTGGATTGGCATATGCCTCAATATACTGCTCCAGTGAGCGATGGGTGCCATCGGGGTTAAATCCGAGTGCTGTTTCGGGATTTACGACATCATCCAGTCCTGTTCGTCCGCTATCCCATCTCCATCTATTCTTGTAGCTCGTACCCGGGCTGTATCCGCTCCAGGCTTCCAGCGCTTGTTCGAGCTGACGGTGTGTCTTGATCGGCGTCCTAAACGGGTCGACTCCCTCTGGGAATGGTTCTGTCTGATCGATGGATGGGTCCGGTGGTGTGTCAATGTCAGGGTCTGGGTGTCTGTGAGGATCCGAATCTGGGTCGTAAGAAGGATCGTACTTTCCGTCTTGCGAATGATCGTGTAGATCCTCGTAGTTGTTGTCGGAGTCGTCGTCGGCGTCGTCCTTGTCGGAGTTGTCGTCGCCGTCGTGGTGTGCGGCGTCGTCTTCCTTGTGGGGCTTGTCCGACGCGGGCTTGTCTGCCTCGGTCTTGTCACCGTGGCGCGCCGAATCAGCAGCATCGTCGGCCTTACCGTTGGTGGAGTGGTCCTTCGCCTTCGGATCGGCGTCCGCACGCTCGCCGAAATCCTTGTCGGACTTGTGCGTATGGGCCTCGTGCCGCTCCTGAATGGGGTGGACGCACCTGGCACAATGGGAGCCATGGCTGTGTCGTTTCTGGGAGTGATCGCGGCGCTCGCCATGTATGCGGTGAGCGTTGCTCCCTCACTCATGGCCCGCTCCTGGGCGTGGCATGCGGTCGCCTCGGGTGTTCTCGTGTCCTGCGGCTATGTCGCCGGCGTCGTGGTTCAGAATGTGGGAGCCCGCGTCATTCGGATGACGAGTTTGACGATCCGCGCCTCCGAGCCCGTCGAGATCGGCTTCCGCGTCTGTATCGCCGCCCTTTTTGCTATCTGGTGGCTCTACGCGGTCATCCAGTCCTACCGCCGTGCCCGCGTCGCCGCCAGGCTCGTCAACATGCCGGGCGAGACCTTCGGTGAATACATCCTGGGAACCGCGGGTACCGTCGTCATTGCGTGGACACTGATCACGATCGTGGTCGGCATGAATCGCCTCGGTCGCATGCTCGTCACGATGCTCGACGGCTACATGCCGCGCCCGGCGGCCATCCTCCTCGGCGTCGCGATCCTGTTCGCCCTCATGTTCTTCCTGACGTCAAAGGTGCTCCTGCGCGGCGGAATCGGCTTCTTCCGCCATCATGCCGAACGCATGAACACGCGCACCGCGCGGGGAATCCACAAGCCCTTCGTGCCCGAGCGTTCCGCGTCCCCGGCCTCGCCGATCACCTGGGAATCCGTCGGTGGCCAGGGGCGCGTGTTTCTGGGGCGTGGCCCCTCGCGCCTGGACATCGCGCAGGTGACCGGCGGCGAGGCCATGGAACCGATCCGCGTCTACTCTGGCATGCCGATGGGCGGGTCCGGCATCGAGCAGGCTGCGGCCACGGTCGTTGCCGAGCTGCGCCGCACGGGCGCCTTTGACCGCGCTGTCATCCTCATCGCGGCCTCGACCGGCTCCGGCTGGGTCGACGAGTGGCAGGTCCAGCCCCTCGAGTACCTCACGCGTGGCAACTGCGCCACCGCTTCGCTCCAGTACTCCTACGTGCCCTCGGCGCTGAACTGGCTGACCGGCCTCGAGCCCGCGCAGGAGGCCTCGGCAGCGCTGTTTCGGGCCGTTCGTGCCGAGCTCGACACGATGGACGAGGCCGACCGACCCGCGCTCTTCGTGTGCGGAGAGTCCCTGGGTGCCTTCGCGTCCCAGTCGGTGTTCTCCTCGGTCGAGGACGTGCTCTCCCAGGTGGATGGCACCCTGTGGGTGGGCACCCCCGCCTTCACGCCCATGCACCGCGAGCTGACGGCAGCCCGCCACAAGGGCAGCCCCGAGGTGGCGCCCGTCGTCTACAACGGGCGGCGTGTGCGCTTCGTCAACGAGCCTTCGGACCTGCGTACCGACATGTACGGGCGTGAGCTCGGGCCGTGGGGCTTCCCGCGCGTGGTCTATGCGCAGCATGCCTCTGATCCGGTCGTGTGGTGGAACAACAGTCTCCTGTGGAAGCAGCCCGACTGGCTGCGCGAGCGCGCTGGCCGCGACGTCTCTCCCTTCGTTGAGTTCACGCGTTTCGTCACCTTTATTCAGGTGCTCGCCGATCTGCCTGTCGCCGGCACGGCGCCCGGCGGTCACGGTCACACGTACAACGAGGAGCTGATCCCCCTGTGGCGGGCGATCCTCGGCTTCGATCGACTCTTCGACGAGGCTCCCACCCACCCGCGCTTGGCCGCCCTGGATGGGTCGTGGGTGGACGAGGAGATGGTCGAGCGTATTGGCATCGTCGTGCGGGCAAACCTGGAGCTGTCAGACCGACAGTAGGGTGCCGACGGCGTGTTAGACACTTTAGTTGCGCTTCATGTATCGGTAAGCAATACTGTGATTGTCAGGGTGTCATGTGAGGTATGTTGTGAGAAGACGGGTGGTACACCGACGTACCGGGTGCCACTGGCACTCCGTCCCCCAACATATCGGAGAAGGCTTATGTCAACGAAGAAACCGGCTGCCCTCCTCGCTTTCGTCGGCGCGTGCGCGCTCGCGGTCACCGGGCCGGCCACCCTGGCCTCGCCTGTGCCCCCGGGCTCTTCCGGCGTCCGTGATGGCGCAGCGGCCTCCCTGCCCGTGGGCGACATTGACACGGCGCTGACATCGAAGAGCGGGCAGTCCGCGCCCTCCTCGACCGCCGCCGAAGCGGACCCGGCGCGCGTCGTCGGCGTCATCGTCCAGCTCGAGGATGGCGCGTCCCGCGAGGGTGCGATCAGTGAGATCAACGAGGCCGTGGCTGCCCTCTACCCCGGCGCCTCTGCCCGGGTAGAGCGCGAGTACGACAACGTCATGTCGGGATTCGCGCTCAAGGCCCCCGTCGGTGCGCTCGACGCGATCCGCCGCGCCCCGGGCGTGCGTGCCGCGTTCCTCGAGCGCGAGGGGCGCGTCAGTGATGTCGCCACGCCCGATGCCGAGGGCGGCATCGAGTCCACGCAGAACGGCGGGCAGGACCCCGCTAACCTGAGCGCCCATCTCATGATGCACATCGACCAGGTCGCCCAGAAGGGCGAAGGAAAGGTCATCGCCGTCATCGACACGGGCGTCGACATGACGCATCCGGCATTTACCGGCGAACTCGCGGGAACGCCCCCGCTCACCCCGCAGAAGGTCGCCGCGATGACCTCTCAGCTGGGTGAGGGAAAGACCGGCGTCTACGTCTCGCAGAAGTTCCCCTTCGCCTACGACTACGCGGACGGCGACAACGACGCGTCGCCGGCGAAGACCCCGTACGCTTCCCACGGGACGCACGTCGCCGGCATCGCCGCGGGTAACGCCGACAAGATCGTCGGCACCGCTCCGAACACTCAGGTGATCGTCGCGAAGGTGACGCGCAGCGAGGACGACGCGCTGGCGGACTCGGCCCTGCTCGCCTCCCTCGACGACATGCTCGTCCTGCGCCCCGACGTCATCAACCTGTCGCTCGGCTGGACGGCCGGCATGGATAACGAGGCCGACTCGGTGTACTCGACCGTGTACAAGAAGCTGCAGGAAGCGGGCATCACCGTCAACGCGGCCTCGGGCAACGCCTTGTCCACCGGGTACGGCAACAACTCCGGCAAGGGCCTGCCCTACGCTTCGGACCCCGACTCCTCGGTCATGGATGAGCCCGCCACGTATTCTTCGGTGGTTGCCGTCGCCTCGGTCGAAAATGCCCTGCTCCGTAACGCCTTCACCGTCAATGGGACAGACATCGGATATCAGCGCGCGCGTGGCCTCAACGGTGAGAAGGTCGCCTTCTTCTCCGACCTGCCCGCCGGCACCTACAAGTACGTGGACGCCGGGTTCGCCTCTGAAGAGGATGCTGCCGCGCTCAGGGAGAAGTATCCGGATGGCCTCGCCGGCAAGATCGCGCTCGTCTCTCGCGGCAACATGACCTACCAGAAGAAGGTCGAGAACCTCTACGACCTCAAGCCCGCCGGAATCGTCGTCTACAACAACGTGTCGGTCGGATCTCTCATCGCCATGAATCTGACGACGCAGGACATGCCCGCGGCCTTCATCTCGCAGACTGACGGCCAGGCTATGCTCGACGCCCCCGAGCACATACTCTCGATCGCTGAGGGCCAGGTCCTGCCGCAGTCCACCATCTACGAGGCGTCGGAATTCTCCGCGTGGGGTGTGTCCCCGGACCTGCGCCTCAAGCCCGAGATCGCGGCGCCCGGTGGCGAGGTTTTCTCATCGATACCGGACGGAGCGTACGAGCAATCCTCTGGTACGTCGATGGCCACGCCTCAGATGGCCGGCGTCAGTACGATCGTCCTCCAGCGCGTCCAGTCCGACCCGCTGTTCGCGTCGATGAGTGCACGCCGGAAGGCCGACGTGGTCCAGAACCTCATCATGGGCACGGCCCGTCCGCTGACGGATGCGGCCCAGGCGACGGGCGCGCTGTACTCGCCCCGCAAGCAGGGCGCGGGCCTCGTTGACGCGCTGGCGGCCACGACCTCGTCCGTGTACCCGAGCGTGGTCGGCGCCCCCGAGCAGTCCCGGCCCAAGGCGGACCTGGGGGATGGCACGAAGGGCTGGCACTTCGATGTCACACTGCATAACCTCTCGGGTGTTCCGGCCACCTACGAGATGAGCTCTCAGGCGCTCTCCGAGATCGTCGACGGCGGCTTCTTCACGCAGCATTCCGCCGATTGGCGAGGCAAGGGCGTGGAGATCACCTACTCGGGCACCGCATCCGCGTCCGCCGAGGGTGCGACCGTCACCGTCCCCGCGAGCGGCGAGGCCACCGTCGGTATCGACATCACGCCCGGCAGTGAGTTTGCCTCCTACGTTGCGGACAATACGCCCAACGGCACGTTCCTCGACGGTTTCGTGCGCTTCACCTCGAAGACCGATGGGCAGCCTGACCTGACCGTGCCCTACCTGGGCTTCTACGGCGACTGGGGAAAGGCTCCCATCTTCGACGCACTCGCCTCGGACGGCGGAGCGCACACCCGGGCCTCGGCCATCGTGAACGGCAAGACCGGCGACTCCCTCGGCTACAACCCCCTCGTCAAGGCGGCCGACCGCACCGGCAACCCCAACCCGCAGCGCTACGTGATCTCCCGCTCTGGCGCCTCTGGTGCTCCCACGGTCCTCGAACCGCGCACGGGCACGCTGCGTAGCGTCCACTCGCTGACCAGCAGCTACACCTATCAGGGCAGCGAGGTCGCATCCGTGACCAACCATCGGAACTGGAAGTCCGTCTACGCGACGAGCACCGAGGAAAACACCTGGGTCGAGGCCTACCATGAGTCCACGGCCTTCGATGCGAACGCGGAGAAGTTCGCGCACATGCCCGACGGAGCGTACACGCTGCGGATCGCCGCCTCCAACGACGGTCCGTCGCGCGCCGAGCAGTCGATCTCTTACGACTTCCGCCTCGACACGACGGCACCGGTCATCTCCGAGCTGTCGTACCGCCAGAAGGACGAGGGATTCGTCGTCACCTTCGATGTCGCCGACGCGTCCCCGCTGGCCGCGATCGACCTGCATGACCCGGCAGACGGCCTGTGGTTCTACCGCTACGTCTTCTCAGACAGAGAGGGTAGCCTCGGGGCTGACGGAACCTACACGTACCACGTGGAGGTTCCCTTCAAGGACATTGATGCCGCGTGGAGTTACCAGGGTGGCTCCGGCACTGTCATCGCCCACCCGTACCTGCTGGCCTGGGACTACGGCCTCAACCACTCCGAGCCCGCGACCCTGAATCTGCCCTCCGACAACACCGGTACGGCCGACACCTGCATGACCTCCGAGGGTGGTCACTGGGTGAAGGATGGTGCCGGTTGGTGGTACGCCTGCGCTGATGGCACCGGCTACCTCAAGGGCGGTTGGTTCACGATCAACGGTTCGGAGTACCTGTTTGGTCCGTCTGGCTACATGGCGACTGGCTTCCTCAAGCGCGCCAACGGTGACTGGGTGTACGCCGACCAGGACGGTGCCCTCGTGGGTGGCTGGGTGCGCGATAGCGTCTACGGAGGCCCCTACTGGTATTACCTCGATCCTGAGACAAAGGTGATGCGTACCGGATGGGTCGCCGATGGCGGCTCCTGGTACTACCTCACGGCTTCCGGCGCGATGGCTGTCGGTTGGGTCAACGACGGCGGCTCCTGGTACTACCTGAACGCTTCCGGGGCGATGGTCACCGGCTGGCTGAACCTGGGCGGCTCCTGGTACTACCTGAACGCTTCCGGGGCGATGGTCACCGGCACTCACGTGATCAACGGGCGCACCTACCTCTTTGACGATTCGGGAGTCTGGGTGCGATAAGCTCCCCTTCTCTCTTTCTGTCAAGATTTTCATCAGGGTCCGAGAACGTTGCTGTGTAAGCGTTCTCGGACCCTGATTCTATGACTGAGTAAAATAACCGTCAGTCGTTTCTCTTTGTGAAACAAAGTTTGTCACAAGATTTGTCTGCGGTATGTTGGTAGTGACGGCCAACACGACGAGATCCTCGCCGTGATCGAATGCGGTCGTCCGTCAACACATTGGAGTACGCATATGACAACGAAGAAACCAGCGACGCTCCTCGCGCTGGCTGGCACCGCTGCGCTCGTGGTTGCCGGCCCCGCGACTCTCGCAGCGCCGCCCTCGGACAGCCACACCGCTTCCGGTGCCACGGCCTCGTCCCTGCCCGTGGGCGACATCGACACCGCGCTCACCTCGAAGAGCGGGCAGACCTCCCAGCCCGACCAGGTCGCGCCGGCCGCCGAGCAGGACCCCTCCGCGATCGTCGGCATCATCGTTCAGCTCGATGACAGCGCGGACCGCGCCGCAACCCTCGCCTCGATCAACGAGGCCGTGGCCGGTGTGTTCCCCGGCTCTGCCGCCCAGGTGGAGCGGGAGTACGACAACGCCCTCCAGGGGTTTGCGCTCAGCGCCCCCTCCGGCTCTCTCGACGCGATCCGCGCGGTGAGCGGCGTCAAGGCTGCCTTCCTTGATCGAGACACCCATGTCGAAGACGCCGACGACCAGGTCGCCGGAGAGGGCGCGACGAACTCCTCGCGCACCTCCACCCAGGACCCCGCAAACCTCAGTGCGCAGCTGATGATGCATGCCGACCAGATCACCCAAAAGGGCGAGGGCAAGCTCGTCGCCGTCATTGACACGGGTGTGGACATGACGCACCCGGCGTTCACCGGCGCGCTTGGCGGAACACCTGCGCTTTCAGCGGACAAGGTGGCGTCCCTGACCCCCCAGCTGGGCGACGGGAAGACCGGCACCTACGTGTCGGAAAAGTTCCCTTTCGCATACGACTACGCGGATAACGACCCGGACGCCTCGCCGACAGGCGAAGCCGGATCACACGGCACGCACGTCGCCGGTATTACCGCTGGAAACGCGGGCGAAATCGTTGGCATCGCGCCCGACGCACAGATCATCGTCGCCAAGGTCGCGCGCAGTAGCAACGGCGGCATTCCGGACTCGGCGCTGCTCGCCGCCCTCGACGACATGGTGATCCTACGCCCTGACGTCATCAACCTGTCCCTCGGACAGACCGGCGGCATGGACAACGAGGCCGACTCCATGTACGCCACCGTCTTCAAGAACCTCCAGAACGCGGGCGTGACCGTCAACGCCGCCGCCGGCAACGAGTTCACCGCTGGATACGGCAACCTGTCCGGCAAGAATCTGCCCTACGCCTCCGACCCCGATTCCTCGGTCCTGTGTGAACCGGCATCCTACTCCTCCGTCGTGTCCGTGGCCTCGGTCGACAATTCGCTGGCGCACAGCGCCTTCACCGTCGGCGACCGCGACATTGCCTACCAGCGTGCTGGTGGTGCCGACGGCCAGAAGATGCCCGACTTGTCCGACCTGACCGGCGGCCCCTTCGAGTACGTCGACGGCGGCATTGGTTCGCCCGAGGATGGTGAAGCTCTCAAGGCCAAGTACCCGGAGGGACTCGCAGGTAAGATCGTCCTGGTCAAGCGTGGCTCCCTCACCTTCCAGGACAAGTTCAACAACATCGCTGGCTCTAAACCCGCCGGCTTCATCGTGTACAACAACGTGCCCGGTGACTCGCTCGTCGTCATGAGCCTGGCAACGGACGGTGTGCCTGCCGCGTTCATCTCGCAGGCAGACGGCGAGGCCATGCTGGCGGCCGCGGATCATCACCTGAGCCTCGCCCCTGGGAAGGTCGTGGCTCCCAGCTCGAAGTACTCCATGTCGAGTTTCTCCTCGTGGGGCGTCACCCCGGACCTGCGACTCAAGCCTGAGGTCAGCGCCCCCGGCGGCAACATCTACTCCTCGGTGCCCGGAGGTACCTACGAGTTCATGTCCGGCACGTCTATGGCCACGCCTCAGATGGCGGGCGTCAGTGCCGTCGTGCTGCAGCGCGTCCAGTCCGATCCGCTCTTTGCCTCGATGAGCGCGCGCGAGAAGGTTGACGTCGTCCAGAACCTCATCATGGGCACGGCGGTCCCCATCACCGACCCGCTCCAGGACACCGGCGCCCCGTACTCCCCGCGCAAGCAGGGCTCAGGTATGACGAACGTCCTTGCTGCTACGACCTCGTCCGTGTATCCCACGGTCGTGGGTGCCGCCGAGCAGTCCCGGCCCAAGGCTGACCTGGGTGACGGGACCAAGGGGTGGCACTTTGACGTCATGCTGCACAACCTGTCCGGTGCCGAGGCCACCTACAGCCTGAACACGCAGGCTCTGTCCGAGATTGTTGACGGCGGCTACTTCACCGGCAGCTCCGCCGATTGGCGAGGCAAGGGCGTGGAGATCACCTACTCGGGCGCTGCATCCGCGTCCGCCGAGGGTGCGACCGTCACCGTCCCCGCGAACGGTGAGGCCACCGTCGGTATCGACATCACGCCCGGCAGTGAGTTCGCCTCCTACGTTGCGGACAATACGCCCAATGGCACGTTCCTCGACGGTTTCGTGCGCTTCACCTCGAAGACCAATGGCCAGCCCGACCTGACCGTGCCCTATGCCGGCTTCTACGGCAACTGGGGTAAGGCACCCATCTTCGATGCCCTTGCCTCTGCGGGTGGTGCCCACACGTTCGCTTCCAATGTCTACAACGGCACCACGGGTCAGCAGCTGGGGTATAACCCCCTGACCAAGGATGCCGATCGCACTGGAGCGCCCAAGGCTGACCGCAACGTGATCTCCCGCTCTGACGCCTCTGGTGCTCCCACGGTCCTCGAACCGCGCACGGGCACGCTGCGCAGCGTCCACACGCTCAATGCCTCGTACACGAACGCCGCTGGGCAGTCGGTTGCTACCTTCACGCGATTCCTCAACTGGAAGTCTGCGCTCGATTCCTCTACTGGTCAGATGACGTGGGTCGAGCAGGGACACGAGCCGACGTCGCTCGACCTGCGTTCCGACGCTTTCAAGGGCCTGCCGGATGGTGCGTACAAGCTGACGTTGTCGGCGCACAATGATGGTCCTTCGCAGGTGGAGCAGTCGATTTCGTATGACTTCCGTATCGATACTGTTGCGCCTGTCGTCTCCAACCTGGAGTACAAGGGCGAGGGCCAGGATACGGTCCTGTCCTTCGATGTCGCCGACGCGTCGCCGCTGGCCGCGATCGACCTGCATGACCCGGCCGATGGCTTGTGGTTCTACCGCTACGTCTTCTCAGACAGGGAGGGTAACCTCGGTGCAGATGGGACCTACACGTACCACGTGGAGGTTCCCTTCAAGGACATCGACGCCGCGTGGAGCTACCAGGGCGGCTCGGGTAGCGTCATCGCCCACCCGTACCTGCTGGCCTGGGACTACGGCCTCAACCACTCCGAGC
>CAUVIG010000044.1:0-13408 GCA_963551745.1 uncultured Actinomyces sp.
TGTGCCCGACGCGAGGCGGGAGCGGCACACGGCCACGAACTCTTCGACGCGCTCGGGGGTCGCCGGCGAGTCCTCGTCGAAAAGCCAGGTGGCCAGGGAGCGCAGGCCTCCGCGCACGGTGGAGAGCTTGAGGCGGTGTCGCAGGCGATCGGCGAGCTCTCCCTCGAGGCCGACGAGGAGCTGGCGGGCCTTGCGCGGCACGCGGAAGCCGACGAGAGCGTTGAACTCGGTGAGCGCGTAGATCATCTCCGGCTTATGGTTCATGTCACGGTAGACGCGGCGCGTGTCCGTGCGCTCAATGCCCAGGACCTCTTCGCGCAGGTAGCCCTCGCGCGCGATCTCCTTCGTCGGATGCACCTGCAGGCTCAGGGTCTGCGCGGGGGCGATGATTTTCGCCAGGTACGGCAGGGTTGGGCCGAACGCGTAGAGCAGCCCCCCACCAAGCGCGCGCTTGGGGTCCTCGCCGATGTGCTCGGCGAGGGTCTGCCCGCCCGTCAGCAGCGTCGGTCCGTCCGGGTGGGCGCCGAACCATACCTCGGAGACCGGGTCGTCCCCGCCGGCGGCCCCCAGGAACTCGGGGATCGCGTTCGTGGAGCCCCACGCGTCAGCTTTCGTCCAGCCGATCAGTCTTTCCATAGGTCGAATCCTATCGGTAACGAGCGCACAAAGACGCGGGGGACGAGGCCGTAGCCCCATCCCCCGCATCTACCGCGCCTCTCAGGCATCGGGTTGATCGGCGGTTTCGCGCGCCTCGAGGGCGGCGAGCGCGCCGCCGCGCTCGCGTAGCTCGGCGTAGGTGCCCCTTTCCATGACGCGGCCCGCGTCCATGACGATGATCTGGTCGGCGTCGCGCACGGCGCTGATGCGGTGGGCGATCTCGACGATGGTGCGCCCCGCCGCCACCCGGGCGATGCCCTCACGCACGCGCCCCTCCGTGGCTGGGTCGACCTGGCTCGTGGCCTCGTCGAAGACGTAGATCGGGGCGTCTCGCAGGAGCGCGCGGGCCAGGGCCAGGCGCTGACGCTGGCCGCCCGAGAGGCGTTCGCCCATGTCGCCGACCACCGTGTCCAGTCCGTCCTTTTCCGTGGCTAGCCAGTCGGTCAGGTCCACGGCCTCCAGCGCGGACTCGAGGTCCTTGTCGGTGGCATCGGGAGCGGCGAGCAGCAGGTTGGCGCGCAGCGTGTCGTTGAACAGGTAGGGGCGCTGGGGCGCGGATGCGACCGTGGCGCGCAGGTCGCGCAGGGACGCATCGGCTACGTTCGTGCCGCCGATGGTGACGGTGCCCGAGGCCGGGTCCCACGTGCGGGTCAGCAGCGAGGCCAGCGTCGACTTGCCCGAGCCGGAGGCGCCCACGATGGCGGTGCGCTTTCCGGCGGGGATGTGGATGCTGACGCCGCCCAAGACCGTAGGGGCGGGCGCGGGTGCGTCCTCGTCCGTCGGGTAGGCGAAGGTGACGTCGGTGAACTCGATGTCGCCCGGGGTCAGCGGCTTGGGGTCGGCCGGGTCGGCAACGGCGGGCGCGCGGTCGGTGATCGCGAAGACGCGGGCCGCCGACGCGAAGGCCTGATCCAGGTCGGCGGCGAACTCCTCGACCGCGAGGACCGGGCCGAAGGATCCCATGGCGATGCCAAGGGCGAGGCCCGCCTGGGGCAGCGTCAGCGTGCCGGCGAGCACGTTCGAGCCCGCGACCATGGCGACCGTGACGACGCCGAGGGCGACGGCGGCCTGGTTGAGGCCTCGGCGCAGCGCGATCCAGCGGCCCTGGGTACCCAGACCCGAGGAGATGCGCTTTTCGATGGCGCTCATCTCGGCTTCGCGGCGCTCCTGCGCCCCGAAGGCGAGGACCTCGCGCACGCCCTGCACCGAGTCGGTCACGTGGGCGGCGATCGCGCCGCGGGCCTCGCGCAGTTCACGCGCCGCGCGGGCGGTGGAGCCGGAGCCCAGGAAGGGAATGACCGCGCCGACGATCAGCAGGAAGGGAGCCAGCACGGCGGCCAGCGTCCAGGACACGGCACTGCCCATCCACACGACCGACAGGATCGGGACGATGATCGCGGTGGTGACGGGGGCGAGCGTGTGCGCGAAGAAGACTTCGACGCGGTCGATATCCTTCGTCACGCGGTTCATGATGTCGCCCGAATCCAGGCGATCCGTGCCGGCGGGAGCCTGGGGCTCGAGCTGGTCGTAGAAGTAGTTGCGCAGCTTCGCCAGGGAGTGGAATGCCACGAAGTGACCGGCGAACTGCTCGAGGTAGCGGGCCAGGCCCTTGAGCAGACTCAGGCCAATAGCGCAGCCAATGATCAGGGCGATGCTCCAGGCGCTCTCCCCCGACGCGAGGCCGGCGACGGCCCAGCCGCCCAGGGCGAACAGAGCGATGCCGATCATGAGGAAGACGATGCGGGCGGCGATGGAGGCCGCGAGCGGCGGCAGGACGCGCCGCGTGATCGACAGGAGTCGAAGGGAGAGTTGCCTGCGGGTCATCGGATCGTTCCTTCCTGCAGGGTCGCGACGCGGTCGGCACCCTTAATGGTGGCGTCTCGGTGAGAGATCGTCAGGGTCGTGCGCCCGGCACACACGGTCTCAAGAGAGGCAAGGATCTCACGCTCGGAGGCCAGGTCAACGTGGGCGGTGGGCTCGTCCAGGATCATGATCGACGCGTTCTTCAGGAAGGCGCGGGCAATCGCGATGCGCTGGGCCTCGCCGCCGGAGACGGCCAGGCCTCGGGCACCCACGCGGGCGTCCAGGCCACCGGGCAGGGTGTCGACAAACTCGCCCAGGTGGGCGGCGCGCAGGGCCTCGATGAGCTGGTCGTCCGTGGCCGCAGGTGAGGCCAGGAGCAGGTTGTCGCGCAGCGTGCCGGAGAACAGGTAGGTGCTCTGCTCGACGACTGCGGTCTGGGCGCGCACCCACGACAGGGGCGCGCTCGCCAGGTCGACGCCGTTGAGGCTCACGCGGCCTCGCGTGGGGCGCAGGAAGCCCTGCAGCAGCGCCGAGATCGTGGACTTACCGGCGCCCGAGGGGCCAGCGAGTGCGACGTGCTCGCCCTGGGTGAGGGTCAGGTTCGCGCCCTGCAGGACCGGCGTGTCCTCGGTGTAGGAGAATGAGACACCGCTCAGGCGGATCTCGCCGCGCTGGGGCGGGATGGCCGGGGCCTTCACGCCCTCGGCGTCCGTAACCGGCGGGGTCTGCTTGATGAACTTCTTGATCTCCTTGTTGGCCGCGATGCCACCCATGCCGATGTAGAAGAACTGGCCGATGCGGTCCAGCGGGTCGAGCATGATCGAGGAGAGCAGCACGAGGGAGATGCCCTCGCCGACGCTGATCGCGCCCTGCTGGTAGCGGATGAGGGCCAGGGCGATCGCGCCCGTGATCATGCCGAGGGAGAAGACGGAGTCGATGACGAGGAGGATCAGCTGGTTGCCGGCCAGGTAGCTCATGACCTTCGAGCGGACTTCTTCGGCGGCCTGCGCCAGGCGCTTGCCCATGTCCTTGCCGGCGTTCATGAGGGCCAGGTCGCCCAGGCCCTGGATGGCGTCGAGCTCCTTGGCGGCGAGCTGGCGTGAGGCGTGGCGGTAGCGCGCGGACACCGGCTTGAAGGCCTTGCGGAAGCCCATGACGCAGATCGGGACCAGCGGGATCGCGGTCGCGAGGAAGCCGCCCGAGGCCGGGTCGATCGTCAGGGCAACGAGAATGACGACGAGGATCGGAATGGTCAGCGACGCGATCATGGGAGCCAGGAAAATGCCCTTGTAGGCGGCGACGCGCTCAACGCCGTCGGTGGCGGAGTTGACGACGCGGCCCGCGCGCTCATTCGTGCGCTGCGAGGGCCCCAGGGCGAAAACCTGGCGGATCATCGAGTGGCGCAGCGCGGGCTCCATCTGGTTCATCTGTGCCGCACCCAGGGCGCTGACCGCCCACGCGAACACACCGGATCCCAGGGCACCCAGCACACCGATCCACCACGTTGACCAGGCGCTCTTGCCTGCGATGTCATCGATACCCCAACCGATCGCCAGGTAGGCGGCGGCCAGGCAGAGAGCCGCTGCCCACGAGCAGACGACCACGATCGCGCGTTTCATCGTTCTCCTATCAACATGACGCACACGAGTACATAACCAAGGATAGCCTTAGTGAGGTTCTGACACCACTGTCACTTTGGACCAATTTCCCGTCGTGACCACATAAAGAAGCCACGGCCTCGTGCAATCGACGAGGCCGTGGCTCCCTCAGCAATCAAGCTCAGACCAGGCGGTACGTCCAGCCGTAAGGATCCTCGGCGCGACCCCACTGGATGTCGGTGAGACGCTTATGGATCTCGCGGGTCTTGTTCCCCACCTCGATCTCCACGTCGAAGTCCTCACCACCCAGGCGCGTAATCGGGGTGACCACGGCGGCCGTGCCACAGGCGAAGACCTCGGCGACGGCGCCCGATCGGATGCCATCCACGACCTCGGACAGGGCGATCTTCTCCTCGCGCACCTCCGTGCCCTCGTCGCGCAGGAGGCGCAGGATCGCGCTGCGCGTGCCACCCTCGAGGATGACGCCGGTAAGCTCGGGGGTGCGGATCGTTCCGTCTGCCATCACGACGAACATGTTCATGCCACCCAGCTCCTCGAGGTACTTGCCCTCGCAGGTGTCCAGGAAGCAGACCTGAGAGAAGCCCTTGGCCTCGGCCTGGATCTGGGGCAGCAGGGAGGCCGCGTAGTTGCCGCCCGCCTTAGCACTGCCGGTGCCGCCGGGGCCCGCGCGGTGGTACTCGCGCTCGACCCAGATGGCCACACCCGACAGTCCACCCTTGAAGTAGGGGCCCGACGGAGAGCCGATGACGTAGTAGTCAACGACGCCCGCAGGGTGCACGCCCACGAACTCCTCGGAGGCGAACATGAAGGGACGCAGGTACAGGGAGGATCCCTCGGCCTCGGGCACCCACTTCACGTCGGCGCGCACGTAGTCCACCAGGGAGGCGACGAAGTCCTCACGGCTCAGCTCGGGCAGAGCCAGGCGGCGGGCGGAGTGGTTCAGGCGCGCGGCGTTGTAGCCGGGTCGGAAGGTCCACACGGAGCCATCCTCGCGCTTGTAAGCCTTGATCCCCTCGAACACGGACTGGCAGTAGTGGAAGACGGAGGTGCCTGGAGTCAGCTCGAGGGGGCCGTAGGGGATGACGCCGCGGTCATCCCAGCCGCCCTCGCGGGTCCAGCGCATGTGGGCCATGTGGTCCGTGAACTTCTTGCCGAAGGCCAGGGTCGACATGATCTCGCCATATTCTTCCGGCGTCGCCGGGTGAGCGTTGGGGGTCAGGGGGAAGCGACCGGCCAGCTCGTCGGCGCCGGGAAGTACCAGGCCGCCGGCAGCCTCAAGTTCCGTGGGGGTGTGCTGCGTCGATGCCATGAGGTCTCCTGTCGTGGTCTTTCACAAATATGAGGCCAGAATATGCCCGCCGTCCGCATTGTGGCCGATTGATTTCGGCATATGACCCACTCCCCCGCCCCCTGTGGACGTTCTCACCCACATGTCGGCTTACGAAGCCCCTCCCTATTTCGCTACAGTGCCATCTTGCGTTCGCGTGCCGAACACCCCGACGCAGCCGCTGCGGCTCCGTCACCTAGCGATCGTCGGCGCGCCCCAGAAAGGCTCTCCGGCGCTGAGTTCTCCCGCATCCACCGACCGCATCTCCCGCGAGCTCATGGGCGTGGCAGCTCTGCTCCTGGGAATCGCCCCGACCTCGTCGGCCTCGCCCTCAGCTTCGAAAGCACGGGCAGCGCACGGCAGCATCCGAAACGATACGATCAGCCCATGACGACTCTGCCTAAGGCTCTCACCCTCTCCCTACCCGCCCGCGAGCGCCGCTCCCCCAGCCTGGAGCTTCAGGACGGCCGATGGCTAGCGGCTGCAAAGTCCGGCCTGTACGTCTTCGGGGCCGGGGCCTCATCCGATGAGAAGGCTCAGGCGGGCTACGAGGTCTTCCCCTGGTACGACGTGGCGCGGGCGCGATGGGAAGCTGAAACTGAGCTGTTCGCACTCGAATGGGTTGACCCGGCTCGACCCGCGCTGGCGGGACGAGGAGAGGGCGACCCGTCCGACTTCATGCGCCACACAAGCGAGTACGTCAATCGTTCTATCGTTGTACACGCCCAGGTGGAGACTGAGGGCGGGACAACAGTGACGGCCTGGGTACGGCGCGGACCCGACGGGCTGTTCTCCATCCTGACGGCGAACGGCCCACTCGATGCGGCAGGTCAACGCGAGGCGGATGCCCTCGAAGCGCGCGTACGCGACGCGGTTGGCCTGGACTAGGAGACGCCCCTCAGGTCCCGCACGCAGCAGGGCCCTCGAGGCGCCAACCGGCTCGAGAAGCGCTCAGCCCGCCTGGACGTACGCGACCAGGGCCAGTAACCACAGGTGGGCGGGGTAGAACACGTAGAAGAAGTACTTGGAGAATCGCGTGTGCGGGCCGTGCTCACCGTTGTACAGGTGCAGGACCGGAATCACGAGGATGAGCATGAAATCGGAGTTCTGCGCGAGCATGGACACCGTCGCCTGCCACGTGTCATAAGGCTGCCACGCGAGGGCGAACATGGCCGCGGCGAGCGCCAGGTACGCCAAGTCACGCCACACGACGCGCGAGTAGAGCGCATAGGTGATGACCATGAAGGGCAGGAGAGGAAGGCCTCCCTCGATCGGAAGAACCGCGCACACGAGCGAGAGCACAGAAACACCGCCGATTGCCCACTTGTGCCACTTTGTCCCTGACCAGCGCTTGACAAGGGCAAGAAGGCTGGTTCCCACAGCCAGGGTGAGGAAAATATTGTTGTCGTACATGTGCACGTCGCGGGTGGCCAGCAGCAAGCCCAGCGCGTAGTTACCCGCGGCCATGATGAGCGACGCGCCCCACAGACGCGCCAGATACTTGCGCATGTTCGACGTGTAGAGAACCCCTTCGACCGCGCCGTAGGCAAACCAGACGGCCACGCACCTGGTGACGACGTGGAAGATGTCCGCCCACATCACGGGGACTAATCCGGGAACGTGCGGGAGGTGGTCGAGAACCATGAGCGCCGCCATTGCGAGCTTGATCCAATACTGGTTGACGCCCAGGCGCCACCGTGGCGCGATACGAGAGGGGGCGGTGAGTGCGGGAGCGGACATCGTAGTGCTTTCTCATTGCTGGGTTCGGACGCTTCTAGTATCGGCGACCGCTCCCGACCAACTCCATGGGGGGCTGCCCCTATACTCCCCTACCTTGTCCCCGACCCACCAACGCCGATAAGCCCTGAGATACACCTGCGGGGCCCAGCCTCGTGGCTGGACCCCGGACCTCGTCACGGCAGTTCAGTGGATGAGATGAATACGCTCGAAGGGGTCGAGAGAGAAACCCTGCTCGAGGATCGCGCGACTCCACTCGCGGGCGCTGAACAACGAGTGGTCCCGGTAGTTGCCGCACGAGTAGGCGTCGGTGCCGGGCACGTCCTCCCAGGTGACTTCCTCGGCGATCGCGTGGAGGGAGGAAGCCAGCGCCTCGGTCACCTCGCGCACCGAAGGCGTGCCCCACATGATGAGGTGGAAGCCCGTGCGGCAGCCGAACGGCGAGCAGTCGATGACACCGTCGATGCGGTCGCGCAGCAGGGAGGCCAGCAGGTGCTCGATCGTGTGCAGGCCCGAGGTCGGGATCTCCCCGGCGTTGGGCTGGAGGAGGCGCACGTCGAAGTTCGAAATCTGGTCACCCTTCGGCCCGGCCTCCACGTTGATGAGGCGCACGTAGGGCGCCTTCACTGCGGTGTGGTCCAGGGTAAAGCTCTCAACTTCAGCCATCGGTTAGTCCCTTTCGGTGTAGTTTTGCCGGCGTTGCTCCAGGCGCATGAGCTCACGAAACGTGTCGGAGTAGGTGGGGTCGTCCTCGCTCAAGCGCGACAGGGCCGCGCGGGCCTCGCCGAGCTTGCGGGTCAGGTCCATGCGCACCATCGCCGCGACCACGCCGCGGCAGTACGAGCGCACGTCGGCTTCGCCCGTGACGGGCAGTGGCGCGACGGCCAGCTGGGTGACGGCGGGGCCGATGAACTCGCCGGCGGTCTCGAGGACCACCTGGACGAAGTGGCGCGAGGCCGCGAGGGTGGCGTTTTCGCCCGGGCCGAAGTGGGCCTCGGCCTGACGCATCATCTGCGTGAAGGCGTCGAGGCCGCCGACCGCGCGGATCGCGTCGTGGACGGCGCGGTGCGTGGGCACGGTGAAAGACTGCCCGTCGAGCTCCTCGAAGCCCGAGCCCACGGCGTACAGCGGGTGCTGGAGGACGGCCTCGAGAGCCTGGCGCTCAATCCGGCTGACCGGGTCCTCGGGGCCTCGGCGCTCGGGCGCAGGCACGGGGCGACCCGCGCCCGCCATCTCGATCTCGCCCGGGCGCGCCTCGTGCGAGATGACCTCGACGCGGCCGGCCGCGCGGATCGCCTGCTCGACCGTGGGAATGTCCATGCCCAGCCACCCGGCCAGCTGGCGCGTGTACTCGGCGCGCAGGGCGCGGTCCTTGATGTGCGCGACGATGCCGGACGAGGCGCGCAGACCCTGCACGCGACCCTCGGCGCTGCGCAGGTCCATCTGCGACAGGACGGAGCGGATCGCGAATTCAAAGAGCGGGATGCGCGAGTTCACCAGGTCAACGATCGCCTGATCGCCCTGGGATAGTCGCAGGTCGCAGGGGTCCTGGCCGCCCGGGGCCACCGCCACGAAGGTCTGGGCCGCGAAGTTCTGGTCCTCGCCGTAGGCTCGCAGCGCGGCCTTTTGCCCGGCGCTGTCGCCGTCGAAGGTGAAGATGACCTCCGAGCCGTGTGCGCGCCCCGTGGACAGGAGCACGCCGGCGGCCGGATCCGCGTGGTCGCCGAGCAGGCGGCGAATGATCTTGACGTGCTCGGAGCCGAAGGCGGTGCCACACGTGGCCACGGCATTCGTCACGCCCGCGACGTGCGCGGCCATGACGTCCGTGTAGCCCTCGACGATGACGACCTTATGCTCGGTGGCGATCGTCTTCTTCGCCAGGTCCAGGCCGTACAGGAGCTGCGACTTCTTGTAGATAGGCGTCTCGGGGGTGTTGAGATACTTGGGCGATTCCTTGTCGCTGTCGTCCAGGCGACGCGCGCCAAAACCGACCGTCGCGCCCGTGATGTCGCGGATCGGCCACACGAGGCGCCCACGGAAACGGTCGTACACGCCGCGGTTGCCCTGCGAGCCCAGGCCCGCAATCTGGATCTCCTGATCCGTGAAGCCCTTAGAACGCAGGTGGCGCGTCAGGGAATCCCACGAGGCCGGGGCGTAGCCCACCCCGAAATGCGCGCACATCGCCTGGGTGAAGCCGCGCTCGGCGAGGAACGTGCGACCCTTGTGGGCCTCGGGGGAGGCCAGCTGCTGCTGGTAGAACTCTTCGGCGACGCGGTGGGCGTCCAGGAGGCGCTGGCGCTTGCCCGGCTCCTCGGTGCGCACGCGCGCCCCGCCCTCCTCGTAGTGGAGGGTAATCCCGGCCTTCGCCGCCAGCATCTCGACCGCCTCGGTGAAGGGCAGGTGGTCGATCTTTTGCACGAAGGAGATAACGTCGCCGCTCTCACCGCATCCGAAGCAGTGGAACATGCCCAGGTGGGGGCGCACGTTGAAGGAGGGGGTGCGTTCGTCGTGGAAGGGGCACAGGCCCTTCAGGGAGCCGATACCCGCGGGTCGAAGCGCTACGTGTTCGCCGATGAGCTCGTCGATCTTCACTGCGTTACGTACCGCTTCGATGTCGTCCTTACGAATCAGACCCGCCATGTCCCTCAGTCTACCGATGCCCGCCCGCGTCTGCGTCCGATGATGCTCACAGCTGCGAAGACAGCATCCCGCACCAGCGGGCGTGCCACGCGGAGGCAGACACGTCGGTGAGCGAGGCGACCTGGTCGATGACCGCACGCAGGCGTACGCCGTCGTCGGAGGCGGCCCGCCACCGCGCGGCAAACACGGGTTCCAGGGCGTTCGCCCCGGCCTCGTAGAGGGCGTCGACGAGGTCGGCCAGGAGCGTGCGCTGCTGGTAGTACACCGGCTCGGTCTCGCGCGGACTCATCACATAGTGGACGGCCATGCCCTTGAGGATCTGGATCTCGGCGCGAACCTCGCGCGGCACGACGAGGTCCGCGCGGTAGCGGCCCAGCGGCTCATATCCGAAGGTCTCGCGCGTGGCGGCCACGGTCGCCGAACAGAAGCGGCCGATCAGCTCACTCGTCGCATCCTTCAGGTGCGCGAGGGAGGCGTAGGAGCCGTCAAAGGAGCGCAGCCACACGGGCATGGAGACGATGCGTTCGAGGGCATCCTCCAGGTCCGAGCGCGCCACCGAGGGCCCGTACCAGTCCAGGGTTGAGGCCACGACCGCCGAGCAGTGCGCGTCATCGAAGAGGTCGGAAGGATCCAGCTTGCGGGTCGCGACCGCATCCTCCACGTCGTGCACCGAGTAGGCGATGTCGTCCGAGAGATCCATGATCTGGGCCTCCAGGCATCGCCGCCCGGCCGGCGCGCCCTGGCGCATCCACGCGAAAACGGGCGCGTCATCGGGGTACACGGAGTACTTGCGCGTCGACTTGGCCAAGTCAGGGCCGCCGGCCTTGACCCACGGGTACTTGCAGATCGCGTCCAGGGTCGCCCGCGTCAGGTTCAGGCCAGCGGGAACTCCGCCCGCGCCGATGACCTTAGGCTCCAGGCGCGTGACAACGCGCAGGGTCTGGGCGTTGCCCTCGAACCCGCCGATCGAGGCAGCCGCCGCGTCCAGGGCGCGCTCGCCGTTATGCCCGAAAGGCGGATGCCCGAGATCGTGGGACAGACACGCCGCGTCCACGACGTCCGGGTCCGCTCCCAGCTCCTTGCCGAGCTCCCGGCCCACCTGCGCAACCTCAAGGGAGTGCGTGAGGCGGGTGCGCACAAAGTCGTCCGAAATCGGGCCCAGCACCTGCGTCTTTTCGCCGAGGCGACGCAGCGCGGAGGAGTGAAGGATGCGCGCGCGGTCGCGCTCAAACTCGGTGCGCTCGGAGGACTTGTGGTCCTCGGGCACCCAGCGCTCAGAATCGGCGGATGCGTACGGGCGGGCCGCGTCGCCACCATCAACACCGGGGATCGCCAAGGAAAACTCATTCACGGGGGCATTTTACTAGGGAAACGCCCGCGCAGAACGGGCGCAGGGCGCGTTACTGTCAAAGCACCATAAATTGCCGACAAAGTACTGTGAGATACCCCGTTGGATCTTTCAGTATTTGTTCAAACATGCTAATTGTCAAGAGTCGCATTCAGCGTCGAATCCCATCCACGGAAGGAGTCCCGAGTGTCCAACACGGCACAGGAAATCCTCGATGCGGTCGGTGGTCCCGGCAACATCACCCACTTCACCCACTGCGCGACGCGTCTGCGCTTCGAACTCAACGACGCGTCGATCGTCGACAAGGACCGAGTCGAGGCCATTGACGGCGTCCTTGGTGCCGTCCCGCAGTCGGGGGACCGCTACCAGATCGTTATCGGCGGTGCCGTGCAGTCGGTCTTCAACGAGATCAACAACCTGCCGTCGATGAAGTCGGGCGCAGCAGCCTCGAACGACGACGTCAAGGCCGCCGCCCGCGCTAAGGCGCGCGGCAAGAACGCCGTCGTTGACGCGTTCTTCGAGTACCTCTCAGACTCGTTCCGCCCGCTGCTGCCCGTCCTCCTCGGCGCCTCCCTGATCCTGGCGTTCCTGGCGGTCCTCGACTCGGTTGGTTTCGTCGACACTCGCGCCAACGTGATCCCCGCGTGGCTGGGCTACGTGAACTCCATATGGCGCGCGGTCTTCTACTTCCTGCCCGCGATGGTGGCCTACAACGCCTCGAAGAGGCTGGACATCGACCCGTGGGTCGGCACGGCCGTCATCCTGTCGCTGCTCACCCCCGACTTCCTCGGCCTGAAGAACACCGATGCCTTCGGCGAGACGGTGTGTACCATGAACGCGCTGGGTACCGAGCAGTGCGTTACCCAGATCGCCAACCTGCCCCTGCAGCTGGCCGACTACGGCGGCCAGGTCTTCGTGCCGCTGCTGATGGTGCCGATCCTGGCCTTGGTCTACAAGGCACTGAAGAAGATCATCCCCTCGAACGTCCAGATGGTGTTCGTCCCCTTCATCTCCTTCATCATTATCATGCCGCTGACCGCCTTCCTGATCGGCCCCCTGTCGATCTGGATTGGCAACGGCCTGGGTGGCGGCCTGGCCTGGCTCAACGGCCACGCACCCATCCTCTTCGCGATCATCATCCCGATCATCTACCCGTTCCTGGTGCCGCTCGGTCTGCACTGGCCGCTCAACGCCCTGCAGCTGGCGAACATCGCCTCGACGGGTTCGGACTTCATCCAGGGCCCCATGGGCGCGTGGAACTTCGCCTGCTTCGGCGCCACCGCCGGCGTGCTCTTCCTGTCGATCCGCGATCGCGACACCGACATGCGTCAGACCGCTTCCGGTGCTCTGGCAGCCGGCCTCTTCGGCGGTATTTCGGAGCCGTCCCTGTACGGTATTCACCTGCGTTTCAAGCGCATCTACCCGCTCATGCTCACGGGCTGTGTGGCCGGCGGTCTGGTCATCGGTATCGGTGGCGGCGCGATCACGCACACCTTCGTGTTCACCTCGCTGCTGACGATCCCGGTCTTCTCGCCCATGGCCATCTACGGCCTGGGCATTGCCGCCGCGTTCTTCACCGCGTTCCTCATGGTCATCTTCTTCGACTACCGCACGAAGGAGCAGAAGGCCGAGGCTCGCGAGAAGAAGAAGCTGGCCAAGGCCGGCGTCTCCGCCGCCGCTGCCGCCCCGGCTGCTGCCCCTGCCGCCGCACGGGTGGCCGAGGCCGCTCCTGAGTTCTCCGACGAGGCAAAGGCTGACCTGACGCTCACCTCCCCCATGGCGGGCACCACGGTTGCGCTGTCGGACGTTGCCGACGAGGCTTTCGCCGCCGGTGCTCTTGGCCCCGGCATCGCCGTCTCCCCCGCCGCTGGCGCCGTGGTTGTTGCCCCGTGTGACGGCAAGGTGTCGGTCGCGTTCCCGACGGGCCACGCCTACGGCATCAAGTCCGCGTCCGGCGTCCAGGTGCTCATCCACATCGGTATGGACACGGTCAAGCTGGAGGGTAAGGGCTTCACGCCTCGCGTCGCCAAGGGCGACGTCGTCAAGCGTGGCGACGTCCTGGCTGAGGTTGACTGGGATGTCATCCGCGAGGCCGGCTACGACACGATCACCCCGATGGTCGTGACGAACAAGAAGAAGTTCGGTGAGATCACCCCGGCCGCCCCCGGGCCGGTGGGTATCACTGACACGGTCGTGACCGTGTCCCCGAAGGAGGCGTGAGCTTTCCGAGTACGCTGACATAGCCGTGGTGGGCGGGCCAATTGGCCCGCCCACCAC
>CAUVIG010000045.1:0-13361 GCA_963551745.1 uncultured Actinomyces sp.
GCCAGCACCCGTCGTACCAGTCACGCCAGAAGACCCAGCAGCGCCAGGACCAGTCACACCATGAGCGCCAGCAACACCAGCAGGCGGCTTGTACGTGCCAAAACCCGGCCCCGAATAGGAGCCAACCTTCAAACCGGCAGCGCCAGCACCACCGGCACCGGCCGTACTACCACTGATGCCACGCAGACCGGCAGCGCCCGCGCCGCCCATACCACGCAGACCGGCAGCGCCCGCGCCTCCGGCAGAACCCAGGGAACCCGACCCCATACGGGCCGCGCCACGCAGCCCCAGGCCGCCCGCACCCAACACGCCCGCGCCGCCCAGGCGACCGGCCACAGACGAATCAGAGGACGCGCCCCCACCGTTGAGACGCCACAGCGGATGATCCACATCCGCCGGCGGAGCAGGCGTGTGACCGCCCACCACACCGTTACGATACGCAGTGCCATTAACCCGTGTGTGCAACAGATCCGTGTCCATCAGATCCTGAGGATCCGTAATCGGATTCGTCCGAGACCCCACCTCACCATAGGGAAGCTCCCGAGTCGGCAGCGCGCCCGAAGCGATCGTGCGGTTACGGGCCGCGGCAGCATCAGCCTCACTCAACCACGGCTGATCAAACCCACCCGGATACGCACCAGAACGCGGATCACGCCCAGCCTCACGACCATAACCATCGGACGGCGAATAACCCCACGGATCGTTGCCTGAGCCGGTGGAAGAACCGTTTGGATCCGGTGTCCCACGGCGTTCACTAAAGGGATCATCCACATCAGCGGAAGAATCGACGTGAGAACTAACCACCTTGGTCATGCCGTTCACCATGTCCAGGATGCGCTGCGCGGAGTCCTCGCGCTGGGCGTTGGCCTGCGCCTCGACACCGTCCACGTAGGCGGCGCCCGTGGTGAAGCGCACCGGCCCCACCTCAACGCCACCACCGGGCGCACTGCTGGGCAACGCAACGACCGGAAGGTAGCGCATCGCCGAGGTAGCGGAATCCAGAAGGTCCGGCGAGAGAGTCTCTGCCTCCTTCAGGGCCATCTCCATGGACTTCCGGCCGGCCTCGTAGGCGGTGTATCCCCGCTGATACTTCGCTCGGTATGCCTCAATGCGGCTGATCGAGCGATCGACCCACCTGTTCATCGCGTCCCCGGTCTTGCCCGTGAAGCCGTGGCCGTCGCGGTAGGCTTTCAGGCGGTCGATCGCCTGCTCGAATCCGTGCATCGTCGTCTCGTGGTCGGCGTCCCAGGCGTCAAGACTCTGGTTGGCGCGCGCCGCCTCCATGAATACCTTCAAGCGCTCGTACATCGGTGATGAAACCATTGTTCAGTTCCTTTCTGCGGGAGGGCTCAGTACTCGTCCGGACCGGAAGTCGGAGCCGGCAGGTTCGGCACCGCCGCGCTCCCGCCGCCGGTCGCCGGAGCACCGCCGCCGGAAGGCTGTGCTGCGGGCCCCTGAGGCACACCGGCAGTCCCAGGGCTTTGCGCAGGCCGTTTCTCCATGAAGCCCGTCTTCTCCAGAGTGTTCGCCAACGCCTGCGCCTGATCCGAGCCGGCGACCCCCTCCAGCGCGTGATTCACGGTCTGGAAGGCCTGCTCGTTGTCGGCCTCGGCCGCCTTGATCGACTCGATCGCCTGCTTCATTTTCGCCTCGAACTCGGCGATCAGGTCGTTCTCCTTCGACAGCACGTCGGAAATGCCATTGAACATGTCGCCCGATTTGTGTCCAAGCTTCTGAGGGCCTTCCTCGATCCCCCACACGTCGTTCGTCTGGGCCGAACTGAGGGCGTAGGAAGCCTTCGATGAAGAGTCGACGGCCTCCTGGCTCTCCTGTACGTAGGGATTGGCCTACTGCTGCCTCTCGTCGTTATATTCCTGCCCGTCTTCGCCTGCCATTGTGTTCTCCTTGCTCTCGTGATCGGTTAAGACTCGGCGCGCCCGCACGCCGTACAACTACTTCGACACCTTAAAACGCCGCACCAACGGCTGAGTGGGCTGATCCGGCCCCTCAATCTTCAGCGTCCACACATACGTTACATCGGAGCCGCTACCCTCCACATTCACCGTCCACGACGAGTAATACTCACAATCCTGCTCCACACACAGGTCATACGTATCCTGTCCCAAACGCCAATAATCGGTGGCCGACATCATCTTGTACACCATGTCGTTCTTACTCACCGCCACCTTGTTCTGCCCATCCAGCTTGAACTTCTGCCCCGAAATATCAGACGGCTCCACACCCACCAGCTGAGCGCCCACCATCGCACTCAACGCCTGAGCCTTCGCCGCGATCTTCTGCTTGTCCGCACCAGAGGCCGCATTGAACTGACTCACCAGCTCCTGCTTCTGACCCTCCGAATTATTCTTCAAGCCACTGATATCGACAGCGCTGCCCCACGCCCCAGGCCCGGCATACAGCCAGACACGGCGACGGTGGCAAACAACACCGAAGACACCGCAGCAAACACGCGACGCGATACACGAAAAAACATCTTCAACTTCTACTGTCAGACTGGTCAATCAGACGAAAGATTCGGCCCGCCGTCTCGCGTCTTCGCTTGTGACTTCTCACTGGCTGATCACGCCCCGGCGGCTCGCCCCGCTCCTTCCATCATAATCCGCATTCTCGCGCGGCAACGCGCGCACAAAACGAGCCTCCCACCAGGCAACATCTTCCGCGGTGTCCACGTCCCGGCACGCCGCTGCCCCCGCGTCCACGCGCTCCAACACCAGGGAACGAAGCACCCGGCGCACGCCCACTCCGCGGACGGACCCGAGGGCAGCCTCGGCCTCGTCGAGGACGCGGCGCAGCGCGCCCACACGATAGACGCCCATGAGGTACTGATCGAAAGGCTCAGGATCGCCGCCGCGCACGATACGCCCGTCACTGCCCTCACCCAGCGCAGGTTCGAGGAGGGCGGGCAGAAAAGAGCCCACCCCGGGAGCGTCGACGGAAATGATGACGACGAGGACGTCATCGCCGACACTCAGCTCCCGCAGACCGGCATCGATCCCAGCAAGGGGGCCACCGCTCGGCGGATCCTCGAGGGTACGCCGGACACCATCCGGGACACGCACGGACGGCGGCACAACGGCCACACAGCCCGCGCCGCACGCCTCCATCAGGACCCCGCATACGCGGTCGATCAAGCGTACGCCGCCGAGCATCAGGTCAGGCTTGGAGACGCCACCCAGGCGCTCTCCCCCACCGCCGCCGACGACGATCGCAGCGACATCAGCGCGCGGGGCGGCGACGAGGCTCAGTCCCACGGCGCGAAGGTCAGCACGTCGGCGCGCTGCGTTGCCGCATCCGTCATGAGAACACGCCCGATCAGCGGCTCGCCGAAGCCCACCAGCAGCTTGATAGCCTCCGTCGCCATCGCGGTGCCCGCCTGGCCGACCACGGGGCCGAGCACGCCAACCTTCGGTGAGGCCGGCGTCGTCCCGGGGGCAGGCTTAACCGGGTGCAAGCTCCGCAGAGTCAACGACGGCACGGGGGCCGGCGCCGCAGACCAGAACACGCTCACCTGGAAGACCATCGACACGACCGTGCCCCACACCAGCGGGACGCCAGAATCCGCACAGTAGTCCGCCACCAGGTACTTCGCGTCAAAGTTATCCGTACACTCGATGATCAGGTCCCACTCGCGCCCATGTTCATCCAGCCACTCACGGGTCACGTGCCCGTAGCGCTCAAAATGCACCGAGGAGTTCAGTGTGCTCAGGTGACGCACCGCGGAATCCGGCTTCGGATCCCCCACGTCGCCCTCACCATGCAGGAGCTGACGCTGCAGGTTCGACACCTCGACCATGTCGGAATCGCAGATGCCGATCGTGCCAACGCCCGCAGCCGTCAAGTACAGGAGGACGGGGGAGCCGAGGCCGCCCGCGCCCACCACGAGCACGCGCGCGACTGCCAGGCGCGCCTGGCCGGCCTCGCCGATGCCGGACACCAGCCAATTGCGACGGAAACGCTCCAGCGCGGGATCCCCAGCCTCGTACGGAACGGGCTGATTGATCAACGGAAGCGCGACAGTGCGCCGCGAGACGGCCGCATCACGGGAAAAAGGATCACCGATCGTCATCTCACAGGCCCGACCAGTTGTGAGAACCGTCAGTCAATTCCTGCCTCTTCCAGATCGGGAGCTTCGCCTTCACGTCCTCAACAATGGCCTCAACCGCGCGGAACGCCTGCGCACGATGCTCCGCAGCGACGGCGACGACCATCGCGTCCTCGCCGATCTCCAGACGCCCCACGCGGTGCCACGCGACAATGCGATGCACACCCGGACGATCCTTGAATTCCACGACGATGTCGCGCAGAATCTGCTGCGACGAGGGATGCGAAGAATACTCGATCGCGTTCACGCTCTCTCCGCCGTCATGGTTACGCACCACCCCAATAAAGGACGCCACAGCACCACACGTATCCCGACGTGCGCTATCAATCAGCGCGCCAGTATCCAGCGGCTCATCGGTGATGCCGGTTGCAATCTCAGCTGACATGGGATCCTCCAGAGACGGGAGTGCCTTCCCGTTCATCGTACGCGGGAACGGTCAGGATAATTTTACAACCCTGACCGCCCCACACAAATGACTAAAAAATCTCACCCGCCGGCAAACGGGGGCAGCACGTCGACGCGCGCGCCGGGTGCGAGCTCAGTGTCCAGACGAGCAGAGCGCTCATTAACCAGGTAGCTCGACACAGCGAGGATTCGCTCCAGCTCAGGACTCTCTGAGCTGAGCTGATTGAAGAGTTCACCCAGAGTCGCGGGAGTCTCAGCGGAGGGGAGTTCGCGCATGTACCCACCGGCCGCCTCAGCCGCGCCACCAAAGAAGTGAATGGTCGTCGACAGCGGCTTCGGGTCCGCATCATCGAGCCGTCGAATATAGACAGTCAGGCGCAGAGGGTCGGAAGGATCCGACTCCAGTGACCAGGTGGCAAATCCGGTCGCCGTCCGCTCAAACACACGCTCGACGATGCCGCGACGCAGCTCGAGGGCCAAGTCGTCGGGGGCGCCCGGCTCGGTGAACGGGCAGGCCGTCAGCACGACGGCCATCGGATCGGTATCGTGCGGGACGGACCCGAAGCCCATGGCGTTCATGAACAGGCGCACCTTGCTCAGGTGCGACACGACGCTGAAAGTGTCACGCACGGGGCGACGGTTCGGGTTGTGACTGTGATCAGGCACCGCCATCGTCTCGAGGGCGGCGTCCGCCCAACGCGAGCCGATCTCACGCACCGAGGCCACCGGATCAGCCGCATCAACGCGCAGCCATGCCAGCAGCGACGAGGTGAGCTGGTGCAGCATCTGGGCTGCAAACGAGGGATCCGCCGGGGTCATCGTCGAATAGCCCAGCGCGGGTCGGCCACGACCGGATGAGGGAAGCTGCTGCTTTTCCACGAGGCCAAGGGCGAAGAGACCTTCGAGGGTCTCGCGCACACTCGAGACGTGCAAGCCGGCTTCCTGAGCCAGCTCCGCCACGGTCACGGGCGTCGCATGGTGCGAGATGCGCTCCAAGAGTGCGTGCTGCGCAGGGGTCAACGCCGCCATTGCGGCGAGCGTTTCAGCCAGAGGCCGAGCACGGGAAGTATCGCTCATGGCGTATCCTCTCTCTCCCTCATAATCAGTGGAAATCCCCTTCACGGGTACCTCCGAATGGCATTAAAGTTATTACGTTACTAACAAAGTGCGCTTTATTCTACCCATCGCAGACATCCTCGCGCACGGCCAACACCAACAGTCGGTCGCATTACGCGGGGTCTATCGCCTCATTCATACGGGTGAGAACGCGGGAACCCCGATAAAGACGCGGGGGCGAGCACGCGCTCACCCCCGGCCCCACCGTTTACCACGCCACGGCCTCGCCTGGGAGCGAGGGGCCGCGGCGGGCACGGCCATCGATCAGTCCGACATACCGCCGCGCGTCATCTCGTGCGTGCGACGTTCGTCGCGCGACCGGTAGATCACCGGGGGACGCGCCACGTAGCCGACCGGCGCGCTCACCGCGTGCACAAGGCGGGTGAACGGCCAGATGCAGAACAGCAGCAGGCCGGCGATGATGTGCAGCTTAAAGCTGAGGGGCACATCCGCCATCAGGTGCGCCTGCGGGTGCAGCGTGAAGATCGAGCGGAACCAGACAGAGATCGTCTCGCGATAGTCGTAGCCCTCGTGACCGCCGAGCACCTGGTTGAGCAGCGTCGCCGCACCGCCCAGGAGCACCGGGATCGCCAGCATCACGTAGGTGACGATGTCCATGCGGGTCGTCGCCACGCGGACCGACTTGACCACCGCTCGACGGTAGATCAGCAGCGCGAGGCCAACGATCGTCATGATTCCGGCGATCGTGCCGGGAATCGTCGCCATCAGGTGGTAGACGTGCTGGGGCACACCGGCCGCCTCGGTCCAGGTCTTCGGGATCACGAGGCCGAGGATATGGCCCATGAACACGAAGAGGACACCGAAGTGGAACAGCGGCGAGGCCCAACGCAGGATGGTCGGCTCATTCCACTGCGAGGAACGAGACGTCCACCCGTACTGGTCGGTCTTGTAGCGCCACGCGAGGCCCACGATGAGGATCGCGAAGGACACGTACGGCAGGACCACCCACAGGGCAATGTCCAGGAAGGACAGCGACTGCGTCGCAGGTGCCGACGCGGCATGCAAAAGTGCGGATTCCATGAACGTTACCGTCCCATCGTTGAATCGGAAGTCGGGAAGGGCGTCGCAGACAGATCGCCCACGCCCACCAGCTCGGTGGGCGGCCCCTGGCTAATGAGCTTACGGAAGCCCTGAATGGTCTTTTCGTCCGGCTCGGGCAGCGTCGCGACCAGCGCGTCCAGCAGCGGCGCGTACGGGGAGTCCGTGGCGCGCAGCGCCGTGCGGATCACCTCGATACCCTCGCGGTTGGAGCGCAGCAGGCCCTCGGCCGTGCCGGTCTCGTCGAAGGCCGCGAACTCCAGGACCACCGGCAGGTGATCGGGAAGCTCCTCGCGTTCCATCTCGAAACCGGCGCGACGCAGGATCTCCTTGAAGGCCAGGATGGCCTGGCCGCGTCCGCGGGTGTCGCCGTGCGTGTAGTACGTCAGGCCGAGCGCGCAGCGTCGGCGCTGGTCGAACGTCTCCACGTAGGTCGTCTGCATGGCGCGCAGGCCAGCGGCGCGAGCGTAGCTCACGAACGAGGCCAGGGACGCCGAGGCCGGCTCCGGCAGGTCCGCCAGCGCCTCCTCGACCGCGTCCAGCTTGGTCTCGAAGTCATCCCCCGGGTAGTCCAGGAGGACCGAGACCGCCATGCGCACGCCGCGCGCGCCGCGCGGATCCATCTCCGTTTCCGGAGCGGCCGTAGGAATACGCGGAATGCCGACGAAAGTACTCATCGAACGACCTCAAGGGGGAGCATCTGGCGTCCCTCCGGCGACGAGCCACCCATCGGACGGTTCGACGTGGCGGGGGCCAGGCCGTGGAAGGCCTCAACGTCGTAGGACACCGGGCAGCCCTCGAGCTCCTTGATGCCGCGCGGCATCTCGGGGTGGGCGGTGGGGATGACGTAGCGGTCGTCGTACTTGGCGATCGACAGCAGGCGGTACATCTCCTGGATCTTCTGCCCGCTCATGCCCACGGACGCGGGGATCGCCTCGTCCCCCTCCCGCCCGACGTACACGTCGCGCATGTAGGAGCGCATCGCGGCCAGGCGGCGCAGGCTCAGCTCCACGGGGGCCGTGTCACCCGCAGAGAACAGGCCCGCCAGGTACTCCAGGGGGATGCGCATCTGCGAGATCGCCGAGAGCAGCACCCTGTGGTCCTCGCCGTCGCTGCCCGAGGCGGTCACCTGGTCCACGACCGGCGACAGCGGGGGCACGTACCACACCATCGGCAGGGTGCGGAACTCCGGGTGCAGGGGCAGTGCGACCTCGTACTCGGTGATCAGCTTCCAGATGGGCGACTGCTGTGCGGCCGTGATCCACGAATGGGGAACGCCGTTGGCCTGGGCCTGGGCGACCACCTGCGGGTCGAACGGGTCCAGCAGGATCTCGCGCTGGGCGCGGTACAGGTCGCGCTCGTCGGCCTGCGAGGCCGCCCACCCCACGCGGTCCGCGTCGTAGAGCAGGACGCCCAGGTAGCGCAGGCGCCCCACGCAGGTCTCCGAGCACACGGTGGGCTCGCCGACCTCCAGGCGCGGGTAGCACAGGGTGCACTTCTCGGCCTTGCCGGTGGCGTGGTTGAAGTAGACCTTCTTGTAGGGGCAGGCCGACACGCACATGCGCCAGCCGCGGCAGGCGTCCTGGTCCACCAGGACGATGCCGTCCTCCGTGCGCTTGTACATGGCGCCCGACGGGCACGCCGACACGCACGTGGGGTTGAGGCAGTGCTCGCAGATGCGCGGCAGGTAGAACATGTAGGCGTCTTCGATGGTCTTGGCGACCTGGATGCTCATCTGGTGTAGGACCGGGTCCTGGTCGAGGGTCTCCATGGAGCCGCCCAGGTCGTCGTCCCAGTTCGGGCCCCACTCGGGCTTGTCGATGTGCTCGCCCGTGATCCGCGACTTCGCGCGGGCCGTGGGGATCGCGCGCGAGCCCGCCGGCGCCTGGAGCAGCTTGTCGTACTCGTAGGTCCACGGCTCGTAGTAGTCCGCCATCCCCGGCATCGTCGGGTTCGCGAAGATCTTCGCCAGCGACGCGACGCGCCCGCCCTGGCGGGGCACGAGGCGGCCCGTCGCGGTGCGCTTCCAGCCGCCCTTCCACTTCTCCTGGTCCTCCCAGCCGCGCGGGTAGCCCACGCCCGGCCGGGTCTCGACGTTGTTGAACCAGATGTACTCGGTGCCCTCGCGGTTCGTCCACACCTGCTTACAGGTGACCGAACAGGTGTGGCAGCCGATGCACTTGTCGAGGTTCATCACCATCGCGATCTGAGCCATGACCTTCATCAGAACTGCACCTCCTGGGAGCGGCGGCGGATAACCGTGACCTCGTCGCGGTTATTGCCGGTGGGACCGTAGTAGTTAAACGCGTAGGAGAACTGCGCGTATCCGCCGGCCAGGTGGGTCGGCTTAATGAAGATTCGGGTCAGCGAGTTGTGCGTACCGCCGCGCTTTCCGGACCCCTCGTTCAGAGGCGTGTTGATCTGGCGATCCTGGGCGTGGTGCATGAACACCGTGCCCTCCGGGATGCGGTGGGAGACAACAGCGCGAGCCGAAACGGTGCCGTTACGGTTCTTCGCCTCGATCCACTCGTTGTCGCGCACGCCGATCTTCTCGGCGTCCTGCGGGCTCATCCACACCGTCTGGCCACCACGACCCAGCGTCAGCATGTACGGGTTGTCGTAGTACTGGGAGTGGATGGCCCACTTGTTGTGAACCGTCAGGTAGCGCACCGCGACCTCGGCCTGACCCGGCTGACCGGGACGGTGGTCGCCGACGGGGCGCTCACCGTAGATGTGAGCCAGGTCGAGCGGGGGACGGAAGATCGGCAGGGACTCGCCCATGTCCATCATCCAGTCGTGGTCGATGTAGAACTGCGGACGGCCCGTGAGCGTGTGCCACGGCTTGCGGCACTCGACGTTCTGCACGAAGGCGCTATAGCGGCGTCCGCCGTGCTCGGAACCCGACCACTCGGGGCTGGTGATCACGCTGCGCGGCTGCAGGACGGTGTCCTCGTAGGTGATCTTCTTTTCTTCGTCACCTTCGGCCAGGAACGCCATCTCGTTGCCGACGCGCTTTTCCAGCGTGCGGAAGCCCTGAACAGCCAGCGAGCCGTTCGTGGTGCCCGAGAAGCGCAGCGCCATGTTCGCCGCCTTGATGGCGGTGTCGCACAGCGGCATGCCCTCACCGGCGTTGCCATCCATGGGGGCGCGGCCATTGAGGTCACCGAGCTGCTCGTACGCCTCCTGCACGTTGTATGCCACGCCCTTCGAGGCCAGGCCGGCCTTGGGCAGGAGCGGTCCCATGCGGTCGTACTTGTAGCCGACCTGCGTGTAGTCGCGCTCGATCGGAACCAGCTTCGGCATGGTCTTGCCGGGCGTCCACGTCTGCTCGGGAACGACGCCATCCGCCATGGTCATGGCGTCCGGGGAGTCGTGCCCCAGCGGAACCGCGACGACGTCCGTCTGGGTGTCCAGGTGGCCGGGGGCCATGCGGCCGACGAGGCGAGCCAGGGTCTGGAACACCTCGAAGTCGGTGCGCGCCTCCCACGGCGGGTTCACGGCCTCGTCGAAGCAGTGCATGTAGGGGTGCATGTCCGTGGAGGACAGGTCGTGCTTCTCGTACCACGTGGCGGCGGGCAGCACGACGTCGGAGTGCAGCGTCGTCGAGGTGTTACGGAAGTCCGCAACCCACATGAGGTCGAGCTTGCCGGGGTGAGCCTCACGCCAGTTGACGGACGCGGGACGGTTGCCCTCTTCCAGCTCCTCGGCGTTGACCTCGTTGCCGGTACCCAGCATGTGACGCAGGAAGAACTCGGTGCCCTTCGCGGACGAGCCGAGCAAGTTTGTACGCCAGTTCGCGAGGATCTTCGGGACGTTGTGGTGGGCGTCCGGATCCTCGATCGCGAACTGGAGGCGACCCTCGCGCAGCTCCTGGGACACGTATTCGGCGGGGGCCATGCCGGCCTCGGCGGCCTCGCGGCCCAGCTGGGTCGAGCCCTTGGAGAACGTCGGGTAGCAGGGCATCCAGCCGCGCTGAACCGACTCGACGAGGGTGTCGACCAGCTGCTTGCCGTCCAGGTGCGAGGACTTGATCGGGTTCGCCATGGCCGAGGCCGCAGCCCCGTCGTAGCGCCACTGGTCGGTGGTCATGTAGTACCAGCCGGTGGAGATCATCTGGCGCGGCGGGCGCGCCCAGTCCAGGGCGAAGGTGAAGGAGCCCCAACCCATGATCGGGCGGACCTTCTCCTGACCCACGTAGTGGGCCCAGCCGCCGCCGTTGCGGCCCTGGGTGCCACACATTTCCGTGAGCGCCAGGAACGTGCGGTACATCTCGTCGGAGTGGTAGTAGTGGTTCGTGCCGGCGCCCATGAGGATCATGGAACGGCCCTGCGTCTCAACCGCGTTCTGCGCGAACTCGCGGCCGATCTTGATGGCTGCGGCGGCGGGAACCGAGGTGAACTCCTCCTGCCACGCGGGCGTGCCCGGCGTGGAGGCGTCCATGTAGTCGGTGGGCCACTGACCCGGCAGGCCCTCACGCTCAACGGCGTACTGGGCGAGCAGGATGTCGAACACGGTCGTCACGAGGCGTCCGTTGACGCGGCGCGCGGGTACGCCACGCTTCACGTAGCCGCCGCCGACCGAGGCCTGGCCGGGGGCCGCGGGAAGGTCGAAGCGCGGCAGGGCGATCTCAACGGCTTCCCACTCGTCCGTGTCCATGACGGACATGACGGGCTCGACGCCGTCCAGGTTGAGGTTCCAGTGGCCGGCGCCCTCCTCGCCGAAGCGATCGGCGAGCGTGCCGCCCGGATCCTTGACCGTGCCGTCGGCCTCGATGACGAGGGGACGGAACTGGTTGTTCTCGGTGCGCTCGGTCGTGCCTGCGGGCATCTTAGCGGCCGTCAGGAACTTGCCGGGGACCAGGGTCGTCGGGGCGATGCCCTCGTGGGCGCCCTCGCCGACCTCGTTAATCTCCACCAGGAACGGGGAGTCGGTGTAGCGCAACATGTAATCCAGGAACATGGGCTCGCGCTTGCCGACGTGGAATTCCTTGAGGATGACGTGACCCATGGCCTGCGCCAGGGCGCCGTCCGTGCCGGGCTGGACGCGCAACCAGTCGTCCGCAAACTTCGTGTTGTCCGCGAAGTCCGGGGACACGACGATGACCTTCTGGCCGTGGTAGCGGGCCTCGGCCATGAAGTGAGCGTCGGGGGTACGGGTCAGCGGCAGGTTCGTGCCCCACATGATGAGGTACTGCGAGTTGAACCAGTCGCCGGCCTCGGGCACGTCGGTCTGGTCGCCGAACACCTGAGGCGAGGCCGGGGGCAGGTCCGCGTACCAGTCGTAGAAGGACAGCATGGTGCCGCCGATGAGCTCGTGGAAGCGGGCGCCCGCACCGTAGGAGATCATCGACATGGCGGGGATGACCGAGAACCCGGCGATGCGGTCGGGGCCGTACTGCTTGATCGTGTGCACGTAGGCGGCGGCGACGATCTCCATCGCTTCTTCCCACGACACGCGGACCATGCCGCCGCGGCCACGCTGAGACTTGTAGGCACGCGCCTTCTCCGGGTCCTCAACGACCGCGGCCCACGCGTCGACGGGATCCCCGAGGCTCTTCTTGGCCTCGCGGAACATGTCGAGCAGGACACCGCGCACATAGGGGTACTTGATACGGGTCGGCGAGTACTCGTACCACGAGAACGCCGCGCCACGCGGGCAACCGCGGGGCTCGTACTCGGGCATGTCAGCGCCGGTGGTCGGGTAGTCAGTCTGCTGGGTTTCCCAGGTGATGACGCCGTCCTTGACGAAGATCTTCCACGAGCACGAGCCCGTGCAGTTCACGCCATGGGTGGAGCGCACGATCTTGTCGTAGCTCCAGCGGTCGCGGTAGAAGGAGTCGCCGTCGCGGCCGCCCTCAAGGAAGAGCTGGCGCGCGTCGGCGGACGCCTTGCCGCGACGCAGCCACGAGCCAAGCGCAAACAGGGTCGCGCCGGTCGCAGGCTTGACCTCGCCGCCGTAGGTCGGGAAGGTCATATCGGATTCGAGATTCGTCATGGGGTGCTCCTAAGAGTCGATTGACGAGGCAGTGGCAGGTCCGCTGGCACCACGCAGTGCCGGGTGGATCAGCCGGGGAACGGGGCGTTCTTGCGCGCGTACATGATCCAGCACAGGACCGAGCACAGGGCGCAGAAGATAGCGCAGCCCGCGAAGAAGACCGGGGCGCTGATGGCGGAGAGCGCGACGCCGACCAGGAAGGGGCCGAGGGACGCGATCGCCGCGGTGAAGCCGATGGCGCCGCCGGCCTGGCGGGCCGGCATGATCATCGGCATCTGCTTGAAGGTACCGGCGTTACCGAAGCCGGAGAACAGGAACATGGCGAGCATGAGGCCCAGGAAGATGTAGAAGTCCATCTTACCGGTGGGGTTGGTCAGAACCCAGGCGATGCCGCCCATGGTGATCGCCATGCCGACGCCGGAGATGAAGGTCCAGATGGCGCCGCCCATGCGGTCGCAGAAGATTCCCCAGGACATGCGGATGAGCGAGCCGATGAGGGGGCCGAGGAAGGCGTAGGTCGCGCCCTTGACGCCCAGGTTGAGGGCCGACTGGTCACCGAACTGGTTGTTGATCAGGAGGGCGAAGACGGCGGAGAAGCCGGAGAACAGACCGAAGGTCATGACGTAGAGGATGGTCATGTACCAGGTGTTGGGGTTGGAGAAGA